>NZ_JBHTMT010000004.1:0-227014 GCF_042679465.1 Lactobacillus melliventris | reverse complement strand
TGTTTGTTGACAACACCAACATTAGCCGCCTTAACGTAGGCACCACCGGTTAAAGGATAGTAGCTTTTACCATTAATAGAAGTAGTTTTGGCACTACCGTTTACAGTGGTGCCCATACGCAATGTTCCTTTACCGTTATAATAAGTACGCTTGCCCTGAGCCGTATAAACATAAGAATTATGATTTAACGTAAGAGTATCAGTCTTAGCAGCTAATACTTCTGTATTGCTTGGCATTACTGCGGGTAGCATAGGACTAATAGCAAGAATGCTTGCTATAGAACCATAAACAAACTTTTTATTTAATTTCATGTAATCACCTCAAAAATTGATTAAATATCTACTAATCATTATAGAGCAGTATAGCTGTCTTCGGTTAGGCTTTCAAAGAGATTAATACTAATTAATGAATTGAAAATAAGCTAAAGCTATTTAAATTGGAAAGCAGATAAAAAATTAACTTCCCAAGAATAGTGAAGTTAATCAAGATAGAATTTTAATTTAACTGTAGTGCCTCATGACTTTCTAGATAATTTTGTCATAAAATTAGTCCCAAAAGTTATCCAACTTTTGGGGCTTAGTACAATATCATGCTATTGTAGGAATTCTAATTATTACACTGTTTTACTTTTTAAACCTTTTCCTTATTTTTGGATTTCACTTCAAAAAAATACATAACAAACGTCCAAATAATTGAACTAATTACACACCCAGCAATATTTCTCATTGTAAAAGTATTTTTGGGATCCATTAACCACCCTATAAAGATTATTAATATCAGAAAAGAAAAGAATTCCCAAATAAGTTTATAAATACTTTTTTTTATTTTTATCACCTCTTAATAATTGTATCATATATATATCATTTTAATATATACCTGGTCATAAATTTTATATGACTGGTAATGTTAATCAGATAAACGTAGTTGATGGCTATGTCAAGACAAAAGATGTCAAGTTTATTTATTGCATCAAATTGAAGCAAGACAACATAAAAGTAAAGGCATATATAAATTAAGTGAAAATTTATCAAATGATGAAATCATATTTAGGGTTTTTTAGTCATTTTCAAGCAGTAGTAACTCTAAGAATAAAAAAGACTGTCCCAATCATACTTTAGCAGGTTAGAGACAGTCTTCTATTTCTTAATCAACTTACCGCTTATCAAGCGGCTAATTATTTTTAAAAGAGCTACAAAACTTCTTTTTCTTTATTAAATTTGCTAAACATAGTAGGACAATATAATGGGTATTTCACAAGGTTTAGCACCTATCAAAATTAATTAAAACTTGTGTAAACCTAGCGCATGTTGTGCAGCCAAATTCAAGATATTCCATTGCCGATCAAAACTTGGTGAGAAGAAAAAGTCTTGCTCAGCTAAATCTTCTAACGTTAATTTATGACCAATTGCTAAACTTAAAACATTTCCTTGAGCAGTGATGTCATATTTAGACATAACTGCACCCCCCAGAATTTGATGAGTATCCTTATTATAAGTTAAGGAAATATATCCTAACGGATTATCATCTGCAGGAATAAAGTCTGGACGCAAATGATCGATGTAGATGCTAGTTGCACCATTAATGCCGGCAAATTCAGCAGATTTTTGTGGGAGGCCGCTAACTACCGCATGTACATCACCAAATTCTAGTAATTGGCCACCAACTAAACCTGGGAATGACCGGCTTGGTTTTTGCTCAAACAAATGTTGTACTAAGTAATTTGCTTCATGGCGAGCAGCGACTGCCGATGGAATCGGCATTCTTTTATTAGCCGGGATTGATAGTGGCCAAATAGCGTCACCCAAAGCATAAACGTCTTTTTGATTAGTCCTCAAATATTCGTCTGTTTCAATATAACCCCGTTGGTTTAAATTAATAGTATCTTTAAGCCAGTCAGTATTAGCAACAATGCCTGCAGCGACGATAACTAAATCAGCTTTAATATCACCATGATCAGTTTGGACTAGGTGATCATTGGTAAAGCCAGTAACTTTTGTATTAAGCTTTAAATCGACACCCTTGTCACGCATTTCTTGTTCAAAAACAGCGGTAAAGTCTTTTGAAAAATAATTAGCCAAAATATGGTTGCTGGCATCAACCAAGGTCATGTTTTTACCAGCTAAAACACCTGCCTCAACGGCAGCAATTCCGTTACCAGCACCCACCACAACGATATTTTTAATTTCATCATTATGAAGAGCTTCATTGATCTTTTTAGCCCAACTATAGCCCCGCATTAAATAAACATAGTCTAAATCTGCCCCTGGAACAGGTAATTGGAGTGGATCAACTCCCGGAGACAAGATTAATTTGTCATAATTAACTTCTTCAGTCTGTCCAGTTTGGGTATTTTTAATTGTAACTTGCTTATTCGCCGGATTTAAGGCAACTGCTTGCGAATTATTGACAATTTTACCACCTAATTTTTCTAAATCAGCAGGTGAAAAATTACGGACATTGTCTTGACCGGTAGTTTTTTCTTCTAAAAAGAGCTTCATTCCGCAAGACATAAATGAAACAAAGTCACTTGCTTCATAAATAGTGACATCAAGATCTTGATATCTGTCTAATAACTCGATAGCTGCTTCATGACCTGGATGAGAAGCACCAATGATGACTACTTTTTGATTCATTGAAAAAATCCCCTTTTTATCAATATCTGAAAGCGCTTGTAGCACTTTCGTTGTATTCTATCGTAACACAAGAAATGCGTTAGTTATACAAAGATGCACTAGTATAGCTAATTCGTTTATATATTAAAACTCATAAAACAACAAAAAAATTATGACCGTATAAATTGACTTTGCAAATTTCACTAAATATCAAATTTGCTGATAATTTATGAATAAAATACGGCCAAGTAAATTATTTAAAAAGAACCTAAGAAGTAGAAGTGATACTCAAATAGTAGTACAAATAGAGTATCATTTGAGAAAGAGAAGCATTCATTTAAGCATGGGAGATCAAAATGAAATTGCAACTTTTGCTATTGCTTTAAAATCGAAAAGAAAAGGCAAAAACAGTTCTTGGTCAAATACTGTTCGTTTTGCCTTATTTTCTAACAATCTGGTTTTAGTTAGCAGATTGTGAAAATTGGTGTAGCCAAATGCAGTGCGCTCACTTTATTTAATTTTGCGATTGAAGCCTTCTAAGTATCCGTTGGAATTAGTCCGATACTATCTCTTTGATTACCAGTGGTGCATGAATTTCTTTAGCAGTCATTAGAAAAAGCATGTCACTTTATGGTAAAAGTTCGAGACGAAAATTCATTATTACTCCTTTTATGTTAGCTTAAAAAAGGTGACATTCCATTATATTACTGGTATATATCTGTATAGTTAATTTAATGCTATATGATAACAGTGATTTTTGTATATAAAAAATAATAATAAATAATAATAATATATATATTTATATATAAAAATTATACTTTATAACAAATGTTATTTATGCTACACTTTGGTTAGGTAAAATTATATTGCTTAAAGGAGACGAATAATGAATAAACACCATTTTAGGATTAAACTTACAACGTACTTAGCTACTATTGCTATGACTGTGGTAGGTTTAAGTATTATTAAACCGCAAACAATATTTGCATCGGCTTCACCTCCTGCAAATTTAGCAAAAGAAACGAAAATTGCAACAAGAGACATTCAGACAGTTCCATGGGTCACTACTGATGATAGTACTGATACTGATCATATTAGGGAACTGTCACTTAGCTATGATTCGACTAGTAAAACATTAACTATTCCTGGTAGCTCCAAAGCTTTTAATGACCCGCAGCCGCTGGCAGATGCTTTAACTGATGCAGGGCTTGATCCTGCAAATGTTAACCATATTGTTATTCAGGGTCCCTTGGCACTTAGCGGGTCAGTCAGATATCTATTTGGCGGGTCAGCCAGTGAACTATTTAGAGAATTTAATAATATAACTAATATAGACGGCTTGGACAAGCTTGATACTAGTAAAGTTACTGATATGACAAGCATGTTTTCAAAATGTTTTAATTTAAGTGATGTTAATCTAAAAAACTTTAATACTGCCAATGTGACGACAATGTCAAGCATGTTTTATGGTTGCTTTAGGCTTAAAAATATTGATGTCAGTTCCTTTAATACTGAAAATGTTTCGGAATTAAGTGGCATGTTTGAAGAATGCAGAAGTTTAAATGCAATTGATTTAAGCAACTTTAAAACTAGTAAGGTGACCAATATCAGTACCATGTTCCAGAATTGCCGGTCACTAAAAAGCATTAAATTTGGTGAAGGTTTCAAAACTGATAATGTCACTGATATGAACGGGGTGTTTAACAATTGCCTTTCCCTAACAGACCTAGATGTTAGCGGCTTTTCAACTGCTAACGTTAAGACTATGTCATATATGTTTGGGGCCTGCCAAAGCTTAACAAAAATTGATGTTAGCAACTTTAATACTGATAAAGTAACTGTAATGAATAACATGTTTATGGACTGCGAGAATATCACAGAGCTTGATCTCAGTAAATTTAATACCGCGAATGTTTTTAATATGAAAGAGATGTTTCAGTATGATTTTCGGTTGCAAAGGCTTGATATTAGCGGTTTTGATATGAGCAAAATTATATACATTTCCGATATGCTAAATGATTTGCAAAGTTTAAACTTGTTAAAGCTAGGTAAAGATAATATTGTCAAAGGTACTGGATTAAATACTGATGGCACTTGGATCAATGTTGCTGATGGTACACTTAATGAGCCTAAAGGCAAAAATAGGTGGAGTTCGAAAGAGTTAATGGCAAAATATGTTCCAGCTAATGATGCGGATACTTATGTTCGTGAGGGCACACACTTTGATGAGCCTAAGCCACCAGTCAATCCGCCAACGCCTACTCCGACGCCAACACCACCAAGTCATTCATCTGGTACTATAGAGCCGATTGCAGGAGCTGAGGTCAGAGTCCATTATGAAGATAAAAATGGCCTTAAACTAACACCTGATAAAATCTTGAATGGTAATGTTGGTGATGGCTATGTTACCCAAGAACTGAAATTTGCTGGTTATTTATTAAAGGCAAGACCTTATAATTCGACAGGCTTCTTCAGCTACCAGCCTCAGACTGTAACTTATACTTACCTTAAAGGGATTGAAAGAATGGTAATGCATAATTCGTATCTCTATGATATTAACGGTAAGCGGGTAACGGGCAAACTTATGCAAGGCCAGATGATTACTACCTATGATACCGAAACCATAAACGGTCAGAAGTATTATCTTTTAGATAATAATACGTTTGTGAAGGCCACTAATATTACAGGCCAAAAGCGTAAGTTAAAGCATAATGCACTCATCTATAATCAAAAAGCAAAGAAAATAAGACATGCCAGTCTGAAGCGCGGACGCAAAGTTAGAACATATGGTGGTGCAGTAAAGCGGAAAGGTCGTTATTACTACATCATCGGACTGAACCGGTACGTGAAGAAGGCTAACTTTTAGAATTTTTGGTTAAGCAGTTCAGTAATACAGCATAAATATGTTTATAACTGCTGAGCAAAAGCGGTCAAGAAAAAATTCACAATTTAAATGCATCTAATAGTAAAAATCAGCTATTAGGTGCATTATTTTGTATTATGCTATTTAAATTAGTCCAGAAAATTGTAAAAAGGTCCCGAAAGTTACTTAACTTCCAGGACTTATTGTTTCTAGCTATAAATTTAATTCTGCTTTCAAGGCTTTAGTTAGTACAGCTGAAAAATTTAAATGGTTCTCTTTGCCCAGTTTTACGGATTTAGCCCAGTTAGAACCCTTTACACTTCGAAGGAGAAGAGTGGAATTGAATGGCACAACCGCTTCATTCTTAAGGTCAGAATCAAGGCTTTTAACCTTTAACGAAATTATGACATTAGTTCCATAAAATTGTATCAGTATTATCAGGTTAATTCGTTTGCCTAGTTTTGACCAATGTAGGAGTTAAGTAACGTTACCACAATTTGATTTGACTATAGTCAAAAAGGTAGTCAATGTATACAATTTGGTTTAATATAATAATTAGCTTTAAATTAAATAAATGATAAAGCGGTATTTAGGTATAATGAAAATTTTTTGATTTCTTACGGCAGTACAGTATTTCTGTATCCCGTTGGAGCTTATTATGTTATCCATAGAGAACTATACAATATCAATTTTCCTAAAAAAGATTTTTTATAAGTTAAAATCAGAATTGACTAAAAATGGATAAATTAGAAATATACAGAAACCAAATTCTGAATGATTTGACTAGTATAAAAAAAGGTATGAATCTGCCTATCACCATATAAAATTATCTAGTCAAGATTTGGTTACTAATAAAAAACATTAGTTTGTCTAAATAAATTAAACAGAAAAAATCTTATTTAACTACAATTAGTTGGAAGTATCAGTTTATAGTTTTATTATCTATATCTGATTTTTTGGTATAGGCACAAAATGAATAAAAAATATGATGTATTAATAATTGAAGCCGGACCAGCTGTTCTTTACACAAGTATAATTTTTAAAAAAGGTACGCCAATGAAAGTCTCTAATGAATTAATAAAAGTTGTTATTGCAGAGGCACAAGAAATTGGCGGTCTAACCCAATACGCATTCATTCAAATTCTATATAGTGAAGCGTTGGTTATACGTTAAATTTTTGTAGAATTATTATATTAAAAAAATAGTTGATATATATAATTGGCATAGTGTGCTAATTGTAGGAAATAATAAAGATTCTATAAATAAATTTGCTAAGGACCTCTATATATCTGAATATCTGAGGAATTTTAGAATGTTACTGCATATTTAATTGATAAATTATATATAGTACTATTTTTTCTTGCAGAACTTAGGTATTTTACATAAAAAGGCTTTATCCAAACAAGTTTTTTGGGGAAACTAGAATTCTTGGGTTATTTGCTGTGAGTAGTGTAACTAAGCCGATTTTTGGCATACCTGCAGCAATATATTCAGCTCAGGTTACAGGTTTCTATGTAGGTCATCTATTGGAAATGATGATCCTAGCGGTAGATTTCCTTTTTCCAGCGAGAAGAGAAGTTTCCAACATAAGGTAAAAAAGCAATAGAGAGGTATAAATTATTTGATTTAGGTATAAATATTATGACAATAGGTGAAGCTTTAAAAAAAGAGCAAGAGGAACTTGGCTTAACAGAAACAGAAATGGTTGAAAATATTATAACTACCAGTGCCTATTCTCGTATCGTCAATAATAAAAGGAGAATAAGTAGTGATCTTTTGCTCGAAATATTATTGATGCATGACATTAATTTAGAGAATTTCTTGTTTAAAATCAAAGACACATATTCATGTGAAAAGATTCGACTCGAACAAAATTTATCACAAAAGATGACAGTCGCTATAAACACTCACAATAAAAATGAGGTGAAAGTGTGCTATAAGCAGATCATAAAAAGTAACGTTAGCAGCAATCTTAAGCTCCGTGCGGAAATTGCAATGGCTTATATAAACGACTCTATAAATGAATTGGATGAAAGTTTTAAGAAAGTAGTAATTAACAATTTAACTGAAACCGAAAATTGGTTTTTTAACATTAATACTTTGAGTTTATTTAGTACTGCTATCATAATTTTACCTGAAGATTTTGTGGAAATGATGATGAATTCTTTTTTTCAAAAAGTTCAAAGGTTAGATGCGATATCAGACCCGATGAATGAACGTTTTGCTGACATTTGTAATAATTATTTACATTGGAGATATAGGAATAACAAAAGATTCAATAAAGAAAACAATGTCGAGAATGCAATAGAATTTCTTGATAATTTAAAGAATAGTCCTAGATTTATCATTTACAGAATATCGGCTAGATATTATTCTGCTCTATTTTCCAATAAGCTAAATAAGGCAAAAAAAATAAAAGATGAACTACTTGATATCAAGCGCATACTGGCAGCTAAAAATTGGCCTGGTTAAATCCACCTATATAAATGCCCTGCAAAAACAGGTTAAGAAGGCATTGCGGATTGGTGGTCACCCAGGTTACTTGCCAACGTTTCTAGGTGATGAGCAGTTATTTATTAAGTTTAAAAGGTTATAAAAGTGGTGTTAAAAAAGAAATATTTAAATGTGTATAAGTTATTAGGCGGTCGAATAGCAACCAATGTTGCGGACAGCCTGTTTTACATGGCGATTCTCTGGTATTT
Organism: Lactobacillus melliventris; assembly: GCF_042679465.1. Lineage (NCBI taxonomy): Bacteria > Bacillati > Bacillota > Bacilli > Lactobacillales > Lactobacillaceae > Lactobacillus > Lactobacillus melliventris. Next base: position 218,837 of record NZ_JBHTMT010000004.1, on the reverse strand, counting down.
CAAAGAAACCAGTCATTCGCCCGCAATGGTTGCCTTGCTTTTTTCAATTGAGGCGGGGATAGACATAGTATCGTTTGGCTTCGGTCCTTTGATCGATAGTTTTTCAATCAAAAAACTGCTGGCCTTTTCAACCATATTGCAGACACTAATTAGTCTAGTTGTAGTATTCATTTTAAAAGTCGCAAAGAGCAACATCACAATTGATGTTCTCCTGCTTTTATTGTTCAGCGCGTCAACAATTCTGTCTTCAATTATTTATCCCACAGAATATAAGCTGCTGCCCGTTCTGGTTGAGAAGAAGGATCTGCTGCATTTTAACGGCCTTTTTCAGGTAAGCTACAAGATATTGGATTTAGTGCTGGACGGCATAACCACCTTTATCATTGCTACTACTTCCATTAGCATGACCATTGTTTTATCAGCAATCATTTTCGGCTTGGCTCTGTTTGTCTACGCTAAAATCCAGGTAAACGTGCTTGCAAAAGATCTTTTGCAAAACGAAGAATACTTTTCTGGCTCTTATCTCAAGGATTTACGGGTGGGTTGGACCACCTTAAAAGAGGAAAAGAATATCCTGAAATTGATTCTGCCCCTGTGTGTGGTCAACTTCTTTTTTGGCATTTATGATATTGGGCTGCCTTATTTCGCGCAAAGCTATATCCATGACTCCGCGATTGGCTATGGAGGATTGCTGATGGCTTCTTCCGCAGGTAGCATTATCGGTGCCTTTTTGGTGCAACGCTTTAAGCTGGGCCAGAAGAAAATGGAAATTTTTATTGCAGCCTGCTTTTTAGGCACGGGCATTTTTAGGATATTGGTACCGTTAGTCGTGCGGTTCAATATCTACCTTGCCCTATTTAACGCGGGTGTATCGTCTTTATGGGGCACGATGATGAACACCGTTTTTGAAGTCTTGGTTCAGACAAGCTTCTCAGCCGCGGTTTTGGGTAGAATAGACACCATTAACGACAGCATACTTTCGCTAATGATTCCGTTAGGTACATTTGCGGGGAGCTGGATTGTGCAAACATTTGGCTCAATGAGTACACAGTACGTTTATGGGTTTGCGTTATTGTTCAGTGCGCTTTATTACTTTAGTGTAACGCAGTATAAAAAGAGACAAAAATAAGTGGGTGGCTGGTAATAGCCAAAATGCCGTGCAAGCAGGGTATTCATGTACGATACTAAACAGGCAAAAATAGGACTTAACACCTAAACATAGTGAGACTTTTCATTAAATCTTGATAATTTATTTTGGGGTCTTCGTCATATAGTAAACCTTCCATGTTTCTTATTATACGTATAAATTTAACGGAGTAAGTTTAAAATTAAGTATCTTCCTATATATTAAGATATTTCCTTAATTAAATTCATCATTTTTTATCTTCAATAATTATAAAAAGGGGTACATGATTAGTAATAGTTATTATATTAGTTGTCTTTTACTATTGTCTCGTTTTGCGCTTTTGTTCCCAAAATAAAAGCAATGGCAAAAGATAATAATTTTAAAAAAGAGAGGTTAAAATATGAATAAAAAACTTGTTCATTATTTAGCAGCTGGTTTTTTAGGACTGACTGCCGTTCTGACATTTAATCAGCAAGTCCATACTGTTCAGGCAAAGATTCCCAGCACCATAAGAACTGTTATGTATACGTCACAAGCATACGATGAGGATGGACGGAAGGTTGAAGCTAAGTATCCAGCTTTTCATCAGGTCAAAGTTGAAAAAAAGCCATTAATCCTAACTTTCAAGCCCTATGCTCCATACTATAAAATTAGCGGGAAAAAACAATATATCAAAGCTAATAATATCGATGGTGTTAAACGCAAGGTCAAACGTAACTCTTATGTTTATGCTACCAGTTCACGCAGGGCTGACTACCGCCTAATTCGGAAAGGAACCTCAATTACAACTTATGGTGGTACCATCAAGTTTAAGAATGGTTTGCGCTATTACCGCATTGGTGGTCCTGCAAAACAATATGTGAGAGCCGGCAACTTGGGCAAAATCACTGCTTCAAACACCGAAGAAACTATCGCAACAGTGACAAAAGACGGTGGTACTCCAATTTATGAGATCAATAATGGTCTCAAAACTACTAAAAAGGCTAAAAAAGGTACTACTTTTGTAGTCGACCGAGCTCAAGAAGAAGGATATGCCGACGATATAACCAATATGGCTATCCCAAATGCAGTTATTTATCGTATTAAAGGGACGAATAATTGGCTCAATTGCCTAGACGTTAAAGTTCAAAAAGAACTTCCGCATCATTTTTATAACTCTGAGCATTATTCTTATATTAGATTTTATCAAGATACAGACGTCTATAATGCCGATGGCACCAAGAAAGATATTAATGGACAAAGAATTAGGAAACAAGGCGGTAATATAAAGGTAGATAAATTGCTTTATATTTGGGTGCCAGCCGAAAATAAAGCCGAACTGTTTTATCATATGAAGGGTCATTGGTTTTATGCCACTAATAAGCCAGACGGAAGTGGTGGTAGTGAAGTAGATTTTGGCGATAGCTATGTCAAAGCGAGTGATGTTAGATTTATTGACGGCGTAAAACTAAACCCGATCAACACAGCTGAAGAAGCAAGTCAAGCTGCCAAGCAAAAAACTGCCAAATAAATCATTTTAAGAAAATTAAATAATTTAAATGCACCTAATAGTAAAAGCCAGCTATTGGATGCATTTTTATTAAGATATTTGCCTAATTTAATTCACCATTTTTTAACTTCATTAATCGTTAAGAAAAGCACAGAATGAAATTATATAATTTCTTGTTTTGATTGCAGAAATTAGAGAATCAAAAATAAAGATAGCATTTTTTGAAGAAGAGAGGTTAAAACATATGAATAAAAAAATTACTCATTATTTAGCAGCTGGTTTTTTAGGACTTACTGCAATTTGGACATTTAATCATCAAGCCCATACTGTTCAGGCAAAGATTCCGAGCACCATAAGAACTGTCATGTATACATCACAAGCATACGATGAGGATGGACAAAAGGCAGATGCTAAGTATCCAGCTTTTCGCCGGATTGAAGTTGATAAAAAACCTGTTATCTTAGATTTTGAGCCATACGCACCATATTATAGAATTAGCGGTAAAAAACAATTTATCAAAGCTAATAACATTGACGGTGTTAAACGTGCAGTTAAGCATAATTCCTATGTTTACGCTACCAGCTCACGCAGGGCTAACTACCGCTTAATTCGAAAGGGAGCTTCTATTACAACTTATGGCGGTACTGTGAAGTTTAAGAACGGTCTGCGCTATTACCGCATTGGTGGTCCCGCAAAGCAATATGTAAGAGCCAGCAACTTGGGCAAAATCACCGCTTCAAACACCGAAGAAACGATCGCAACAGTAACAAGAGATGGTGGTGCTCCAATTTATGAGATCAATAATGGTCTTAAAACTACTAAAAAGGCAAAAAAAGGCACTACCTTCGTAGTCGATCGTGCTGAAGAACAAGGATACGCTGAAGAAATTAGCCAATTAGCTATACCAAATGCAGTTATTTATCGTATTAAAGGGACGAATAATTGGCTCTATTGCTTAGACGTTAAAGTTAAGAAAGATCTGCCTTCTCATTACTATGATTATGAGCACTATTCTTATATTAGATTTTATCAAGATATAGATGTCTATAATGCCGATGGCACCAAGCAAGATCACAAAGGACAAAGAATTAGGAAACAAGGCGGAAATTTAAAGGTAGATAAATTGCTTTACATTTGGGTGCCAGCTGAAAATAAAGCCGAACTGTTTTACCATTTAAAAGGTCATAAGTTTTATGCCACTGACCTTCCAGGTGGTGGAGGACCAGATTCAATTGATGTTGGTGACGGCTATGTAAAAGCAAGTGATGTCAAATTTATTGCTGGTGTTAAATTAAGCCCAATTAATACAGCAGAAGAAGTACAGCAAAACGCCAAGCAAAAAACTGTCAAATAAATCATTTTAAGAAAATTAAATAAATAATTTAAATGCACCTAATAGTAAAAATCAGCTATTAGGTGCATTTTTGTATTTATTATAAAAAGGTACCGAAATTGAGAAAATTTTGGGACCTTTGTCAAATTAAGATTACACTTTTCAGAAATAACTATTTCCAAACGTTCATTAGGGGAATAATACGCATAGCAGGCCAGCTTCCATAGAAACAAGACCTGAACCACTTCTCGGGTTATCTATAAGTTCCACTAAAGCCGTAAAGAGCAAAACCAAACCTACGCAAGTCGAAAATATCTGCCTATTCCTATAGACTTTTTCAGAGTATTTTTTAGGTTTATCGGCTGGATCTTTTCCAAAAAGAACATTTGCAAAATCCAAGAGAGCAAGAATTAAAAATATGACTATGACATAAAATTTGTGTTTTAAAACAAAAATTGCAAAGAGGCCTAGCAGAATTTGTATAAAACCAGATATTATATGTTTAGTTTTATAAGATAAGTTTTTTAAAACCATAACATTATGACGCTTTCTCTATTATCAAATAATCTTGTATATAACTTGATATCAAAGATGGTATTTATATTATATTTGGATATATTAAACCCTGATAATTAAAAAAGCAACAGGATTTTTAATTATTTCATAATTAATGAGGACTGCGTTTAACGCCATTTTTGTATATTCTTTTTTCATTTATTTTCATTTTATTAACAATGTCTTCGCCCAGGTCACTGTCCAGCATTTCTGCAATGCCTAATAGGAATATCCCTACATCGGCTAATTCCTCATTGATATTTTTCTTATTATTCTTGCGCCAGGCTTCAAATAACTCATTAGCTTCTCCATGTAATCGCAATAATTCAAATTCAATATCTGTGGTATTGAAACCGTGTTTTTTCTTATTTTCCATGACTGCTTTTTGCAGTTTCTTAGTGTCTATGATCAATTTTGACTCCTGAATAATGATTTTATTCTATTTTATATTTAATTTGCGTAATGGAAGTAATAAATATCAAATTAGGTTAAAATTTTACGATCTTAATACTCTGGAATTGCTTTACTTATTCTGTTAGGTTTATTTTATATTTTTAGTGATTATCGTTCAGCAAAATAAACGATAGAGTTATTATGAGGTGAAAATATGTTGTGGATTATGATTTTACTTCTTATCTTATTTGCGGGAATGGAATATACAGGAAGAGAACAACTGCAAGCTCTTAACAAGATTTTTGCTGGGGCAGCAATTGCAATTATTGTTATACCCCCAGTTGTATCTTACTTGCTATTTAAGAATTTTACTGCTTTAAACAGTATCACCATTATTCTTGGAGTAGTTCAGGTATGTATACTAGTAGCAATATATTTTATATTCAGAAAAATTGCTTTGAACGATTAGTTATTAAAAGCATAAAATAATTTGTAATAAGAATTTTAACGTTAAAGTGCTTCTATTAATAGATTAGTAATCTAATTATAAAAAGCATTTTTTCTATGATAAAAATAAAGCTATTTAACTTTGATAAAAAATCAAAATAAGAGTTTTGAATACATGTATAGTAATAATATGCTATTATAAAAGTGACAAAATAATAATCCAAATTTAAGAACAGGTGATAGCCATGATTCAGTGCAATAAAAAAATTAATTTACTACACAAATTAAGGAATATGTCTTTTTCGAGTTTACCTTGTAGCAAGATTAAAGAAATTAATGACATTGACTTAACAAAATTTAATGCAATTGGCTATATGGGGAGGAATTCTTCTTATTTATATTCCACTCATAATGGCGAAATATTATGCACGAAATCCAGTAAAAGTCAAACTGCATCTCATGTAAAGCAAGTATTTGAAGATATTCAAGACTTTTCTACCAAAGCAGATTGTAAACTTCTTATTGTTGTTGAAGAGGATTACGTCTTAAAAGATATGCAAAAAGCAGACTTTGAAAATCAAAATACGATTCTCAATAGAATGAAAGAAAATGGCTGCAAAATTATTGGGGCAGCAGAATATCACAGCAGGTTTGGTTTTAAAGTTCCTAATAATACCCCGCCTTTAAATGAACAAGAAAAAAGAATTGTTTATTACTTATATGATAGGAAATGTGTTTATTGTGGCAAGTGTCTCTGTTTTACTGATAGTCAAATAGATCATATTGTTCCTAAAAAAGAGGGCGGCAATGATTATTATAAAAACTGGGCATTAGTTTGTGAGCCTTGCAACGAAAAAAAGTCTAATAGGATTTTTGGCGATCCTGAGGAATGTATCGGGGAGAAAGGAAAAAACTACATAAGAAGGTTAAGTGAGTGTTACCACTTTTATAAAGCAAAAATAGATAATGACGAAAGATATATCTTAGTTAGAGAACAAAAAAATTTTGGCTTTAGAAAATACTTTACCATGTATAAAAAAGTAGATAATAAATATTTAAATATGGATAATAAAAACGGTGGGTATCAGTTCATTATAAATACAGTTAACAAAGATAATCTTGAGAAAATAAAAGAAAATGGGAACGAAATATCTGGAAAAGAAATAGAAAACGCGCTGGATCCTAAGGGAACGGATATGTGTGGAACATCTAAGATAGATAATTGGCTGAGTTAAATTTGAAATTAATAAAATTTAAAGGAAATTTTTCTACTAATTAGTATAGCTTATCAATATATAGTTAAGGACTGGTTATCATTATGCAAATGATAGCCAGTCATTTTTATATGTTGCTTTTTTAATAAAATGAACTATTATTTGTTCAATATTGCAAATGAGGTGACAATAATGACTAGAAAAGTAAAATTTGGTATATTTGCATGTATTGTTGCTGTTTGTCTTTTTTTATTTTACTATTGGGCATCAAATGACTATGTACCTGATGTAGCACAATATCAGGTTAATCAAATAATAAGAAAACACGATACCCGAGAAATTAACCAAGTAGCAACTAATAGGAAAACAGCGAAATTTTTACATTCTCTTAAAACTAGTGATCGTTGCCAGAAAATTAGCAAGTTTCAAGGTGGAACTGAAGAATGTGGCTATTATGTTGCAAGTATCAAAAATAAACCTGTTGGGATTTATATGCAAAAAAAAATCCAATTCTTTTTGGAATTGAAAAATAAAAAGTATTGCATGTTTTGATTAAGCTAACCCTATAAAAATGTAGGCTACTTCATATATCTATAAATGACAGGTTGCGAATTATTAAGATTTAGGCAACATTTTTACCAAGTCACTTAAATCCAATCCGTAGTTTCTAATACAAATTTGAAACTCTAATTCAGGCTCAGGTAAATACGAGGTACTAAAAAAGGCACCTATTGCTCCAAGTAGTCCTAAAGCCCTGCGGAAATCCTCTTTCGTAAAAACTGATAAGTAAATGTTATCATCATAATCATCTACTCTAGCAGTGTATTCTGTTTCTAAATTTTTTAGAGTGCTTTTGAAAAGCTTCATTAAATTTTCTTGTTTTGTTTTTTCCATGATAATTTGTAACTCCAATTTATGGTTATTGATCTGGCTAAAGTATAATTAAAAAATTATTCCTTGCTTTTTATGCTAGTTGACAAAATTTTGTATTATAAAACAATAATTTACTCAATTGATTTTTCTTAACTGGTACAATATATTACTGTAATATACTTATTTAATTAGATATTGTATCTAAAAAATAATGACAAAAGGAATTGAGAATTTTAATGGTAAAAAATAGTAAGCTAATTGGTTCAATACTTTCAGTGGGAATACTTAGTTTTTTGGGAATTGTGATAGAAACTGCACTCAATATTGCTTTTCCCCAATTAATGACTGAATTTAATATTTCTGCCAGAACGGTTCAGTGGCTAACAACAGGCTATATGTTGGTATCTACGATCATTATTCCTTTTGGTTCCTATTTACAAAAGAGATTCAAAGCTGTTTCTTTATTTAGAATAGCTGTTTTATGCTTTTTACTAGGTACTTTTTTAGCAGGTATTTCATCAAGTTTCACTTTATTGCTATTTGGGCGTCTTTTACAAGGAGTTGCTGCCGGCATTGGTTTGCCACTAATGTTTTCAATAATCTTAAGAGAATCACCTCAAAAGCAAGTTGGCATGTTTATGGGGCTCGGTACTCTTGTTATTGCTTTTGCTCCTGCAGTTGGTCCAGTATACGGTGGAATAGTTCTAAAACTATTTCAGTGGCAGAATTTATTTTTGTTTATTATCCCAGTAATTATATTGATCTGGGTATTAGGCGAGTTTAGTATCACTCAAACTACTAAAACTGAAAAAATTCCATTCGATTTTCAGGGCGGTTTACTTTTAATTGCGTTTCTCATGTCCGCTTTATTTGTACTTTTGGGTTTTACCAGTGGCAATAATATTTACCTGCAATTAATACTGGCATTAATCACTATTATTACTGGATTCTTCTTTATTTTGGTTGAAAAGCATAGTCAGCATGCAGTTTTAAAAGTTAGTTTATTTAAAAACTGGCAGTTTACTTTCTTTTTGCTGGCATTTTTTCTGTTGCAACTAATGTCACTGAGCATGTCATTTTTGATACCCAACGTGTTACAGACAGTTTTTGCACAAACAACGGCCACAGCTGGTTTGCTGGTTTTACCTGCTGCTATTACAGATGCGGTTGTTTCAGCGTTTGCTGGAATAATTTATGATAAGGTTAATCAAAAATTACCTATAATACTTGGAGTAGTAATAATTCTTCTCACTTTTATAATTGCTAATTTTTTAAACCCAAATATTACCAACATGGCCTTTATTTATATCAGCTTTATGTTTGGCTTGGGATTTAGCTACGGTAATATCATGACTTTTTGTTTATCCCATATTCCGACTGATGTCAAAAATGATGGAAATGTCATTTTTATGACTGCCCAGTCATATTCTGGGGCGATAGGCACAGCACTAGCAGCTTCGTTAATAACTTTGGCGCAAACAGGTTTTAAAAACAAAAAGTTAGCGGCATTGGCAGGTCTAAAACTAAATTACAATATGTTAGTATTCCTATCTTTGATCGTACTGGTTTGCATTTTAGTCTGCTTTATTTTTACTAAATCGAAAAGTAAAGCATCTCAAAATTTGTTTTAATTTTCAGGTACTTTTTTAATTCAGCACAATAATTGCGATTGACGTTGGGTAAACATCTTCCAATATTAAAAATGAACATTGGTCTACTTTCCCTAAAACCGGTAGGTTAAAATAGGATAAAAAATAAGTATGCATCAATCTGCGGAATATACAAAGTCAGATTAGTCCTATCAAAAATTAATACTAGAAGCGAAAATGCCAAAGTTGCTAAAAATAAGCACTTGAAAAACTTTTCTCCGCCATCCAGATTAGCCTTTTGAATAATTTTTACAGGGTGGGTGGTTTTAATGAAAATAGCGCCTAGCAGTAATATCACACCAAAGAAAAAGTAAGTATATATAGCTATTTTATTTTTATGATAATAAATAAAAAGAATACCAATTAAAAATTGTAAAATGCCCATTAAAAATAAGGCAATTTTCGGATTAAGTTTATATTTCAGCATGATTTGATACCCTCCAAAATTAAATTTAATAAGGTTACATAATAAAAAGTAATCTTTTTGTAACTACTACCTATTAGGACATTATGTAGTTGAATAATAAAAAATATGTGTTGAGTTTAGTTATTCCGTTCTAAAAGAGTGTTATCTTTTAACTCGTAATGTTTAAAGTTATTGTCTTTAAATATTTGCTCATCGTAATGGTGTGCAATTTCCAACACAGTGCAGTTCAACCTGTTTATTACTTGTTGCACTTTTTTACCTGTTTCATTATCTAAAGCCGAAGTGGCCTCATCTACTAAGATAATCTTTTTACGGTAAACCAGTGCACGAGCAATTTCAATTCTTTGCTTTTGTCCACCTGACAGATTTGCACCATTTTCACCATACTTTTTGTCTAAACAATTATCACCTAGTTCTGCTAATAAACCGACTGCTTTTAGTGCTTTCAAGCATTCTTCATCCGAAAACTCTTTACCTAGAGTCAGATTAAGACGCAAAGTGTCATTGAACATGAATGGACTCTGAGCAATATAAGCAAGTTCACCAGAACCAGCGATATTTTTAACTACTTGAGAACCATCTTGAAGAAAAATTTGTCCGCTTGTAGGTTTGATGAAGCCTTCTATTAAGTTGAAGATTGTTGATTTGCCTGCGCCGGATTTACCAGTAATTAAAATTTTGGTTCTGAATGGAATTGTTAAACTTAAATTTGTCAAAATCACCTTTTTGTCATTGTAAGCAAAACTGACATCATCTATCTTGATGCTAGGAGAATTAAGGTGACTATTCTTGTTTTCTGCAAATTCAAGCGAATACAGTTTGAGACTTTTACGAATATTTTCTGTTGTCTTCATCTCATTTAGGCATTGTGCGGCATTTCTCAGAGGCCCAACGACACGGTCACTGGCTAAGAAAATGGCGATAATAGCCGCTGGTTCAGCCTGACCTTTGATAACAAAAAACAAACCTGCACCAAGAGGAAGAATAAAACTCAATGCAGAAAGAATGGCGCTGAGAAAAATGGCCCAAGCTTGATAGTCATTCATCTTTTTGTACGAATTTTCTGTTTGCTGCAAGTAGTTTTCGGTATCCTTAAACATTGTTTTTTCGGCTAAATAAGTTTTAATTGTGCGAATACCATTAAACAAGTCGGTTACTTTGCCTAAATAAGTGCTGCTGCTTTTTTGCCAAGTTTCAGAGGAATCACTTAATACTTTGCCAAAAATTTTGGATGAAAGCATTGGCAGTAGTGAAAACAAAATGAATAAAATTCCAATTGCAAAATTAAGCCAAAGAATATAAAAGCTGGATATTACAGCCATCAAAATGGCACCACACAATTCAAAAAAATTTTTAAAATAATTAGTTTCAATCAACTTGAAGTCATTAAAAATTTTTGAAACATTATCTGAAGCAACTGCTGCAAAGTCTGGGTTAACTATCTGACCGTAAACAAAGCTGTCTTTTATTTTGATATTCATTAATTTGATTGCCTGATTGATCCAGATTTGCTTTAGGGTCATGGCGAAATAAACTAATCCCAGAGCCAGCAAACTGCTAATGATATACAACACTGCTTTTATAGCGGGTGTATGGCGGTTGAAAAGCGTCACATTTGAAACTACTGAAGATAAAACCACGCCATCAAAAGAATAAATTATAGTTGCAATTAGAATTCCCAATAATAATGACTTAGGTAATGTTTTAAAAAAAGTTTTGAAAGACATTGCATTCTCCTGATACTTTGGAATATAAAAAGCTTTAATTAAATTAAACTTCATTTTATCATTAAATCATAATAATATTAAATTATTATTTGAATATTTTATTAAAAACATTATGATGCTAAATTATTTTAAAAGGAGCAAAACGATGAGAATTAACGTTTTACAACACACGCCAAACGAAGGTCCCGGTTCAATCCAGGAATGGGCTGACTTGCATCAGCATGACTTTTATGTATATCATCCCTATCAGTTTGGCATTTTGCCTACTGCTGCCACAACAGATTTACTAGTTAATTTAGGCGGTCCTATGAGTCCAAATGATGATCTGCCATGGATTGAGCAGGAGCGTCAGTTAATTAAGCAGCTATTTAAAGAGGACAAGTCTATTTTAGGAGTATGCTTTGGCGCACAACAAATTGTTAAAACTTTAGACTATCAGGTTAAAAAGGCGCCGGTTAAGGAAGTAGGCTGGGGGCCGGTCAAATTGCAATCCAAATTAATAAGCGGTTTGCCTGAACAATTAGAAGTATTGCATTGGCATGAAGAGATGTTTGAAATACCAAAAGAAGCTGACGTTTTATTTTCTAATGCTAATTTACAAAATCAAGGTTTTGTTCTGGGTAAGCAAGCTGTAGGTCTGCAGTTTCACTTAGAACCAGAAAAAGATAATATCAAAGAGATTGTGGTTAACGATTCTCAATATCTTTCTGGGTCGATGTTTAAACAAACAGCTAAACAAATTATTGAGCATCCTGTTCCTAAAGAAAATAAAAGGGCAATGTTTCGCATTTTAGATTATTTGACGGAATAAAAATATATAATTCGCTTTAAAGTATTACTTTTTGCTGATAGTTTTAGAATCAGATCAATTATTTGTAAAAGCAGAAAATAGACGAGACTTAGCAATGAAGTGCCCCAAATTTGGGGGTATTTTTATATCTAAATTATCTAAACAAAATAAAATTGAAGTCTATCATCTTTGGCATAATTAGCATTTGGCGCAAACAATATAAGTATTGTAACTACTGAAATAACCTTCAAAATAAAAACCAAGCCATTTTAATGGCTTGGCATATACGATTATAGGTAATTTTCCTAAAATCTGGTTAATATTTGAGATTGGTTTGTTATAATTTAATTAGCGTAGAAAAGTTAAAAGGACGGTAGCTGCCGCTTTCATGAAGGAAGTGAGGCCTATGAACTATTTTGATTCATACTTCAGTCTCCCAAAAGAAAGGAGCAGCAGTTGATGAGCACTGCCGAAGCGTTAAGTTTAATGCTTAACTTTGGTATGTTTATCTTGACCTTGTTAATGTTTATTGACAAGCATCATGATAAATGAGCAAATCAAAAAACCGTCCTAGATACTGGCTGGGCGGTTTTAAATATTAAACAAAAAATATTATAAGCGCAGCTACCGTCCTTTGTGGCGGCTCTACGTGAGGAAGACTTATTGGCGTAAGTCTTCCTTTTTCTTACACTTGTATTTTAGCATGAATGCTTTTATGGTGCAATTAAGTATTATAGAGCAGAATTCATAGCGCTAAAGTATATAAGGCATTTTTAAATTGCAAAGCTAGCGCTAATTTAATAATATGCAGTTAATTTTACGCACTACACTAAACCGACTTGAACAATCATATCTTGCTCACACAAAAACCGTCTCAATGGAAACGGTTTTTATTGACAAGCATCACGATAAATGAGCAAATCAAAAAACCGTCCTAGAGACTAGTTGGGCGGTTTATAAATTTAAAAAATTATAACTATAAGCGCAGCTACCGTCCTTTGTGGCAGCTCTACGTGAGGAAGACTTATTGAGGTAAGTCTTCCTTTCACTTATACGTGCATTTTAGCATGTATACGCTTTTACTGCAATTAAGTATTATAGAGCAGAATTCATTGCGTAAAATAATACGAGGCATTTTAAATTGCAAAATTAGCACTAATTTAGCATTATGCAGTTAATTTACGCACTAGGCTAAACTGCCTTGAACAGTCATAGCTTGCTCACACAAAAACCGTTTCAACAGAAACGGTTTTTATATGTCTTATTTAGTTTTGATTAAACAAAGTTCTATTTAATAAGCAGCTCCATCATAAAAGTCAAAACGAGGTTTATTGAAATCAAAGTCTTTCACTTCACTGAGCTTAAGTGCAATATCACAAACGCCCCAGCTCATTAAATTGATTGGTTTGCCATAGTCTTCATCAGGAATAACCAACACAATGTATTTTCCTTGAGACAGCGCATAACCCAATTCCATACCGAGACCTACATCTTCTTCATCTGGTAAATAGACGCCGATCATAATATCGCTGGTCTTAATACCAGTTAAATCACCGCGGTAAGTAGCGGTTTCCCATTCACGATCACGCAGATATTCAGGATGCTCCTCGACATTGATACCTTTGTATTGATGATCTAAAGGAACATAGCTGTTTTCCAGGTCAATGGTTGGGTTTTCTTCTAAAGCTTTCATTGTCTTCTTGTAAGCGTCGTTTTGCTTATCGTTAAACCAACCAGCACCAAAATAAACAGTCTTTGTTTTAGTCATAAAATTTCTCCTTACCATTTAAACCTATTTTAAATATATTTCACGTAACTTACTGATTTCATCAGCAGTTAATCTCATAATATCATGTAAGTAGTTTTCAACGCTACCATAATTTTTATTTATAGTTGAAACTACAAAGTCAATGTACTCGGAGTGCACGGTTTGCAAGTCTTTTAGGATATTTACTGTAACGTCATTTGCCCCTTCATCTTTGGCTTTTTGCAAAAAATCATGGACAAAGTCTTTGGTGGCAACGTTTGTTAACAGGTAATCTTTTTTGATAGTTTCAAATGGCACACCAAGTGCTGATAAAATCAGTAGTGCTGCAAAACCAGTTCGGTCTTTCCCAGCGGTGCAATGGAAAATTACACTCTGGTCTTCTTCGTCATTGGCTAGCAGTACATCAAAAAAGTGGCGGTAAGCTTTTTGAGCAGATTCGCTTTTAATCATGTCGTCATAGGCCAAAAACATGTGGTCAAATCCCGCTTGAGGATCTTGATGCTTTTGACTGAGAATTTCATCAATTCCCTTTGATGACTCAGTCAAGTCCTCACTAAATACCGGATCAAAATTGTAAATGGCGCCTGCAGGAACCCGATCAGGCTCTTTTTCAGCCTCATCTTTGCTCCGGAAGTCAACGACATACTTAACGCCATAGTCATGTAAAAATTTCAGATCGGTTTTATCCAGTTTGGCCAAGTTAGCTGTTCTGAGTAATTTATGCATTTTAACAGTTTTGCCGTCAGTAGTTTGATAGCCGCCAAGCTCGCGGAAATTACGGCCGCTTGTTACGCCAATTAATTGATTTTTAAGTTTTTGGGTCATTGAATACCTCCACCTTTGCATTTGACAATTACACTTAATTTTAGCAATAAACTAGTATATAAACAATTATAAAAAAACCTAAGTGGATAGTGAAATTATGGTAAAATAAACAAAAGAACATTATATTTCAAAAGGGTGAGAACATGGAAACGAAAAAAGCTAGCATTTTAGTTCCAGTTGACGGTTCAGAGTCGGCAGAAAGATCCTTTGATAAAGCAGTTAAAATCGCAATGACGGAAAATGCGCATATCGATGTCTTAAGTGTCATTGATACCAGACAATTTTTGGGTGAGATGCAAGATACACTGATTACGGGCGACACCGTTTATCAGATGACGCAAGATACAGAAAAATATCTTAAAAGCTTGAAAGAATGGGCTCATGACAACTTGGGCTTCGATGATATTGATTATCATATTCGTTATGGCAGTCCGAAGGCGATTATTTCCTATGACTTTATTAAAGATCATCACAATGATTTGATCATCATGGGTGCAACAGGATTAAATGCAGTCGAAAGAATGTTGATGGGTTCAGTTACTGAATATGTTAATCAACATGCTTTGGCTGATGTTTTAATTGTTAGAACAGACGTTAATAATAATCCGCTTAAGCCGCAAAGCGACAAAAAATAATTATATACAAATTTAAAAGCATACGATCAATAATTCGTATGCCTTTTTTATGCCCAAAAGCCAAAACTAATTGCTAATAGTGTTCGGAAATACTATTTTAATAACACGATAATTAAATAAAATTTTATTATTCCTTGCTATTTTACGAATATTTATGGTATTATCTTTATGAAATGAACGTAATTATAGTGTTTGGAAGGTTGAGGGCAATGATGGTAACAGGAAAAATTTATAATTTATTCTCCTATTTATATACTGTTCAACCCGCTTTGTTAACCGTTCGTTTTTCTTTCAGGATAACTACTAGGACGTGATGTGACATTGGTCATATCATGCCTTTTTATTTGCTTAATTTCAGGAGGATGTAATGAAAAATAGAAGCGGAAGTTGATTTAGGTTGATTTTATTTGAATATTTACATGAATAAATTGCCACGAAAATGACAACGAAGTTTATGCTTAAACAAAATTAAAGTTATGGTAAACGTATTTATTAGGAGTAAAAAAGCAAATGACCAAAATCAAAAAGTTTCTGATAGCATGTTTTGCATTATTATTAACCGTTGGTGCTACTGCATGCTCGAATTCAAGTAAGAAATCAAGCTCAAACAGTAACACGCCAAAGTCACTCAACGTACAGTTTGTTCCCAGCGTAGCTGCTAACAAGTTGGAAGCACGGGCTAAGCCTATGGAGAAGATGCTTTCTAAGCGTCTGGGAATTCCGGTACATGTTTCTATGTCTACTAACTATAATGGCCTAGTTGAAGCTATGAAGTCTAAAAAAGTTGATGTCGGTTTTTTACCTTCTGATGCGTACATTATGGCTCATAAACAAGGCGCAGCAGATTTACTACTGCAGGCAGAACGCTATCGCGTTACACAACCAAATGGCGTAAGAACCAAAGAATTAGTTAATTCATATCGTGGTGAAGTAGTAGTAAAGAAAGGCTCCTCAATTAAGAGCTGGAAGGATTTAAAAGGCAAGTCTATTTCAGTAACAGATGTTACATCTGACTCGGGTTACATTTTCCCTATTGCAGAGTTAAAACAAAAGGGCTTAGATGTTACTAAAAAGTGTAAGTTGGTAACAGTTACAGGTGCAGACCAAGCAGTTCTTAACGTGTTAAACGGTGATACTGACGCGGCATTTGTTTATGAAGATGCTAGAAATGATGTGCTGAAGGATGAACCAAAGATTATGAGCAAGGTTGTACCTATTTACTTCACTAAACGTATTCCTAACGATACTATTTCGGTTCTTCCAAGTATGTCTAAATCATTTAGGAAAAAGTTAGCCAAAGCCTTTATTTCAATTGCTAATTCAAAAGATGGTAAAAAGATGATAGAAAATATTTATAGTCATGAAGGATATACATACGCTAAAGACAGTGATTATAACATCATCAGAAAGTACGATAAATTAATTGCTTCTACTAAGAAATAGTTTCCCCCATATTTAAAAAATCTCAAAAGGCTACATACTAAGAATTAAATAAACTTTCTTAAACAAAATAAGATTTCTAGTCAATTCTCTTTTCTAAATAAAACATTTCTGCTATTATTTGATAGAATAAATACGGTATGTCGAAAGGAGGGTGAAGGTAATGCAAAAACGGCGCTTGGCGTTCAATGAAGTTTTTGCAAAAAAGCCTTTTCGTTCCTTTCAAAATGGTATTGTTCGCTTTTTAGTAAAAGTGTTATTGAAAGACTTAGTTTAATTCACATTCGTGTTTTTAGCTAAAGTCTTTTTTTATGTCTGGGAGGGCATGATGAAAAAATTTAGAAAAATACTAGCTGGTGCCGCTGTTTTTTTAGTAGCATTCATGATGGCTGCCTGCTCAAACAAAGAAAAGAGCAAAGATACTGGCACGCCAAAGTCTTTGAACGTCCAATTCGTTCCTAGTCAGGCTGCCACTAAACTGGAATCTCGTGCAAAGCCGCTGGAAAAAATGTTGTCGGATCGTTTAGGCATTCCAGTACACGTATCAATGTCTACCGACTACAACACGGTGGTTGAAGCCATGAAGTCTAAGAAAGTTGATGTGGGCTTCTTGCCGCCAAATGGCTACATTTTAGCTCATAAGCAGGGTGCAGCAGATGTCTTGCTCCAAGCTCAAAGATATGGTGTTAAGCAACCTGACGGACGACCAACTAAGGAACTGGTCAACTTCTATCGCGCTGAAATTGTGGCAAAGAAGAATTCCAAAATTAAAAGCTGGAAAGATTTAAAGGGCAAGTCTATTTCTATTCAAAGTCCCACTTCTTCAGCTGGCTACGTTTTCCCAATTGCTGAATTAAAGGAAAAGGGCCTTGATGTGCGCAAGAGTTGCAAACTAGTGACAGTAACTGGTCAAGACCAAGCTGTTTTAAATGTTCTCAATGGCGACACAGACGCCGCGTTTGTGTTTGAAGATGCACGAACAATTGTTAAAGACGATAATCCTAAGATCATGAGCCAAGTTGTTCCCATTTACTTTACTAAGCCTATTCCGAACGATACCATTTCCGTTGTTCCGAGCATGAGTGAATCATTCAGAAAGAAATTGGCTAAGGCATTTATCGCTATCGGTAAGTCCAAGAAGGGTAAAAAGGTCATCGAAAGTATTTACACTCACGAAGGATATGTCCACACTAAGGACAGCGACTTTAATGTTGTGCGTAAGTATGAAAAAATTATTGAATCGACCAAAAAATAAAGAATACAAAGGAAGTTTATAATGGCAGATTCTGCAGTTAAGCCAATAATCGAATTAAAAAACGTTAAAAAAGTTTATGGCAAAGATGTTGTTGGTTTAAAAAACGTCAATTTAACTATTAATAAAGGTGAATTTGTCGTTATTGTTGGTCTATCCGGCGCCGGCAAATCAACACTTTTGCGGTCGATTAACCGTTTAATTGATATTACTGAAGGTGATATTTTAATTAATGGTGAATCCATTACCAAGGCCAAGGGTAAAAAGTTAAGAACGCTGCGCCGGCATATTGGAATGATTTTCCAAAGCTTCAATCTGGTTAAACGGTCAAGTGTTCTGCGTAACGTTTTAACAGGCAGAGTGGGTTATTATCCTACTTGGAAATCTACTCTCAACCTTTTTACTAAAGAAGATAAGCAGCGGGCATATGATGCACTCCAGCAAGTGGATTTGGCAGACAAGGTTTATTCACGAGCTGATGAATTGTCTGGTGGTCAGCAACAAAGGGTAGCGATTGCTCGTGTTTTGACTCAAAATCCGGATATTATTTTGGCGGATGAGCCGACAGCTTCACTTGACCCGCAGACTTCACGCCGGGTGATGAAAGACTTGCAGATGTTGAATGAAAAGCATGGTATGACGGTAGTCATTAACCTGCACAGCGTCCAGTTAGCACAAGAATTCGGTAAACGGGTCATTGGTGTTCGTGCTGGTGAAATTATTTATGACGGCAAGATGTCAGATACTCCGGCATCCACGTTTGATCAGATCTATTCCGGTGGTGATCAAGATGAGTAGCACAGAGCAAGAAAAGCTGATGACTTTACCTAAGAAAAAGCTTAAAATTTTGAATTGGCTTTGGGTGCTGCTTTTTGTCGCCGGACTATTCATTTCAACTAATGAAACCAAAACAGATTTGGGTGCTCTATTTGCCAACTTTGGGGAATTTGCCGATATTTTCTTGCAAATGTTGCACCCTGACTGGTCATACCTGGCAACAGTGGTACCGTTGTTGCTTGAAACTATTAAAATGGCGATCTTAGGCACGGCAATAGGTTCTGTAATTGCTTTTATTTACTCTTTGCTTATTGCCCGCAATATTGTTAAAAATAAGGCAGTTACAGGAATTTTGCGGATAATCATGAACATTATCAGAACTATACCGGACTTGCTTCTTGGTGCCATCTTTGTCGCTATTGTTGGTATCGGACCGGTAGCCGGTGTCTTGGCACTGGCCATTTGTACTTTTGGAATTGTGGTCAAGCTCTTTTATGAAGCTATTGAAACTATTGATCCGGGTCCGATTGAAGCATTAACTGCAGTTGGGGCTAATAAAATACAAATTATTGTCTTTGCGGTTTTGCCACAAGTTATTACCTATTTTATTTCTTATTGTTTATACGCATTCGAAATTAACGTGCGGGCCTCAACCGTTTTGGGTTATATCGGTGCTGGTGGTATTGGACTATATCTGCAACAAACACTGCAAATTTTCGATTATCCGAAGACAGGTACAATTATTATTGTAATTATCATAGTGGTAGTGCTGATTGACTACGTTTCATCTAAGTCACGGGAGGCGTTGATGCAATAATGGATACAAGTATGAAAAAGTTGCCTCCTAGGCCTATAGATGTTAAAAAGCGTGTCTTTCACTGGTTGATGGCCATTATCACAGTAGTGCTGATTATTTGGTCATGTACCGGCATTGACTTTGGCGGCATTAAAGAAACAGCTGGTCAAATTGCAGGTGCGATCTTTTCCGGCATTTTCCACCCGGACTGGTCGTACGTTTATAATGGTACGGGTGAAGATCTGCTTTCGCAGCTTTGGGAAACTGTCTGCATTGCCTTTTTGGGCACATTTATTTCCGCTATTATTTCACTGCCCTTTGCTTTTTGGGCAGCGCATACCAAGCATAAGCACTGGTATGTCTCACGCTCTGGTAAAATTGTGCTGGCAATCATCAGATCATTCCCAGAAATTGTTTTGGCTCTGATGTTTATTAAAGCTGTAGGTCCAGGATCGGCAGCCGGTGTTTTGGCCTTGGGTTTTCACTCAGTAGGAATGCTTGCCAAGCTCTTTTCTGAAGCAATTGAAAATTTAGACGATGGCCCTAACGAAGCAGTTACCGCAGTTGGTGGTTCAAAAACAAATATTATTATGTTTTCTACTTTGCCTAATCTGATGCCGGCACTTATTTCAAACACGTTATACCGGTTTGACGTTTCAATTCGGTCGGCTTCTATCTTAGGCTTAGTTGGAGCTGGTGGTATCGGTTATCCGCTAATTATTGCGCTACAATACCGCCAGTGGAACCGTGTTGGTATCATTTTATTAGGTATCATCATTATGGTTGTTGTAATTGACTGGATTTCAGGCTGGATCCGGAAGAAATTAGTATAAAAGTCAAATATAAAAATGGTGAATCAAGTTGGTAACTAGCAACTTGATTCTTTTTTTAGCCGTGATATTTAAACGGGCAATTTTCAAGGTGATCGTTAATTAAGCCTACGCTTTGTAGGAAAGAATAAAGAATTACTGGACCCACAAAAGTAAAGCCGTCTTTTTTCATCTGCTTTGCTAGTTCTTGTGCAATCTTGTTTGTCGTTGGTACTTCAGTACTTGTTTGGGGGTGATGAATAATAGGAGTAGGGATAAACTTTTGCAAATAGTGCGCGAAACTACCGTATGTGGCATCAATAATTAACAGAGCGCGAGCGTTGGTAACTGCCGCCGCAATTTTCCTTTGGTTGCGGATAATTGCCTTGTTCTGCAGTAAGCGAGTTTGGTCCAGCGCACTCATTTGAGCAACTTCTTCTGGAATAAAGTTGTAAAAAGCCTGCCGAAAGCTTAAACGTTTATGCAAAACAGTGGACCAGCTGAGTCCAGATTGAAACAGTTCTAATACCAACATTTCAAATAAATAGCGTTCATCTAGGTTTAACTTACCCCATTCGTGATCGTGGTATTCACTAATTAAAGCATCATCATGGTCACTCCAGGGACAGCGAGTGATATCATTCATTTTTATTCTCCTTAAATATATCTTAGCGTTCATAAATAAATACGCCAAAAGTTTGCTATTCTTTGTAAAACAATTTGACTAGTAAATTTAATTATTTTCTTTTTCCTAAAATATCAGAAACTTTGCCCTCAAAAAGTGCAATAGCAGTTTTTTTGGTATAATATATATTGAACTTTAGGAGGAAACCATGGAGAAGTTAGAAATAGTAACTTTGGCCGATGACTTGGCCGCAAATCAAGAGAGTATTTTAAATAAAGAAACAGATTTTGACGCCGAGGCAGTTTATCGTGTAATTGATAATTTGCACGTATTGCATAAGCCAATAAAAGAATACTTCGGCATGACTCAAGAAGAGTATTATGACACTGAAAGTGATCATAAACTGACTTTGATTAAATTATCAGAGCAGTTAACCGATTTACATGATCGGATTTTAACTAACCACGTTGACGGTTTTGTTGACAAGAATGAAATCAACCTGACTTATAATCATGAAAATCCTTATGAAGATGGATTTTACAATGATATAGTAGACTTTCACGTTGTTAGTTACAGCTTAAAAGTAATTGGAGCCGTTGAAGAAGTTGCGCCAAAAACATTACAAGGAGTTTTGTCTAAGGATGCGCTTCTGTCAATTGGTTTAGCGGCACACGCTTTAGAAAAAAGTTTATAATTTTAGAGCTGAAACATGTGTGTTCAGCTCTTTTTCTTTCTGCTTGAGGCAAAAAATGGGTGTTTTTAAGTATGCTAAAAGATTAGCTGATAAAATAAATGGGGCTAAGCTGCATTCCTTATTTAAGAAAAAAGATGTACAGCTTGATCCCATGCAAGACTATTTGACAGTAGGAGAGTATCACGTTGACGGTGAACAAAGAACTCCCAATGATCAACCTTATACCCTGACTGTCTATCAAGATGAAGAAAAGGTACTGCACCAGGCACTAAGCTTGGAAAGCACGGATAAGTTAGAGCCTGAATATGTGCGCAGGTATAGTCCTGAATTGCAGCGTTATCGCGCTTTTGTCAGCCGTAAAACCGGCAGGCGTTACGTTGTAGAAGAATATCTCGACCGCTTTATTGAAAGAGTAAAAGGCCACATTCGTACAGGGAAAAATTCTGTGAATGTGAGTGTCATTACGGACACTCATTATAAGGACCGTAACAGTATGGACTTTTATGGCTGGAATGGTCTGACACATGTTAATGAATTTTCTTATCTTGATGATTCTGGTCTTCTTAGTTTAAAAGTTCATTTAGGTGACTGGATTGATGGCTCTGATACCGGCTTTTTGGGCGAAAGCGAGTTAACTAAACTGCGTGATTCCTTTAAATCAGATAAGGTGCCATATATTTTAATTAAAGGAAATCATGATGAAAATGATAAATTTGATGAACATCATGATTTAAGGGCCTCTTTTCCAGAAAATGAATTTGAAGGAATTATGTGGCCTGCTATGTATCAGCAAGATGGCATCCATTATATTTCCCGCCAGCACGGTGTTTGTTACTATGACGTGGATGACTTGCGCTTTATTTCTGTGAATACTTCAGATTTGCCCTATTATCTGGATGCACAAGGCAGAAAAAAATATGATGCTAAACTCACTTTGGCTGTGAGGGAAGATCAAATAGAAGAAATTATTGAAATTCTGGAGCAGTCATCGAATAAGCAAATTATCTTGATGAGTCATGCTAATCCCATTAATCGTAAGGGTTCAAACGCATTAAAGTACAATGGTCGTTCACTGCATGAACTGTTGGTAGCTTTTAATCAAGGTGAAAAAGGAGAGATGCATTCCAGCTTTGGTCTGCCTCCTGAATTTCGTTTGGCAAATGAGTTTGATTTTACTAATGTAAAAAATGCCCGCATTATTGCCTACTTCTGCGGCCACAGACATAGAGAAGATCAGTACCGGATTAACGGGATCCAGTATATCTTGTTTAACTGTTCTGCACTGATGGGTCCTAATCACGCCTTGACCACCAAATACAATAAAAATTGGAAAAGGCAAATTGACCACCAAACCGAATTTGCCGGTTATATTGTAAACATTGATTTACAAAGACACTATATTCAGACCTTCGGCTATGGTGCTGCCAGCAAACGCAGAATCTTTTATATTTAGTAAAGTCGCGACGGGCAATTTGGAAATTGCCCGGTTCTTAGCATATAATGGAAAAGTTAAAATGAAGACAAAAATATACAAAGTAAGACAAATTAAGGGAAGTTAAGCAATGTGCGGAATTGTTGCATTCTATAATCCAGAAATAAATGATAAACAAGCTGCTATCGGTAAAATGATGGCGGCAATGAAGCATCGTGGTCCTGATTCAGATGGTTTTTATACTAACGATAAAGTTGCCTTAGGTTTTAGGAGACTGTCAATCATTGATTTACGTGGCGGCAGTCAGCCAATCTACAACGAGGACAAAACAAAGGCGATTATCTTTAACGGTGAAATTTATAACTTCCAGCCCTTAAGAGAAGAATTGCTTGCGGCAGGTCACACGTTTACTACTAAGTCCGATACGGAAGTACTTTTGCATGGTTTTGAAGAATGGGGCATGGCTGGCCTGCTCAAAAGAATCAGGGGCATGTTTGCCTTTATTATTTGGGATGATAAGACCCAGACAATGTATGGTGCCCGCGACTTTTTCGGTATTAAGCCGCTGTATTACAGCAATGAAAATGGCCACCTGATTATGGGCTCAGAAATTAAAAGCTTTCTGGCACTGCCCGGCTTTAAACGGCGTTTAAACATTGAAGCCGTTAAACCGTATTTAATGAATCAGTATAATGACTTGCATGAGACTTTCTTTAAGGGTATTTACAGATTTCCTGCCGGTCACTGGTTTGAATACAAAGATGGCGCAATGAAAATCCACCAATACTGGGACGCGGAATACAAAGCCAATACTTTAAGTTTCGAAGAAACCGTTAATAAAATTAACGAAGACTTGCACGAATCAGTTAAACTGCACCATATCGCGGATGTTCCTGTCGGTGCCTTCTTATCAGAAGGGGTCGATTCCAGCTATATCACCAGTATCTTAAATCCAGACGATGTGTTTTCAATTTCGTTTGATGATGCCACTTATGATGAAGCGTCAAAGGCCAAGGCGCTAGCGGACATCAAGGGCTGGAACTTCTTTTCCGACAAGGTTAAAGCCGATGAAGCAATGCATGACTTCCCCGAGATGCAGTATCATATGGATGAACCGGATGCCAACCCGTCAATTATCCCGTTGTGGTACCTCTGCAAAATGGCGCGTAAGCATGTCACGGTCGCATTGTCCGGTGAAGGCGCAGATGAGTTGTTTGCCGGTTATGTCAATTACGGGATGCACACGCATAACAGTATTATTAAGGCCTTTACTTCACAGTGCAAGAAATTGCCTAAGAACACCAAGGTTAAGCTGGCGCGCAGAATTAAGAAAATGCCGAACTTTCCGGGCAAGGTGCATCTGTATACCAACTTAGCTGAGCCAAGTGAATTTTATGTTGGTCAATCGGTTATCTACGACATGGATTACCCGACCATCTTCTCTTCAGAAGATGCTAACAGCATCTTAAAGCCGTCTTACCGGAATAAGCTAACTGTTAACGGGATTTACCAAAGTGACTTTAAGAAGGTCAAAAATCTCGATAATGTCCGGCAAATGCAGTACATTGATCTACATCACTTTATGCTTAATGATATTGAACAAAAAGCTGATAAGATTTCTATGGCTCATTCGCTGGAATTGCGGGTACCATATCTTGATAAAAAGGTGGCAGAAAGGGCAAATTCAATTCCCACCGATTATCTAGTTAATAAGCATGATACTAAATATGCTTTACGCAAGGCTTCAGAAAAAGTTTTACCAGCTGAATGGGCTAAACGGCCAAAACTAGGTTTCCCTACCCCAATCAAAGAATGGCTGCAAGAACCTCGTTTTTATAAACAGGTGCGCGAACTGTTCAGTGAAGACTTTGTCCAGGATATCTTTGAACAAGATAAAATTTTAGACTTACTTGATGAAAACTATAAAGGCGATGGTTCTCATCGCAGACAGATTTGGACAATTTATACGTTCTTAGTTTGGTATAAACTATTCTTTGTTGATTATGAAGGTACGGTTGCCAAATACCAGCGTGTCCAACCAGAAGTAGCCGATTTGATTAAACAAGGCAAATTGGTTTAATGAGGAGCAGAATTTATTAATGAAACGAAACTTTACACCAATTTTACTTGGTAGTGACATTAATGTTTACGGCATGGCCCGATCGTTTAACGAGGCTTATGGTATTAGCGTGAAAGCACTGGCTGACAGCCAGCTGGCAGCAACGCGTTATTCTAAAATTGTTAGTGTGGAACTACATCAGGGTTTTAGTGAAGATCCCACTTTTATTGAAGTAATGCGCAAGCAAATGAAACTCTACCAAGACCATGAAGAACCGGTGATTTTGATTTCATGCGGAGATGGTTATTCGGAACTGCTTGCCAAACATAAAGCAGAACTAGAGCAGGTATTTGTTGTTCCTTACGTGGATTATGATCTCTTACAAAAATTAATTTCAAAAGAAAACTTTTATCAAATTGCGGAAAAGTATGGCCTGCCGTACCCTAAGACTAAAATTGTGACTATGGCAGATTACAAAGCAGAAAATTATTTGGAGCTGCCTTTTGGCTATCCACTGGAGCTTAAGCCGGAAGACCCAGTATCTTGGCTTGATGTGCAATTTGAAGGTCGCAAAAAGGCTTTTACCATTCATAATGAAACTGAATTGCGCGACATTGTTACTAAAATCTATGAGAATGGCTACAAAGAAGATTTAATTCTGCAGGATTTCATTCCCGGTGATGATTCCAACATGCGGGTGTTAAATGCCTATGTTGATAAGGATCATCATGTTAAGATGATGTGTATGGGTCACCCTTTGCTGGAAGATCCCACGCCCCAGTCAATTGGCAATTATATGGCGATTTTACCTGATTATGATGAAAAGCTGTATGAGCAGGTTGAAGCATTTTTGGAAAAAATCAATTACACGGGGATGGCTAACTTTGACATTAAATATGACGCCCGCGATGGCAAATATAAGTTCTTTGAAATTAATTTGCGTCAGGGTCGCTCAAGCTTCTATGTGACACTTAATGGTTATAATTTAGCGAAATGGTACGTGGACGATTATGTTTACGATTCACTGCAGGACAAGGAACCAATCTACGGTAATAAATTAAAGTCGAAGCATGAATTGTGGCTGGGTATTCCGGTGAGCGTATTCAAGCAATATGCCGTGGACAATGAAGCCAAGCAAATGGCCGAAGAATTAATTCATGAAGGTCGCTATGGTACGACTGTCTTTTATGATCAGGATCGCAATTTTAAGCGGTGGCTGCTTTTGAAATACATGTTTCATAATTATAAAGGACGCTACCAAAAGTATTACCAGGAAAATAAGGGCCAGTTCTTTTAGGCCTATTGCCATTGCATAATAACAAAGATGATTGCAGCAAGACATGTGATCATCTTTTTAGATAAAAACTATCTTTTTTACCCGGTTAGTTATTAGTTTTGGGGTGTTCTTTTTTAATACTTCTTGCTAAACTGGTAAATGGAATTTAAAAAAAGAAAGGACTGAATAAATGAAACTTAAACACGGATCTAATGAAAAAACAGAAATTAAGCTGCGTTGGCTGTTACTAGGGGAACTGGCCACGTGGATTGGGTCAAGTTTTGTTTGGCCCTTAACTTCGGTTTATTTAAACAAGCAATTACACATCAGCCTTTCTGTAATAGGGGTTGTTTTATTTTGCAATTGTGCCAGCAATGTCTTGGGCTCATTTTTAGCCGGGCGCTTGTACGACCGCCTGAACCCCTACCCGTTAATTGTCACTGGTTTAGGACTTGATGCGCTGGTTCTGTTTTTGATGGCATTCTTTCATGGCTGGCCGGAATATTGGATATGGCTGATTATGACGGGATGTATCAGTGGCTGGAACGGCACGCTGATTAATTCAATTGCGACGAGTTTGCGTAAATATTCAGGACGTTACGTTTTTAATTTGATTTATTTTGCGCAAAACGTTGGTACTGTCACTGGTACTCTACTTGTCGGTTATCTCTATGATTTCTCGATTGAATTTTTATTCATTCTGGCAGCATCTTTATTTGCCATTGCTTGCGTCAATGCGGCTATTCATTACCGCCCGATCAGCACTTTTCACCAAAACCGTAAAAAGAATGGTGTTAAAAAGAATGCACAATCCAAGGCGATTCCTATGCCAAAATATAATGTGATGTTAATGGTCGGATTTTTGGTTTCTTTAGCTGTGACCTGGTTAATGTATATGAACTGGGAATCAAACCTGTCAGTTTACATGGTGTCTTTGGGAATACCTTTCCACATGTACAGTTTGCTATGGACCTTTAATGGTGCGATCATAGTTACTGTCCAGGTAATTTTGGCACGCTTTCCCCATATTTTTAAAAACCTGTTTCAGCAAATTATTTTTGGCACGATCATGTTCGCAATCTCTTTTGCCACATTGATTTTTGCCAAGGACTTTGCCCATTTTGCACTGTCAATGTTTGTGCTGACGCTAGGTGAAGCGACAGCTTTTCCTGCCGTTCCTGCTTACATTAACTATTTATCCCCCGCAACGAGTAAGGGTAAATATCAGGGTGAAATTAATGTTGCCCGCGGGATTGGTCAGGCCTTTGGTCCCTTATTTGGCGGGATGGTAATTGATCGTGCGGGTTACATCCCGTTTTTCATAACAGCTGCCTGCGGTATTTTTCTGATGGTGCTAATGTTATTGCCCCTTCACGCAAAGTTGCGTAAACATATCACACTTTATAAATGATTTTGTAAAGGCTTTTTAATATTAACGGTTTAATTAAAATGATAAGATTAATTTAGTCTATTTTTAATTTAGATATAAAAGGGAGGACTTTCTGAATGAATAAAAATTTTGCTGTTCGCGGCGGTAGTGGCGATATTATTGAACCTAATGTTGCCGCTCGTCCACAGGACAACCTTTACTTGGCTATTAATTCTGAGTGGATTAAAAATACTAAAATTCCTGAAGACCGTTCACGGATGGCTTCATTTGACGGCATCGATGTAGATGTTGAAAAGCATTTAATGCAGGATTTTGCCGATTTTGCATCTGGTAAAAAAGAAGTACCGAATGTTCCTAACTTAGGTGAAGCAGTTAAGCTCTATAAATTAGCAGGCGATTTTGACAAGCGTAATAGGGAAGGTGCTGATCCAATTAAGGACGATTTAGCTATTCTTGACGGCATTAAGGACTTTTCTGACTACAACTTAAATGCGCCTGACTTAGCAACTTTTGCCTTGCTCCCATTTAGCTTTAGCGTTGAACCTGACATGAAGAATACCAAAGTTAATGCTTTGTATTTTGCTGGTCCTGGAACTTTCTTGCCTGACACTACAACTTATCAAACTCCTGATGCGCCAAAACTATTAGATACTTTGCAAAAGCAGTCAGTTAAGCTTTTAACCATGGCTGGTATTGCTCAAGCTCAAGCAGAAAAATATGCAGAAGATGCTATTAAGTTTGATGCTAAGCTAGCTAAGATCGTTAAGTCTACAGAGGAATGGGCAGATTATCCTGCTACTTACAACCCAATGAAGATTGAGGACTTTGAAGCTAAGTTTGATAAATTCAAGATTGCTTACTACTTGAAAGAAGCAATTGGCGAAGAACCAGAACGAATTATTGTTGAAGAACCACGCTACTTGGATCACATTAACGAAATTATCAATGAAGAAAACTTTGATGAAATCAAGGGCTGGATGATTGTTACCTTTATTAACGCGGATGCCGACTCCTTGTCACAAGACTTCCGGGAAGCAGCGTTCCCATTTAGCCAGGCTTTATATGGCCAGCCTAAGTTGTCTAGTGGTGAAAAGCAAGCTTACCACATTGCCAACGGCGCCTTTAGTGAAGTAGTCGGTGTTTATTATGGTCAGACTTATTTTGGCGAAGATGCTAAAAAAGACGTTGAAGACATGATTCACCGTATGCTTGACGTTTATAAGGAACGCCTGCAAAATAATGACTGGCTTTCTGCACAAACTAAAAAGCGTGCGATTGTTAAGCTTGATGCTTTGGTCTTGAAAATTGGTTATCCGGATAAAATCGAGGAGATTTATAATCGTTTGAAGGTTATCCCTGCAAGTCAAGGTGGCAGCCTTTATGCAAATGAACGTGCATTTATTATTGCAGAGCAAAAGTACAACATTGAGCAATTGCACAAGGAAGTTGACCGGACAGTCTGGGCAATGCCTGGTAATTTAGTTAACGCCTGCTATGATCCGCAGAGAAATGATCTGACTTTCCCTGCAGCCATTTTGCAAAAGCCATTCTATGACTTGAAGCAAGACAGAGCAGCCAACTTTGGTGGTATTGGTTCCGTAATCGCTCATGAAGTTTCTCATGCGTTTGACAACAACGGTGCACAATTTGATGAATTGGGCAATATGACTAATTGGTGGACTGATGAGGATTACGCCGAATTCAAGAAGCGGACACAAGCTGAAATTGATTTGTTTGATGGCATCGAATATGGTCCGGTTAAACTTAATGGTAAGCAAATAGTTTCAGAAAATATTGCTGATCAGGGTGGCTTGACCGCTGCCGTTGAAGCCGCCAAGAATGAAAATGATGACTTAAAGAAATTATTTGAAAACTTTGCACGCATTTGGGCTAATAAGCAACTGACTGAATCAATTAAGAGTCAAACCGCGGTTGACGTTCATGCACCTGGTCCATTACGTGCCAACGTTCAAAGCCAATGTCAAGATGACTTTTACAAAGCCTTTGATGTTAAGCCTGAAGATGGCATGTGGCTCGACCCAGAAAAACGAGTACATATTTGGTAATTACTGCAATATTAAGTTGTCAGATAATTTGACAAATCTTATTATTAATAGTAACATTAAAACAAAAGAATCTGTGGGTTAGTGGATATAGCTTGCACCCGCCTGTGGGCTTCAGATAGAAGTGAAAGAATGACAGGACTACCAACCCTTGAGGTAAGATAGGGCATATCTAGCGTGAGGTGAAACTCAATACGTGAAAAGAAGGATGTTTAATCCTTCTTTTTTGATATTTATTGTATTAAAAAAGACACATTACTCTGAATGGAGCCAATGTGCCTTTTCATTGTTTTATTAATTTTTGAAAATTAAAGAGCCACAAAATCTACCAACTTTTCATTAATTAAAATTTGATAAGCATAATATTCAGGCCCAATGTGTTGTACAATGGAGTCACTCACTTCAAGCTTATCGATATATTTATTCATAATTCGCTGGGCTTGGTCTTCACTTATGCCTTTACTCACAGCAAATGCGATCATTTGCTTAAGAAAAATATTTCTATTCATTGTACTCACACCTCACTATCCTAACTCGATCAACTGCTATCTGTTTGACTAGACTTTTACTACTTGGTCATGATTTCTTCATATCACTTATTATAAACGCTTTTTGCTTAAAATAAAGCCGCCCCGACTCTAACAAGTCGTGGACGGTTATTTATATTATTCAGTTTCTTTTTTCTTTAAGTTGGAATAGTCACGTGGTGCAACCCGCTTAATGTGCAGGTTGTGTCTTGGCTTGCCTAAAATCAAAGGCACTTGTTCGACCACCGTATCAGTGTATTCCAAACCAAACCAGGAGGCAGGATTGGAAGACAGGTTTTGCAGCCATACCCGCGCTTTTAACATTACTTTTTCAAAACCCTTTAGTCTGGTTAAAGGACTGACAACTTCATTAACAATTACAAATGAGAAGTCGCCAACTTTACGACCAGGGGTAGTGGTGTATTCCTGCGGTTGAGCCTCAATGGTGCCGTCTTTGATCAAGTCGTGGACAATTTGCCGCAGGTAAACGTTGACACTGGTTTGTTTCTTGAAACCGAGATACAGCTGCACGTTAATGACATTTTTAGTGCCAAAAGTATTAACGGCGTATCTGGCTGTAAACGGTTCGTTGGTAATGTTAACAGTGACAAACCAGTAGGCCTGAGCGCGTTTAGGCCGTTTATCCAAGATGGAGTACATGATTTCCCGTTTAATAAACTTATTGTATTTAACTTTAGCCATGTAGACCAAGTTAGTCGCATAAGTAGGGTAATCATCATCATGACTTAGGTCCGTTAACATATCGGTGTATTCATCTAAACGTACGTAGGAATGAGCACCTTCGTGCTTGTCGCGGACTTTATTACCGAAGTACCAAATGAACATGATAACGCCAATAAAACCGGCAATTAGGACGGTGACATAACCGCCATGCATGAATTTGGTCAGACTGGAGATTAAGAACATGCCTTCGATAAAGCCAAAGGCAAGTAAAAAGCACAGGCGCAATATTAGCGGATGGTGTTTTGAACCCAAGTACTCAAACAAAAGCAGGGTAGTCATTAACATTGTGACCGTGATTGACAGACCGTAGGCTGCTTCCATGTGTTCTGAAGTCCTGAAGAAAATGACGATTGCAATAGTAGCAACGCAAATCATTTTGTTAACGGAAGGAATATAAATTTGGCCATGCTTAGTAGTAGGGTAATTAATATTCATTCGTGGTAAAAATTTCAGACCACTTGCTTCGGATACCAGTGTAAATGAACCGGTGATTAAAGCCTGGGAGGCGATAATGGCGGCAACTGTGGCTAAGATGATGGCGAACAAGCGCAAATCAGTCGGTACAGCCTCAAAGAAAGGATTGAGCTCACCGCCATTAGTCTGGTAGTGCGGGTTCTGCAGTATCCATACTCCTTGTCCCAAGTAATTAAGTGACAGACAAAGAAAGACATATGGCCATGATCCGCGAATGTTACCTTTGCCAACATGACCAACATCAGAATACAGCGCCTCGGCACCAGTCGTAGCTAGGAAGATTGAGCCCAAAATGAAAATACCGGCTTTATTAGACGGGCTGAAGAGAACTTTAACAGCCCAAACCGGATTCAGTGCTTCCAGAATTGACCAGTCGTTAGCCATATTATAGATACCGATCAAACCTAAAAAGGTAAACCAGACAAACATAATCGGGCCGAAGGCTTTACCGATACTGCTGGTGCCCAGCATTTGAATTGAAAACAGTACCAGCAGAATGGCGATCGTAATAATGATGACGGCATTCTGGTTAGGAACGGGAACGTGGGAACCAAAGTGCATGTTCTTTAGTCCCTCGATTGAGGTTGTGACGGTCACGGCCGGCGTCAATGTTCCGTCAGCTAGTAACGCTGCTCCGCCAATCAATGCTGGCATCACCAGCCACTTGGCTCTTTTGCGTACTAAAGCATATAAAGCGAAAATACCACCTTCACCACGGTTAGTGGCCTTAAGCGCAATCATAACGTACTTAACGGTAGTTAGCAGCGTGACTGTCCAGAAAATCAGCGAGATTGAACCTAAGATCAGTTCCCGATCAACGTTGGCAATACCGCCATTACCCGTAACGATTGACTTCATTACATAGAGCGGACTAGTACCGATATCGCCGTAAACGATACCGATGGTAATTAACAAACCGGCAGCTGAAATCCGCTTCTTCTTTTTATCCATAGTAAATATGTACTCCCATAGACAAGATTGAACTATTCATTTTTAAGTAAAAAAGAATGTCAATGTGGCATTCTCATTCAAGTATCTATTTTGTTCTTTTTTTTGCTTTAGTACAAGTAAATTATGATAAAGAAGCTGAAATTTTATTGCGGCGGTCTTCGTACCAGTTATCCCAATCCTTGTATGATGTCATTTTTTCTGCTTCAACACCATCTTTAGCCGCAATTTCATCAATTATATTTTGGAAATTTTGCGCATGATATTGTAATACATGTTTAACTAATTCTTTACGGGTAAAGTGAATGTTGTTAAGAAGATAGTGATTAATATCCACCATGTTGGAATTAGTATCGTATAAGTTCATGATTTCTAGGTCGCGCTGATTAAATTGTGCGATGTAGAAGTCAGCGAAGACTATAAGGTAATCTGGCTGCTGCGCGAATTCTTTCTGCGGCATGGTAGACCACTCAGCCTCAGGCATGACAACCTTAAGTTCCTTTTCTTTTCTAGCTTTTTCTTTATCTTTTTCTTGTTGTTTTTCGTTATCTTTCTCTTTGGTATTATTTTCTTTATCAGTCAAAGCAGACACTCCTTTAATAAAAATAGGAAACGTGAAAGTCAATAGTCATTTTACAGAGTTTAGACTATAAAAGCAACTATTGGAGCAATTTACCCTTTACATAATAGTAGTTTTTCTCAATTTTAATAAAATTATAGCATTTTTACCCACGCACAAAAAACTGCTGAATAGTTAAAACTTTGACAAGAAAAATCGTCTTAAATTGCAGTTTAGCAGTTCAAGGCGATTTTACTTAATTCAGAGATCTAAAAAGAATGATTATGGTCTGAGATAATCTTGGATGTCTTTTTTGGTAATCTTGCCTGGCTTGGTTCTGCCGGATTTTCTATAAAGATCAATTAAGTCTTGTGGACTCCAGGAGGTTGCATCATAACCGAACTTAGCTACACGTTTACGCAATTGCGCAATCTGCTTCTTAGTAACGGTCTTGCCGTTTACCTTATGGTTGCCCATTGCTCCTTCACCGGTCTTACCAGCATTGCCTGTGTCTGGTCCTTTACCGGAAATAGCTTTGTAGCTTTGAGCTGCGTTACCGTTTGTGCCGTCTTTAGCAGCCTTTTGGTTATTCTTCAGTCCCTTTTCTGCTTCTTTCTTATATTGGCTGTAGTATTGTCCGTCGATATATGGCAGGTCTAGAACTTTTTGATACTCGTCAGCGGCTTTAAGGTATTGTTTATTCAGTTCGGCTTGGGATGCAGCAAGAAAGATAGGCCGAATTTCGTGCTCGTAATTGTCCTGCACATCTTTAATAGTAGCTTTGAGATTTTTACCTTGTTTTACTAAAACGGAGTAGCCATTTTTTCTTTGAATTACGTCTGCAGTTTTGCTTAAGGCATCATAATATTTACCCTTTTTAGTAGCCTTAATTGCAGAAGTCATATTGTCCGATTGGTTTTTATAAGCTTTAGCCTGGTCACTCTTCTTAATTCTGAAAGCTTTGGCAAATGCGGAGCTTGCTTCTGAGTAGTCTTTGTCAGCAACTGCATTTTTACCGGTAGTCATTGCACTGTTATAGGAAGCATTAATTTTATCACTGTTAGATTTTTGGGTAGCATAAAAGACGCCACCACCAATAGCGATAATTACTACTGCCACAATCGTACCAATTGTCGTTTTTTTCATAATAGGAATTTATCCTCCTTACTTATACTTAGTTTAATTATAGATGGTTTAAGCAGATTTGACTACTTAATGGTGTTTTTTCACTTGTTTTAGCTAAAAAATTACGACTAAAAAGTTACATTTTACGGTGCCAATTCGTTAGTAATAGTGTAAGACATCTGGCGCGCGGGTAGATTACAGCATTAAGATAATTTAAAAAAGGGAAGAAAGATACTATGAATTTTGCATTATTAGATCAAGCAGTCCAATACACATTTTTAAACTCCAAGTATGGCAAACAAGGTGCTAAAACACGCAATTTGAAGAATGTTAAACGGGGCGTTGCAGCAGACAGTTTAGCTAAAGTCGGAAACGCACTGGCTCACTTGCAAGGCGATGAACTGGGAGCGGCAACCTTAATTCAAAAGCAGGGCATTTCATTAGCAAGAGATTAAAACTAGGTAGTCAATAATTAAGTGGGATAGGAGTATATAATATGGAAACTAAAACCAAGACTTTACAATTAGTATTTTTAAATGGTGCGGGCAAAAAGGTTAATTTGTCCTTGGCTAACGCTGCGGCTAACTTAACTGGCGCGGAAGTTAAAACGGCAATGACTACAATAGCAAATGCTGATGCATTTGAACAAGAAGGGGTGAGTCTATATCAAACTCCTCAATCTGCTGCATACGTTGAACGAACTGTTACTAGTTTGTTTGATAATACTGCGGATCAGTCTCTGTAATTTGCAGATACTGAAACTGATTAGCAAATTGATTGCTAAAGTCAGGCGGATTTTAAGACGAGAGTAAATATTAATAAAGGAAAGGGTTGCACTAAGATTGTTAAGTGCAGCCTTTTTTACTTTATAAAAAGTTTTTTTGTTATTATTTTGTAAAATTTACCGGCAAATAAAAAAGTTTTTTTAACTAAAATTAGCCAGAAAACCCGCAAAGCATTGTTGCACAACGTTTTTATAAGAATAGCAACTTTACATATCTATTTTACAGCTGTAAGCGTTTGTTACAAAAGTGTGTAAAATAATTGGATGCCTTGCAATTTAAGCAAAAGGTTAGTACAATATGAAATGTGGTAAGTAATAGCTATGCTTCAGGTTCGATAGCCTGTACGCATGCGCGTTCTTCAGCTTGAAGGCTACCTCATAAGAGTTATAAACTTATGATTTCAGCTCGAAGGGTGTTGTAACAATGTAGGCTCATAACGACTGAACCTATAGTCTATTACTATTTTGTATATACACAAGGAGGAAAGACCACATGAAGAAAAATTTAAGAATTGTTAGCGCTGCTGCTGCTGCTTTATTAGCTGTTGCTCCAGTTGCTGCAGGTACTGTATCAACTGCTTCAGCTGCTACTGAGGGTGTAAGTACACGTGCTTTTGATCCAAGCTTAGCTAACGTTGGTGCAAGTATTAATGTTAGAAATGCAGAGGGTATCAATGGTGGTGAAAATGTTTCTGTTTTACGTTTTTATTCACACCTTGATAGAGTCAATGATAATGTTCCATCTGTTGGTATTACTGATGGTGGATCGACTACCGTTTATCTAGCTGCAGATGTTACCACTGATAGTAATGGTGAAGTAACAGTTAGTGCTACTGCTAAACCAGTTACTACTTTACAAGCAAATACTCAATATGTTGTTGTAAAGACACTTGTTCAGATAACAGGCTTAAAAGCTAAACAAAAGTATAATTTAAATGTAAATGGTGGTACAAAGACAATAGAAACTAATGCTAATGGTGTTAGTGGTACATTTGATTTGGCACAAGCATTCACAACTTCTAAGAAAGCTTTTATTGGTGCACCATATGTATACCTAAATGGTACCAATACTCGTGTATCTTCTGGTAGCGTTGGTCTTGTAAAAGGCTTTTATAGTGTTGATGCTGTTGTACGTTCCATCATCGCAAAATATGGTGTTGGAGTAGATACTGCTGCTGGCGTTGGTGGCTCTGCTAACGGAACCATTAAAGGCGAGTTTTCACAATTAACTCAGGATGTTAGAGACGGTCTAAGTAAGGCAGTTACTCTTAATTCAGATGGTACTTTTGCAAAACCTTCATCTTCTATCACTTTCCCAGTAACTATTCAAGCTGGTAATAATACAGAAAGCTTTTTCGTAACAGTATCTCCAGAAGCTATTGATGTAGACTTCTCGTTCCCAAGAATCAGATTTGCTGGTGATGCAGCTGGTGTTGTACATGCCGGTTCAGGTGATGTTGTTAACGTTAATGGTGAAGGATTTAATTACGTTGCCCTTAATGGTACAGTAAATGTTCCATTGATTAGTAATCGTTTTTCAGCTACTATGAGTGAAAATAACAGTACTGCTATTCCTGTTAAGGTTGATGCAAGTAAAGTTAACACTAAAGTTGCTGGCGTTTACCCTGTAACAGTAAGTGCTACTAATGCTGAAGGCAAGACCAGTTCTGTATTGTTCTACATAACTGTTGGTGACGCTGGTGCTACTTATGTAACTGTTCAAGCAGATATTGATAATGTACCAGTTTATGAAATCAATGGTAATATTGTAACTGATACTAAGACCACTGTTAAGAACGGTGACAAGATTGCCACTTACGGTACTGTAACTGTAAATGGTAAGTCATACACTCGTATTAACAGCGCTGACTCAACTAAGTTTGTAGAAACTAAGTATGTTGACGGTTCAACTAAGCCAGTTGCAGCTACACCTAAGACAGTTATGCACAACTCTTACATCTATGACAAAGATCACAAGCGTGTTGGTACTAACAAGCTTGCAGCTTACAGCACTGTAAATGTTTACGGTACTACAACTAAGCTTGCAGATGGCAGCCTTGTTTACAAGATTGGTGACAACCAATACGTAATGGCTGACAACATTGACGGTACTGCTCGTGTATTGTCACACAATGCTTATGTTTACAAGACCTCTAAGAAGCGTGCTGACAGACGTGTATTGAAGAAGGGTTCAACTGTTGTTACCTTTGGTTCACCTTACACATTCAAGAATGGTAAGGCTTACTACCGTATCGGCGGTCCTGCTAAGCAATACGTTAAAGTTGCTAACTTTAAGTAATTAATTCTTAGTTAATTATACGAAAACGGAAATGTGTTACATTTCCGTTTTTTTGTTGCCTTTTTAAGCTATGCAAGCGATAACAATATTGGTATAATGGCTTTTATCAATTTTAAAATTAGGAGAAGCTTAAATGATAAAAGAAAATGATACCATTTGCAACTTACCCCCAAGTAAGGACTATCCCATCTGGTCAGAAAGGTTATTGCGCCAGCGCATAGCAGAAGATAAGAAGATTTTAGACTATCTGGTGTTTGATGAAGAATACTGTGTTGGTGCCAGTACAATTGCCCTGTACCAGTTTCAAAATCAGCCGCTGTGGGGCAAGTTCAAAAGCGCTATTTTTGACAGTAAGTGCGGCATAGTCCTAAGTGGTCGTAGTACCAAGTCTCACCTGACTTCATTTGCGCAGAAGTGCCTGTTTGCCGGTCTTGAGTTTCAGCGCGAATTTGCCCGCCAGATAGGTTTAGCAGGGCACAATGTCATAGCTACTGGCAGACTGGCTTATTTTTCCACTCGCAGTTACAACACCAGCAATCTTGACTGGGTTGCGCTTCATCAAATGGCCGACTATCAACCATTGCAGAACCACATGTTTGTCTTTAAAACTGTCAGTATTAGCGACAACAAATACCTTTTTGCTTACCGCAACTGTAGCCGCCATTTAACAGAAAAGATCGGTAACAGCTTATTCTTTAACCATGCCCTCTATGTGCTCAACAGCAATCATTTAGAGCAGAATTTAGGCTGGCGGGTTAGGAAATTTCATGGCAAATCTCTGATTGATCAACCGGCTAATTTTCATCCGCATCAATCTCTGGCCAATTTAAGTCTCAAAAGTATTATGACGGAAGTTCTGGACAAAAAGCACTTGCGCTACGGTAACTGTTTGGCAGATTTTTATGAATTGCCTCAAATGACCGAGGCACATAAGAAGGCCTACTATTCCAGTAAGAGACCCGACAGCTTATATTAGCTTGCTACACGAATTAAGTAATTGATTCGTGTATTTTTTTAACTCTTTTTTCACCCAGAAATTGTGCGTTATTAGGCTGTCTGCAGCTATAATTAAGTAAATTTTCTCTTTTATTAAAATAAGCAGTGATAGTATAATTAAAGCCTCATTTTATGTTTTTGCTATTTTAATAAACCTTGTTAATCTATAGGGGCACAAGCGCTTGTGACAAAATCACATAAAGGAAACGTCACAAATGAAGATTAACCAACAAGCATTTATAACGGCATGGGATAACCAAAAACTAGTTAGAGGCGCATTAAAGGCCGCCCACGTCAGAGTGGACTATACTAATTATGAAGACCTTTTTCAAGAAGGTATTTTAATATACGCGGAAATGTTAACCAAGTTAGCAGATAAGAAGCGTCCAGAAGTAGATCGGCTGAGTTTTCGTAAGATTATCTGGCACACTATTGATCTGTTGCGCAAAAAGCAGCGTCAATCAGAAGAAGAAATTGCCTTTGATTCGCTCACAGAAGCAGCATTAATAACTAACTGGAATAACCAGCTGGTTCTTAAAGGTGAACTTGCTCATATGAACAAGATAGAGAAATTGCTATTTATTAATCACTTAATTGGTGGTCAAACTATCAGTGCCTTGGCTCAAGAAGCCCATGTGAGCCGAGTTCAGCTGCAAAGAAGCAAGCATAATTTGTTAATTCACCTACGTGAAATTTTAGAAAAATAATTACTATTTGTAATATAAAAACGATCTATATTACTTTTTGACTACAATTCAAGTGCAGCTATTGTTTATAGTCTAATTGCCCGATACAATAAAGGTGTCGGTTAAGGAGGAAATATTATTTATGAAGAAAAGACTAATCACTGGTTTTGCGACAGCTGTCCTCGCCTCAGCGGTTGTCATGCCGGTTACCAACAACTTAATTGCCAATTCTCCAGTACGTGCTGAGAAAGTATCTGCAGCTACTGCGGCTGAAACTACGTTTTTAAATACTATGTCTAAACAGGCACAGAAGGTATCAAAGAAATACGGCTTATATCCTTCAGTGATGATTGCCCAGGCAATCGTAGAATCTAATTGGGGCAAGTCAGGCTTGGCAGTCAACGCCAATAACTTATTTGGTATGAAAGCTAATGACGACTGGCCCGGAGCAACATATTCGTCTAAGACTCGTGAAGAAGATAAGAACGGCAAGAGCTATTATGTAACCGCTAAGTTTAGAAAATATGACTCCTGCCAGGATTCATTTGATGATAATGGTAAGAAATTGCGCTTAGGAGTAACTTGGCAGCCTGAGCGCTATCAAGGAGCCTGGTTGGAAAACGCCGCTTCTTATACAGATGCCACTCAGGCGCTAACTGGTACGTATGCGACTGACAGCAAGTACAACACGACCTTGAATGCCAGAATTGCTAACTACAATTTGACGCAATATGACCCTACGATTTCAAACACCAGCAAGTCTTATGTTGTCAAGAAAGCGGGCGCAACTTATGCGTGGCCTACTGACCATTCGGTTTCAGCTAAGACTAATTCTGTTGCTAAGGGCGATGCTGTGACCGTTACGAAGACCATTACTTATTATAACGGCAAAAAGCGCATGTATATCTCCGGCAAGGGCTGGGTTAATGATACGCTCTTAGACTTGGGCAGCGCACTTCCTCCTGCTTCGCAAGCCCCTAAGGGTGAAAAAAAGGTCAACAAGACTTTAATGCACAACTCTTATGTTTATAACTCTGAGGGTAAACGTGTTAAAAAGCTCAAGGCTATCAAGGTACCTAACACTGGCAAAGTAATTGCGACCTACGGTACTAAAACTATTAACGGTAAAAAATATTACCGTATTGGCGAAAACCAGTATATTGCCAGCGGCAATATTGATGGCACAGTGAGACCTTTAAAAAAGAATGCTTATGTTTATAACGATTACGGCAACCGTGATAATCAGCTGGTAATGAAGAAGGGGCAGTCAGTCGCAACCTTTGGCAGTGCAATTAGTATTTACGGTCATAAGTATTATAGAATTGGTATTCACCAATATATTAAGAAAGGCAATTTCTAGAGCAGGGTCAAACGGTAAAAAGCAGAAATAAGGAATGAAAATTTAGATGAAGATAAAGAAACTAATAACTACTATTGCTATCGGAGTAGGTTTAGTTGCACCTATTTTTAATGTTAATCACACACAGGTAGTTGAAGCTGCCTCAATTAATTCAATCGCAAAACAAAACAGCTATGTCGGCGAGACATTTTTGTATCAAATGTTGCAGACGCAGAATATCAAGTATAACAAATTTTATGCTAAAGGCAATAAAATCAAGTATCGGCAAGGAACACCTGAAGGTATTGTCATCCATGAGACTGCTACCCCTGGAGCTTCCGCCTATAACGAAGCCATTTACTTCAACCGTGAATGGATGAATATGTACTCCTACGTTCATGCCTTTGTCGACAGTAAGCAAGTTATTCAAATGATGACGCCCAACTACGGTGTCTGGGGTGCGGGCGCAATTGCCAACAACCGCTTTATTCAAATTGAGCTTTGTCGGGAAAACACGCGCAACAAATTTGCTAAAAGCGTCAATAATGATGCTATTTATGCCGCTAAGTTATTGCACCGCTATAACATCACGCCGGTGAATGCTTCAAATACTGGCACGGGAACTATTTGGTCGCACCACGCTGTATCGCGCTTTTTAGGTGGTACCAATCATACCGATCCGGATGGCTACTTCCAAAAATGGGGCTATTCGATGAATGACTTTTTCTCCCTGCTCAAATATTATTATGACTTGCAGGCAGCTGAAACATCTAATACCACAGTGCCCGATAATAACGTTGGCACAAATGATCCGGTGGTTTCTGAGCCTAACACTGACCCCGTTTCTCAAGCACCGACTGGCAACAAGACTTTAATGCATGATGCCTATACTTATGATGCCCAGGGTAACCGCACCACTGCTGCACTGAAAACTGCAGGTACTGTGGTAACTGTAGCGCAAGAGAAGGTTATCAACGGTAAAAAGTACTTGCAAATTGGTGAAAATGAATACGTTGTTGCCAGCAACATTGTTGGCACTAAGCGAGTTTTAACTCATAATGCTTATGTTTATGACACTACCGGAATTCGCTGTGATAATTCAAAACTCTTACGTGGTACTTCTGTGCGCACTTATGGCGGCCGCATCAATATTGGTGGCAAAATGTACTACCCAATTGATACTAACCGCTTTGTCAAAGCAGCTAATTTTAAGTAGCAAGTAAAGAAACAGGTTATGATATGACCCCCAAGTTTGGGGGTCATTTTGTTATTTCTTACACGTATTATTTTCTTCATTTGACAATTTCTTGTATAATCGACTAAGAATAAATGAGGGGGCATTCCTTGTGGCACAGTTGTCTTTATTCTTAGTTATTTTGTTTGCGCTGGTAGTGCCTATATTAATGGCGCGTTTGCGGGTTAATGCAGTTCCAACTGCAGTTGCAGAAATTATTGTTGGTATTGTATTAGGGGCAAGTGGTTTCAATCTCGTCCGGCCGACTCATGACCTGTCTTTTCTGTCAAATTTAGGCGTGATCTTGTTGCTATTTTTGTCAGGGATGGAAATTAACTTTGACTTGTTAAAGCCGGGGCAAAAGTCCAAGAGGAAAAAGGGTCAGATCGCTCCTTTTAAAGTGGCACTCAACGCCTTTTTAGGTGTGACAATTTTGTCTATTTGCTTAGCATTATTTTTAAAAGTGTTGGGTTTATTTGGGGACGTCATGCTGGCAACTATCATTTTTATGACTGTTGCTTTGGGCGTGGTGATTGCTACCTTAAAGGAAAAGGATATTTTAAACAGGCCTATCGGTCAGACGATTTTACTAACTGCGGTTTTAGGGGAAGTAATTCCCTTAATGCTTCTAACGGTTTATGCAGCTATTAATGGCGGTAACACTAAGCAGTTGTGGCTGATTATTCTGCTCTTTGGCGTTGCTATCCTATTATTGTGGCGCTTTAAGCAGCCGTACTTATGGTTTGTAAAGGTGACCAAATCAACCACTCAGTTGGATGTCCGTTTAGCCTTCTTTCTAATATTTGCTTTGGTTACGGTAGCCGAAAGAGTGGGAGTGGAAAACATCCTGGGGGCGTTTTTAGCCGGCATTGTCATGAAGTTGTTAGAGCCCAGTCAGGAAACAGCAGATAAGTTGACCTCAATTGGCTATGGCTTTTTCATTCCTATTTTCTTTATCATGACGGGAGTAAAGCTTAATTTAAGGTCACTTTTGGCTCACCCCAAGTCACTCATTTTATTACCAATATTAGTTTTGTTTCTCTTCTTGGCTAAAGTACCTGTTGCTTTGGTTTACGCGCAAAAATTCGGCAGACGCAATGGTATTGCCGGTGGCTTTTTAACCGCAACTACGATTACTATAGTCCTTCCGACTTTAGCAGTAGCACGTAAATTAAACGTCATCACAAGGTTGCAATCAGATGTTTTTATCTTGGCTGCTGTGATCGTCTGCATTCTGTGTCCGATTTTATTTAATGCCATTTTTAAATTAAAAGCAGAAGATCGCATTAAAGAAAAAGTTGTGATTT
Organism: Lactobacillus melliventris; assembly: GCF_042679465.1. Taxonomy (NCBI): domain Bacteria; kingdom Bacillati; phylum Bacillota; class Bacilli; order Lactobacillales; family Lactobacillaceae; genus Lactobacillus; species Lactobacillus melliventris. The sequence goes on along the minus strand of NZ_JBHTMT010000004.1, from coordinate 175,951 downwards.
TGGGTACGAATGCCTTGACTGTTCCCGTAATGCTTGACCTGCATGATAACTGGTATTCGGTTAAGATGTTTACTACCAGTAACGAACACTATCATATTTATAAAAGCCGCGTGCCTCAGCTAAAATTATTATTCCCATTGGATAGTGAGAGCTTGGCACAATCCGGTGCCTTTACTGGTGATATTTTCGTTGCGGCCATGAGGTCTGACGATACTAATTTGCGCCTAGGCCAGCTGGCACAAGAGCAGGGTGACTTTAAGCGCATTATTATTTGTCAAAAGCGTGCTGATATTGCCAGGGTCAAGGACTTGCGCAAGAGCGGTATGGAAGTCTTTGACTTGAGTAATATTACTTCCGCACTCTTACGAGCACTAATTGAATCGCCCGCTCTCTATAGTGTCTTGAGTGATACTAAAAATGCGGTTTATTCCGTTATTGTCCGTAATACGCAGTATTCTGGTCGGCAACTGATGGACTGGGACGTGGCTCATGACATCACTGTCAGCCGTATTCGCCGGGGCCAAGAGTGGCTGGTGCCGCACGGTCACACTGTTATTGAATTAGGTGATGAACTGATTTTCACCGCAAAATATCAGGCAGCTGATCGTATGCGCAAGGTTATCGGCAAAAAATAATTGCTAATTATATTGACTAACAAAGGACTGATTTTGACTATCAGTCTTTTTAATTGCAAATTTTTCTGGGTTAGAAAATGATACAAAAATTAAGAAGTGGCTGACTGTATTTTTTAGTTCTCAGTTAAAATTTACTCTTGTATAGTTATAATAATTTTCATTTTTAAATATCGAAAGGTTTAGATATGAGTAAAAATAATCTTTGCAAGAAAGTGATCGTTTCTTTGACCACTGTGACTTTACTGACAGGGTTTTTAAAGCAGGCGCCGCCGAGCGTTTTAAATACCATGCAGGAAAAAGTAAATGCGGCTAAGAAAAGTGGTCGAACTAGGAGAATAAAACGGGTTGGAGTCAATTCCGCTGTCTATGTCCGCAAGGGCCAAAAGCTGGTTAAATCCAAGAAAATCATCAAGGCGGGTCAAAAAGTACGTATTTATGGCCAAAAAACTGTTAAGGGTAAACTGTTTTATCGCATTGGTAAAAATAAATTTGTTAAAGCCGTTAACATTCAAGGCAAAATTTATCAAGTAACCAAAGATACGGTACTTTATACTCGAAATGGCAAAAAAGTAAAAGCAATTCACAAAGGACAAAAAATCAGGATTTTTGGTGCGCCAAAGGTAATTAAGGGCAAGAAATGCTACGCCACTAGCCACGGTTACATCAAAAGGAGTGTGTTAGCCAAGATAAATGCAGCGGCGAAATCACCTAAGCAGGAAATTAAAACCGTGTCACCGGCAGTAAATGTCAGTTATGAATTGGCAAAAAGTATTGCTGATAATAAGACGCAAACTGCCACCACGTTGGCATTTAATGGCTCCGGCTTGAATAATACGCCAAGCAATAGTTTTACTCCTAATGTGAATAAGACTACTCAGGGTGAAACTAATAATAACCATATTAATAGTGCATCAAATGCAAATGGGGCAGAGAATTCTGATAAGTCTGAAGGTACTAATGATAGCAATACTGCACAAAATCCACATAATGCGGATGCTCTTGCAGATGCATCTGGTGCTAATGTGGTTCAGGAAGACTCTGAAGCTAATGGTAAAAATATCTCTGAGCCTAAAACACCAGAAGACAAGACAAATCTTAATCAGGAGGATATCTCTGATGATGCGGCACAGGATACAGCCTCCGCTAATTTACCAGATCCTAGTGCTGCTAGTGAGAATGTTTCAGACTCTCATACAAATGAATTTTCACCTAGTAAATTTAGACAAGTCTTTTTAAGAGAACTTAATCAGGAACGGGTTAGCCGGGGTTTAACCAAATTAACAGCAGCCCCTACTTATGACAAGGTTGTTCAAGAACGTGCCCAAGATTTAATCAAGAATTTTGGACTTTATGATAAATCTGGAAGGTCTATTTTACAAAAGGCTTTTCAAGAAAGAGGCATTGATTATCCCATATTGGGAGAATGTATTGCTAGTTTTTCGTGGGAGTGGACTATTAACCGCACTACCAACATGCTAGAACTTGCACTTGATGGTGGATCAACTGAAGATGTTGCCAGCAGTATTCTTTACGAATATCTTAACAATAATATAACTAGAGACGGGAAGTATCGGGACATATTGCTTAATCCGGCCGCCAGAACAATTGGTCTAGGAGCAGCCTTTGAGAAAACTACTGTTTATTCGGCCGTAGCTGTGATGCCATGATAATATAACAGTGATATTTCAGTTACTAAGAAAAGCAAATTATTTATAGTAACAGTGTTATCATTTTTAGACTGACTTATAAATAAAGTTAAAGAATTAACTTATTAATATTTATATTCTTTTTTCATAGTGCTAAAATATAAGCCATGTAACTCAATAGGAGTTATAGCGTTCTTAATTTTTAACTAAGTACGTCAAAATGTTGTCAATGGAAAAAGGAAGGCTCAATATGAGTAAAAATAGTTTTTATAGAAAAATGATAGTTTCTGTAGCTGGTGCAACATTGTTAGCAGTTGGCGTAAATCAATTGCCTGTCAATGCTTTAGGTAGTACTCCAACTGAAGTTAGTGCTGCTAAAAAAGCTAATAAAACTAAAAAAGTTGGTGCAAACTCTGCTGTCTACAAGCAAAAGGGCAAGAAGTTAGTTAAGACTAAGGTAACAGTTAAGGTTGGCCAAAAGGTTAGTGTTCTTGGCAAAAAGACTGTTAAAGGCAAAGTTTACTATAAGATCGGCAAAAACCAATATATTAAAGCCGTTAATGTTGATGGTAAAACTGTTCAAGTAGTTAAAAACACTGTTTTGGTAACTAGAAGTGGTAAAGCTTTAAAGAAGAGTAAAGTTCGTAAAGGCCAAAAAGTTACCGTTTATGGTGGTACTGTTAAAATTAAGGGTAAGAAGTATTACTCAACTTCAGCTGGATACATTAAAGTAAGTGCTTTAGCTAAAGACAAGACAGAGGTTACGCCAATTAGCTCAACAGGCTCAACCGGTTCTAATGGTTCCACCGGTTCTACTAGCTCTAACGGCTCCACCGGTTCTACTAGTTCCAACGGTTCAACTGGCTCAACTAGTTCTAACGGTTCAACTGGCTCAACTAGTTCTAACGGTTCAACCGGCTCAACTAGTTCCAACGGTTCAACCGGCTCAACTGGTTCTAACGGTTCAACTGGCTCAACCAGTTCTAACGGTTCAACCAGCTCAACTGGTTCTAATGGCTCCACTAACTCAACCGGTTCTAGCAGTTCATCCGCTGCTAATCCTTCAAAGTAAATAATATTTAATATTACTAGCAAAAGAGACCTAAGTGCTACCCCTGATAAATACTAAAATGTATTACAGGACTTTTAGGTCTCTTTTCATATTCAAAAACGCAGTTGCTCTATATGAGAGGTAACTGCGCTTTTAATTTTATTTATTTGACCGACTCTTTTGCTTGAGCTAGAACAGCCATTACAGCTACGCTGTGATCATACAATTTGTCAGCTTCCACAGTGTCGTGATTGTCAATAATTTTAACAAAGTCTGTAAATTCACTCGCCATCCGATGATCAAATTGGTTAAAGTTGAATTCACTGTTTTCACCGTTTCTTCGTTCAATGGTAAAGTTTTTGATTACGCCCGTTGAACCATCAAAATAGATAGTGCCCTTTTCACCTTCAATAAATGATCTTGGCGTAGTATAGCTGTCCTTTGAAGCAATCAAAACAGCTTGCTTATCTGAGTAAACTAAGTTAAGTATACCGGAAGTATCAATATGCTGCTGGATCACTGGGTAATATTGCACTTTTTCCGGTTTGCCAAAAAGACCAACGGCTAAATGAATATTGTAAATATTTAAATCCATTAAGGTGCCACCGTCTTTTGCCGGATCAAAAACGGGAGCGATCTTACCCTGCAAGAAATCATCATAGCGGCTGGAGTATTGAGTATAGTTCAGAGAGATGATATGAATAGGCGCTATTTTGGTTAATTTTCGTTTGATTTCCTTATAATTTGGCAAATGAATATTGGTGATAGCCTCGACAATAATTACGTTATGATCATCAGCTATTTTTTTAAGTTCCTGAGCTTGAGCAACAGTTTCAACATAAGGCTTTTCGCAAATAACATTTTTACCTGCCAGAAGAGCTGTCTTAACAACGTCATAATGCAAAAAGTTAGGTACGGCGACGTAAACGGTGTCTACGTTGTCGTCATTACACAACTGATTGTTATCCGCAAAGACCTCTTTAATACCATACTGCTTGGCTAAATCTTCAGCGATATGCTGACTGCGCTTAGTCGTAGAGATTGCTGCTAGTTCCAAATTTTTAATTTTAGCAGCAGTGGTTAAAAAATCATGGACAATTTTGCCACTGCCAATAATACCTAATTTCATTTTGGACCTCCGTTTTACTGATGAAAATATTTAAAAGAGTTAACACCCTTATTTTATCTCATCGAATAGATCTGGAGAACCCTATCATTTTAGATTATTTAGTTGTAGCAGGGGTCGCATTTTTGACTTCGTCAGGTAGACTTAAAGAGTCAGAGCCGCCAAAGCCAAACATTTTAAGTTTGAACGATGCAGGTGTCTTTTTATCATAATTCATCTTAAAGGAAACAGCATAGTCTGTTACTTCATTGTCTTTAAGAGTGAAAGTAACGTAGCATTTGCTGAGTTTAACGTGTTTTTTGAAAGACTTGGTGTCTACCTTATAATCTTTAAAAATCTGATTTAATAGTTTAGCTGCTTTAGTCATATTGACGCTACTTTTGAGAGTATAAACGCCTTTTTTATGACTAAGACGGGCATTCTTGTTGAAATCATGCTTAATACTCTTGGCAAATTTCTTAATTGTACTTTCATATTTTTGCATGTCCGGCTGAGTAGTTTCACTGTCTTCGAGAGTTGTATATTGCCATTTGCCATCGACTTTAGTGTAAATGCGGTTAGAAGTCATATCAACCCATTGTTCTACTTTACCTTTGTTTTTGCCAGCGTTGACGGTAGTAATAGATTGCACTAGTTGAGGCTTGGTAGTGAAGGCACCATGTGCATCAAAACCCAGTTTTTGCTTACCACTTTTAATCTTAGTGGTGAAAACGTATTGGCCACTGGTTGGTTCCGCCTTTTTATTGTTAACAATCGCAATAGCCTGCTTTTTATTTAACGCTGCGTCAACTGTTTTGGCGTGAGTCAAACCACCACCAACAAGGGCGGCAGATAATAATACAGTAGAAATTAGTTTTTTAAATTTCATGATTAAATACCTCTTAATTATTAAAAACACTTTATATTATTTTAACGGGTTAGCCGGTGCGTTTTTAACCTCATCGGGTAATTGTAAGTCGTTAAAGTCACCAAAATTACTCTTACTTTGCTTTACTCGAACATGCATAGTTTTGGCGAAACTTGCTTTAAGGCTAACATATGTACTTACAACTTTTTGATCCTTAATGGTGTAAACAAACTTGCAATTGCTAAATTTAAAACTCTTTAGTAAGGATTTTGTATTTGCTTGACCTAGCATCCCTAAAGTACTTCGTAATAATTTCTTACCGCTAACTTTACCTTTAACCGTGTAAGTTTCATTATTATTGGTGATTTTGGCATTCTTGCCCATTTCCTGATAAATACCCTTATTATATTTCTTAAGCACTTTACTATTTTTTAGTTTATTTAGTTCTGTAATCAAAAAGTCTGGTAAGGTATCGTACTGCCATTGACCTTTTTGCTTAGAATAAAGGCGCTTGCTGTCTAAATCTACCCATTGCTCAGTAGTTTCAGTTTTCTTTCCAGTTTTTGTTGTGCTGATGATGTGAAATAACCCCTTTTGACTATTAAAAACGGATTGTGCTGTGGTAGTTGTAGTCTTTTTCCTATATTTGGTCGTTGTTGTTTGTTCCATTTGCAAACTAGTGGGATTTTGTTCATCCTTTGCAATAATCGCAATGGCCTGCTTTTTGCTTAAGGCTGCTTCTACTGACTGGGCATGAAATAGCCCACCTCCAACTAAGGTGATGGATAACAGCAAAGCCGAAATAATTTTCTTAAATTTCATTGGTAACATCTCCTTTTTTAAGATACCTATATTTTATATTAAAAAAAACTTTTGTATACCTTTTTTAGTTAAATTTTTATTAAAATTATATATATTAGTCTGCCCAACAGGTCTTGGTCAAATAAAGGTCCGAATAATCCTGTTGCCATTGATGATAGAGCTTGATTTTTAGATAATTCGGTCATTAAAATAGTCCCGCAGGTTGTTTAACTTGCAGGACTCATTTCATTATTCAGCCTTTTATAAATTAAAAGGACTAGCTTCTGCCTAATAGCGGAAGTAAGTCCTTAACTAGAATCTCATAAACTATGCTGATTTTAGGATTCACATTAATAAAATTTATTTTTTCTTTTTATTTGTTTCAGGTAATGGCTTGGCGTTAAGTGCATTATTAGGAATCTTTAAAAAGTCCCTGCTGCCAATGTTGCCGTAACTTTGACCAGCACTGAAGCGCATTAGTTTGTTTACTTTAATTTTAACTAAGTACTGAAACGTATAAAGTTTCTTATTTTTAACCACTAGCTTTGCGGTCATACCTTGAATTTTACCTATTTTGGCTATTTTACGGTAAATCGTTTGTTGCTTTGAGCTTTGATTATTAGTGACAAAGATGGGGTCAAGCGCCTTCTTTATCGTCTTTTGATCTTTAACTGTTGCGTCTAGCGTATATGTCTGCCCCTTACGCGTCATTTTATAAGCTTTTGTAAGAGCTGCAGGCGGATCCATTAACATGGGGTTGTTGACTATGGAGTCTAATAAATCAACGTATGAATGACCGGTTAATTTGTTAAAGTCGCTCTTGTACCAATTACTTACACCATTAATATAGATATGATTGGAATTATCAACCCACTCTTGTGCAGATTGGGTTTTGCCTTTCACCTGTGTTTGGGAATTAAGTTGAAAAACGGTGGGATTGCCTCCAAATAGGGCAGTCGTAGCAACAACTTGGTTAGAGGTATCAGTACCCAAAGTGATGACTTGTTTTGCCTGGCCACTCTTAAAAGATTTCTGTGAACATTTGATTACTTGGCTTTTAGTTAAAATTGGTTCGCTTTGCTTTTTTGGCTTCGAGCAACCACCAGCAATTAAAGCTGCTATTAAGCTTAGGCCCAGCATTAGTTTTTTAATTTTCATAACGAGTTAGATAATCTCTTTTCTTATAATCATTATTATTTCTATTGTATCTTAAAATTTGAATTTAAAAAACGATTTTTAACCCTAAAACCTATGAAAACAAAATGTAAATGTGTAAAATAGTAAGTGAAACATTTAATTTGCAAAGGAGATATTTCATGTCAAAATTAGTTTTGATTCGTCACGGACAAAGTGAATGGAACCTTGAAAATAAATTTACTGGTTGGATTGATGTAGATTTATCAGAAAAAGGCGTTGAAGAAGCCAAGAATGCGGGTAAGTTAATTAAGGAACACGGCTTGAAATTTGACCAAGCTTATACTTCAGTTTTAACTCGTGCCATTAAGACTTTGCACTATGCTTTGGCAGAAAGCGACCAACTCTGGGTTCCCGAAACTAAGACCTGGAGATTAAACGAGCGTCACTACGGTGGTTTGCAAGGTTTAAACAAGAAGGCTACTGCTGACAAGTATGGTGATGAACAAGTTCACATTTGGCGTCGTTCATACGATGTTTTACCACCAAAGATTGAGGATGACTCTAAATACAGTCAAGTTCACGATCGTCGTTACGCTGATCTTGACCCACACATTATTCCTCGGACTGAGAACTTAAAGGTTTGCTTAAAGAGAGTTATGCCATTCTGGGAAGATCACATTGCACCAGACCTATTGGCTGGTAAGAATGTCATTATTGCCGCTCACGGTAATTCACTTCGTGCTTTGACTAAATACATCGAAAACATTTCTGACGCTGATATTATGAACTTGGAAATGAAGACCGGTGAACCTGTAGTTTACACCTTTGATGACAAGTTGAATGTCATTAACAAAGAGAAGTTAGACGACTAATTTTAAATTGAAAAATAAAATTCCTAGCCTTCGTGGTTAGGAATTTTTTTGTGGTTACAGTTTATTTGTCAATTTTGACAGAAGCGTCAAGTTGCCGACCATATTGTTCAGCATATTCTTTTAATTTTGGATCGTCTTTTGTTAATTCAGCAAGCATTTTTTCTGTTTCAGTTTTCATTTTTATCCCTCTTTAGAATATCTTTTCGAATAGTTTTATGGCTTATTTATTATGCAAACTATGCAACAATTTCTAAACTTTTTTATCATAGTAGCCCAAGATGACTTCTTTAATTATCGATTCTCTCTTTTTTTAACACGGTAGCATAAAATGCTGTTAGGTTTAAATTGATTTGACTAATTTTATCTCACGACTTTCTGATAAGTGAAAGTAGCGTTACGAGAAAGATAACAAATAAATGGTAATTTGCTTATTGTTTTGAATAAAATATATCGCAATTTTTTGGAATTATTTTTAAAAATATAGACAGAACGTAAGTTTTGTATAAATTTGCCTAAATCACACTAATTTTGGGCAAAATAGTGTTATAGTAAAACCAAGAAATCTAGATTTCTTGGTTTTACTGAAGGGGAGAGGGTGCATACATATGACTAAAACTGCTGGTAAAAAAACAGCAAAATTTGTTTTTGACAACGTAATAGATTTAGCTGGGTATTTAGAATATAGACTAGATAATCCTACACCGCTGAAAATTCAAAAAACCTTGTATTTTTTGTGGGCATTTTATTCAGCTACATACGGCAATATTCAGTACAGTACTGATGATCAAAGCGAGTTTGATCTGCAAGATGGTGCTTACCCTCCAGAGCTGTTTGAGCCTGACTTTGAAGCATGGAGATATGGTCCTGTCATAAATAAAGTGTATGCGGCTTATAAAGGCGATAAAATTAAGAAACTAAATTCAAACGAAATTCAAGATAAAATTTCTACTGGTGAATCTGAAAAGAGAGAAGTTCTATTATTTATTAATAATTTAGTAGATCAGATTAATGAAGTAAATGATTTTGGTTTAGTTCAGAGATCTCATAAAGATAAGGCCTGGAAAGACGCGTATAACGAGAATGAGCAACACTGTAAAATTGATAGTAATCAAATAAAGCAGGACTATATCAATTATATAGGTGAGTAGAAATGAAAAAACATAAAAGTTCAAATAAGTCTTTTAACAATTTGAGCTTTTTTAATCAAGATAAGAAGTTCCAATCTGATAGAAAGCTTAATGGTCTAAGCTTTTTAACAAATGATCAAAAAGTGAACAGTGGCTCTAACCTTGATGGCTTAGATTTTTCTTCAACTGTCAAAAAAATTGAGTTTCCTTTAAATGCCCAATCAATAAAACCCAAAGTAGCTTTTTTACATTGTTGTTTAAGCAGTCTAAAAATAGCAAATCTTTTATTTACAAATTATATTTATGGCTCAATGGAGAATTATAATGATTCGATTGGGATTAACTTTGAAAATATTTTTTGCAATTCTGAAGTAGTTAATAATAAATTGAGACTGATTAATTTGTCTTTGAAAAATGGAAAGAGAATTAAAACAATTTTTAGTGCCTGCATTAATATTGATTTTAAAAAATATGCGATATATGAATCTTATATCACTAATGAATACACTCAGGTTAGTGATGGGGTAGGTAAAGGAAAATTTAGAGCTTTTTCAATATATGATGTGGAAAATATCAATAGTGAAAAAGAAGAAAGTTGGTTAATAATTTTTCTGCTTGATCCACATCATTTGGTTTGTCCTGTTCCTAGTAAGGGTAAATCTCGTGATGAGATAAATGAAATAGAATATAAAAAAGTAAAGGGCTTTAATTGCTCCTTAGAAGAATTGTTTCAAAAGAAAGTAAGCAGAAATGCAATCAAAAAAGAACTTATAAACTGGCTAGACTAACTTTTACCAGAAATATCTCTTATGTCAAAATCTACTTACCTAATGATTATAGAGTTGGAGAATATTGCTGAACTAGAGTAGAGCTTTTATTTGAATAGTTTAAACAAAAAGTGCCCCCGTTATTAGATAGATTGTAGGTCTAATAAAAGGGGCTTTTTAATTTTGCTTTATAGATATTTTTTCTAATCCGGTTCATTAATATTTAAAATGGCATCAAAGACACTCTGCGGCAACTTAATATCACTTTTAACAGCTTGCCTTTTGTTTAGACTTTGTCTACGCAAAAGTTGTTGTTTTTTCGAAATACTCCGTTTTTCGCCATTAACAGCCGCATTTTTACGCAAAGGCGGCACGTCAACTCTGGCTATTGACTTGTTTTCCACCATTGCTTGCACAGGCATGGGGTATAAACGCCGCGGCACAGTATATTTCAATTTTTTAACTAATTTATGGGCGATCAAATCGGCTTTTTGCCGCGGCACGATAATGTCTAGAGCATCAACAGAAGCATAATTAATCTGAATTTGAATTTTAACTACATCTACTAGTTCGTAATCCAGAAATTCAGTGTCAAGAGTCGCAAAACCATGAGTAATTGATTTTAAGCTGTTGAAAAAGTCATAGGCAATTTCAGACACCGGCAGTTTGTATGTTAATGTGACTAAATCTTGTTGATTGTCCAAGTCTACCATTTCCCCAAAATGCTGGTCACATAATTTCATGACGGCACCCAAGTATTCATTGGGCGTGGTAATTACGGCCTTAACGTAAGATTCGGTAACGTAGTCAATTTCAGAAAAATCAGGAAATTTTGCCGGATTGGTGATAGTGAGATATTCCTGTTTAGGCTGAGGCTGCTTGAGGTAAACGTGGTAGGTGGCGTTGGGAGCAGTTGTCAGCACTTCCACGTGGTATTCATCACGCAAACGTTCTTGGATAATTTGCAAGTGAAAGATGCCTAAAAAGCCGCAACGAAAGCCGGCATCAAGTGCTTCAGATTGCTCGGGGGTGTAATGAAAGGCTGAATCATTGAGAGCAAGCTTACTGATAGCCTGCTTTAGAGCCTCATAGCTGGTATCTCCTTTAGGATAAAAACCAGCATAAACCATTGATTGCGCCGGCTTAAAGTGGGGAATGGCATTTTTAGTCGGATTTTCCGCAGTGGTTAAGGTATCGCCAACCTGCACGCTGGCAACATCCTTAATCCCAGTCACAAGATAGCCGACTTCTCCCGCATTTAATTCTTTTACTGGCTTCATATCTGGCGTGAAGATTCCCACTGCTTGAGCATTAAATGTGCTGCCATTCTGCATTAATTCCAGTTTTTGCTGGCTTTTTAACGTGCCGTCAATTAGTCTGACGTCCGCAATAATTCCCTGGTAAGAATCATATTGCGAGTCAAAAATTAAGGCTTTAAGAGGTGCAGCGGGTTTTCCCTGAGGAGCCGGGATTTTTTGGTAAATTGCTTCTAAGACTTGGTGAACGTTTTCGCCAGTTTTAGCAGAAATTTTTAAAATAGTCACATCTGCAAATTCGGGGCGCAAAGCACGAATTTGCGCTTCCGTTGCCGCAACGTCGGCAGCCGCATTGTCAATCTTGTTAATCACCGGAATGATGGTCAAGTTATGCTTTAAAGCTAAACGTAAGTTGGCTACGGTTTGTGCTTGCACACCTTGGGTTGCGTCAACTAATAAAATAGCACCATCGCTGGCGGCGAGGCTTTTAGAGACTTCGTAGGAAAAATCAACGTGTCCTGGCGTATCGATTAGATTGTATTCGTATTCTTGACCATTGTCAGCTTGATAAAAGTTACGCACTGATCGTGATTTGACCGTTACTCCGTGCGCTTGTTCAACTTCCATGCTGTCGAGTAATTGGTCACTTAACTGCCTTTTGCTCACAGTATCAGTTTGTTCCATAATTCTGTCAGCTAAGGTTGATTTACCATGATCAATATGAGCAATTATGGCAAAATTTCTGATGTTCGCGAGTTTCATTTTATTTAGTTCCCTCCAGTTTTTGTTGTAATCCTTGTAAGTAAAACAACATTATTTGATTGGCTTCTTGTTCGAGATCAATTTGAAATCCCTTAAAATCAACGGGTAACTGGTCATGATGAAATTCGTCCAAGTTCATCATGTTCATGAGTCCGCTAATTATGGCGCTTTGAATAATAAAAAGGTGACTGGCCTGTTTAACACTTAATAGTGTGATTCTTGCAGCAATCGCCTGTCCCAGTTGCTGGTTTATTTCATATAATTTTTGCCGACCGGCCAAAGTTTGTTCTCTGTCAGCCGCTGCTTCTAAAATTGGCCCCCGTAATGCGTTAAGCCGCAATAAATCGGGCCTTTCACGTATTAACAGGTGATTTTGTTCTAATAAAAAAGCAGTAAAGTCATTCCAAGAAGTGATACTTGCAGTTTTTTGAAAACGCTGGCGTACTTCTTTGAGGTAGTCTTGATAACCAGAAAGCAGCAGATACATAAAGATGTTCTCTTTAGTTTTAAAGTAATTAAATAGTGTGCCTTTGGCTACACCAGATTCACGTGCAATTTGCGCCATGGATATTTGGTTAAAATCATTTTTTTGAAATAATTTACTGGCAGCAGCCGCAATTAGCTGCTTTTTGGCTGCTTTTTCTTGGGGAGTTAAGACATACATAATGACATTTTGTGCTCCTTTCATTCAATAATGACCAACGGTCATTTTACAAATAATTATTAATTTTTGCAAGCAAAAAACCAGCTACTTATGCAACTGGTTGTAACACATATTTTATTTATTAATGTATTTCTTTAATTGTTCACCATGAAGTCCGGCACTTAAGCCCACTAAGAGTTTAATTCTGGCCTTTTGGCCATTAAGGCCGCGGCAGAAGATAATACCCATTTTGGCTAAGCCAACACCGCCGCCCTCGTAATCATAGACTGGTTCAGCGATACCATTAAAGCAGCGTGAGACTAATACCAGCGGAATATTATTATCAAGCAATTTTTGCAGTGCTGGCAGTGTTTGTGGCGGCATGTTACCGGCACCTAAAGCTTCAATCACAATTCCTTTAGTTGTCGGTTTGTCTAAGGCCTGCAAAATTTCTGGTCCCATTCCTGCATAGGCCTTTACCAGATAGACATTTGCAACGACATGATCAATAGGTAAATGTTGTTGCGGGTTAATGGTTTGCACATAATTGACGTGGCCTTCTGAAACAACGCCAATTGGACCAAAAGTGGCTGTCCGAAAAGTAGCTACATTCGTGGTATGAGTTTTGGTGACATAGCGGGCTGGATGAATTTCATCATTCATGACTACTACAACGCCCTTACCGATGGAAGCAGCAGAACTGGCTACCATAATTGCAGTCCTGAAATTGTACAGGCCGTCACTGCCAATTTCGTTAGAAGAACGCATGGCCCCGGTTACTACTACAGGCATTTTGCTGGAGATGGTTAGGTCTAAAAATAAGGCTGTTTCTTCTAAAGTATCAGTGCCGTGAGTTACAACTGCGCCAAAAAAGCCTTCTGCTTCAGCTTGGCGGATACGCAAGGAGAGCTGTAACATACGCTCAGGAGTCATATGGGGCGAGGGTAAATTAAAAATTTCTTCTGTAACTAACTGCACGTCATCATCAACGTTTAAAGGTAAATCAGCCAATGGATTTTGACTGTTGGGCTTAATTTTGCCATTTTCATCTTCTGACATTGAAATGGTGCCACCAGTGTGTAAAATCAAAATTTTTTTGCTCATGATCGTTATACTCCCGTAATTTCTTTTAATACCCATCAAGAGTAACACAAATTTTTAGCTGCTGATACCTTTAACGGTCAAAGTTTTTAGACATAAAAAAGCAGCCAGACGAAGCAGTGATATGACCCTCAAATTTAAGACAACTTTGGCCATCATATGAGCAAACAGACCAGCCGTTTATATTAAAAGTTTTAATCAGTGAAAACCTCTTGCGCCAGACCAAATGCAGACCATGCTTTAGGCCAGCCGCAATAAAATGCCAAATGAGTAATCAGTTCGGCCATTTCGTCTTTGGTAATACCGTTCTTTTTTCCCATAATCATATGTGATTTAAGTTGGGGAAAAGCCCCTTGTGCCATTAATGCAGCACAGGTAATCAAACTACGATCGCGTGCAGATAATTTATCTTCTCTTGACCAGACTTCACCAAATAAAACATCATCATTTAGTTCCGCAAATTTAGGTGCAAAATCACCTAGTTTATCTCTACCAGCAGTTTGTTTTTCCATTTTTAATCCTCCAGTTTCTCATATTCTTCATCTGTAACTGGTTCCAGCCATTTAGGTGTTCCCGCAGTAATAGCTATATGTGCAAACCAACTGTTCTTGGTAGCGCCGTGCCAATGTTTGACGCTGTCATGAACTACGACGACATCTCCTGGGTGCAGTTTGCGTGCCGGCTTACCCTCTTCTTGATACCAGCCTTCACCAGCAGTAGCTAATAAAATTTGAAAGCCGCCAATGTGCTGGTGCCAGTTGTTGCGACAACCGGGTTCAAAACTGACATTTGAGACGCTGACATTAATATTAGGATCAGTGACTAAATTTTGCAGGTAGCTTTGACCTTTAAAATATTTTTGATAAGCAGTATTTTTGGCACCTAAAGCAAAAATACCATTTTGCACATCACTTTTATGATCGTCCATTTTATTCTCCTTTTCTCTTTAATTTAATAAGATTACTTTAATCCTTAAAGTGAACTTTAAGTCAAGTTGTTTTAACAAATGAGTTCAATGAGTTTTATTAATAATGATTATTGTTTTTTTGAATAGTATATATTGGAAAAATATAATGTGATAAAATTAATTTGATAAATGAAAGCGATTTATGTTAAGGAGATTACCATGATTTATCAAAAGAATATTGCGTGGGATGCAAATTATGATGTTGTTGTTTTAGGATTTGGTGGCGCTGGTGCAACTGCTGCTCGGTTTGCGGCTGATCATGATGCCAAAGTGCTACTGGTTGATGCAGCTCCTGAAGGGCACGAAGGTGGTAATACCCGTTATTCTGCCCAATTAATTGGTACGGGTAATGACTTTAATGAGCTGAAAAAGTATTATCAGAAACTAACGGCGCCAATGGAACTTGACGAAGAGATGATTGATACTTATGTTGACGGGATGGTGCACATTCCTGAATACGTTTCTAAATATTTGGGTGTTAAACCAAATAGTGCTAAGGAATATGCCCCTGATAAAAGTTATGCTTTCAGGGAATTTCCGGAATTTCCAGGCTCGAAGTCCTATGATTTCACCACTGTCACTAAGCATTGGTTTGATGCTTCCTTATGGCAAATTTTAAAGAAGCAGGTAGTGAAGCGGCAAGACAAAATAGATGTTTTGTACAGCACACCTGCAGAAGAACTAATTCAAGATCCGGAAACGAAAAAGATTTACGGTGTAGTGATTAAGCGTGATGGTAAATTGCTCAAAATTCAGGCCAAAAACGGTGTTGTCATGACCACCGGTGGTTTTGAAAATAACCAAAGAATGATCGAAGACTTTATTGGCGCCAAAAGGCTGGCACCTTTAGGCACCCTTTATAACAAAGGTGACGGTCTGAGAATGGCCCAGGAAGTTGGCGCTGATTTTTGGCATTTACATAATTATGAATCTTTAGGTCTGCTTCATGGTATGGCTTTTGCGGTGCCAGCGGGACAACGTGGTCGCTTAATGCTAGGGCCTCAAAATGAAGCGGTCGCTAGCGGCAGTTCGTTTGTTGTTGGTGATGATGGCACCAGATACTTTAATGAAACTGAAGAAAACCGCCACGGCCATATTAAGAATCATGGTCAATGGAAAGTACCGCTAAATCAGGAGCATCCGTACTTGATTTTTGATGAAACTAAAAAGCATGAATTAGATAACGATAAAATTATTGGCGATTACAAACCATACACAGAAAATGTTATCAAAGCTGACACTGCTGCCGAATTAGCCGATAAAATTGGTGTTGAACCGGCAGTATTGTCTGACACCCTCAATCGTTTCAATCAAGCATGTCAAAAGCAAGATGATCCCGAATATAGAAGAGATCCGGCAACTTTACGTGCATTTACTGGTAACACAATTTATGCTGTCAGACTAGAACAAACTATGCTCAATACGCAAGGCGGACCTAGAAGAAATAAGAATGCCGAAATTTTGGATACCAGAGGCAAGGCGATTCCTAATCTTTATTCTGCAGGTGAACTTGGCGGTATCTGTGCTAACCAATACCAAGGCGGCAATAATTTGGCAGAATGCTTAATTTGGGGCAAGATTGCTGGAGAAAATGCGGCTAAACCAAAAGTTGCTGCAACTACTGATGCGGCAAGTGGTGCTACTATGGCTGAAAAGCACTTAACTTCGGATCTTAAACACGAAACCTATGAAACAGGAGAAAACCAATATATTGGTAAATCAACTAAAGGTATGGGTGATGAAATAGTTGTCCGGGTAACTGTTGATGAACAAAAGAACTTAAAGAATATTGAAGTTTTGAAGCAAGCTGAATCAGATGACTATGGCTTGAAAGCTATCAAGACTTTACCTGCCAAAATGGTTCAGGAAAATACCGTTGATGTTGATGCGGTCAGCGGTGCCTCAAGCTCATCACGCGGTCTCAAAGATGCGGTTAATGATGCGCTAAGTAAGATAAAGTAACAGTTTTTAAAAAGGCCATTTGCGCTAAATGGCCTTTTTGTATACACTAAAACAAATTGGATAAAGTAAAGCCCGTATTTTTATATTAAAAGTTTTTAGTATAATATATACAGAAATTAAATTGAGATTTTTAATGAGGTAATAAAAATGAATTTTACTCAATTACGTTGTTTTATCAAGGCTATAGATAATTCAAGTTTTACTATCGCAGCTGAGCAGCTAAATTTTTCCCAATCAGCAGTTTCTAAAAACATTAAAGATCTTGAAAATACCATCGGGGTAACTTTAATTAATCGCGCGCATCATCGGATTTCATTAACAAACGCCGGCAAATATTTTTATCGTGTGGCCAGAAACGTAGTAGACGATATGGACTACACCGTTGCCTATTTACAGAGTAAGAAGAATGATCCAGAAACCCTTGTGCGGATAGGAGTTTGTGATACACCATTTGAGCAAAAAATCTTACCAATCTTTTTGCGTAAATTACGGGAATCTGGTAGCAACTTAAATATTCAATTTGTTTTTGTTCTTAATAATTCAATTGGTGAACTTCTCAATCATCATGTAGACTTATGTGCAATTGCTCGAGAAGATGTTGATATCATTGAAGACATCAATTTTGAACCAATGGTTCAGGGTAAAGTAGTTATTGCATGTCCTCAAGGTTCAAAATTGGCTGAAAAGTCTAAGATTAATATTTCTGATTTGGTTGGTCAGGATTTATTTTTACTTGATCCAAATAGCTCACTAAATGTGCAATTAAATTTTCAAACTGCCCTAATCAATAAATTGGGGATGGATCATATTAAATTTGTACAAGACTTTTTGGCAATGGATATTTATGTTCGCGGAGGTTGGGGTTATGGCATCTTACCTAATTTCATTGCAGATTATCAAACAGAAGGAATTAAATATATTCCCATTGATTATCATGATATTTCGCCTTATGGTATTGCATACATGGAAAGCTTTACCAATGATTCTGTACTTGAAAAAGTAGTAAGTACATTGAAATCAGCAATAAACGAATATTTATTTGAAAATAAAAATAAGTAATTCACAACAGAAAGTGATTTTTGTAGAGCTTGCAGTCAACTTATAAACGTTGATAGTGCAAGCTTTTTTGCGTTAACTTTCAAAAACATAATATCTGCATTCCATTTTGTAATCTTCAATTCTGAAATGCGTGAAAAGAATCACTTGATTCATAGTATCATGTAAGCGATTGAAAAATTAGTTTTAAAAAGTGAGGGACAAAAATGGAAAATACTTATGATGTAATTATCGCCGGTGCCAGTAATGCCGGTGGTATGGCAGCATGTGCCGCGGCAGAAAAGGGAGCTAAAGTCCTGTTAATTGATAAACAGGGCAGTTCACAATTTCTCTACCGCTCTTTCTTCGCCGCTCTGAATAGTAATGCTCAAAAACGGGCAGGTATTAAGGTTGATAAAGCTAAATTAATGAACTTTTTAACTTTATTTTTCCAAGATAATGTTGATGAGCGTCTACTTTGGACTTGGGCTAATCACGCTGATGAAACAGCTAACTGGCTTGAAGATAACATTCTAAAGCCGAATGGTGGCGTCTTGAGACCACAAAAAGATGCGTATTATGAAACAGTTGTTAACACCGCTTTTAACACTGAACTTGCAATTGCTACACCTGACAATGGCTGGGCTCATTATGGTGATTGGGTAATTGATAAAGTTAAGGAGTTAGGAGTAACTCTTAAATACAATACTAAACTTGAAGAACTTGTCACTGATGACAGCGGTGCAGTTACTGGCGTGATTACCAGCGATCGTGATAGCGGTGAAAAAACGGAATATCAGGCTACCAAGGGTGTCATTATTTGTACAGGTGGCTATGGCGGCAACGTTGAATTAATGAAGAAGTGGGATCCGCTTGGCTACAAGAAGAACGTTTATTCTGACGGTCCACGTGATGACGGTTCAGGTATTCTTGCCGGTTTGAAAGTGGGAGCAGCCCGCGATGAAGAACCTGCAGAAATTATTTTTGACCGTGGGGCTGTTCCTGTTGGTACCAATGCTGAAGAACATTATCAAATTGACTTTAAGGGTCCTGGCTATTTCTGGATGGGTGCATACCCAATGCTTAAAGTTAACCTGAACGGTGAACGTTTTGGTAACGAAAGTGTGCCTTACCAATTTGATATTAATGCAATGGCCAAGCAGCCGGGATACATGGAAGCACAAATTTGGTCAGAGGATACTATGGATCACTTGGCCCAGTTCAAGACTCAAGGCTGCTCACGTTTAGGCTGGCCTGGTATTTACAATACTGAAGAAAATAAGGCTGAGATTCAACGCAGAATTGATGATGGTATGGTTCAAAAAGCCGATACCATTGAAGAATTGGCCGAAAAACTGAACTTACCAAAAGATAACTTGATTAACAGTGTTGAGCGCTATAACGAGATGTGTGCCAAGGGCGTTGATACTGATTTTGGTAAAGAAAAATTCAGATTATTCCCAGTAGATAAAGCGCCATACTATGGTGTTATTATGGGTGGCCGCCTGCTGGCCACACTAGATGGTTTACGTATCAATACCAAGATGGAAGTAATTGATAAGATGGGTAAGCCAATTCCTCATTTATATGCGGCTGGTAACGCCAGTGGTGGTTTCTTCTGGGGTAGTTACCCAGACCGTGTTCCAGGTCTTACTTGCAGTCATGCTCAAACATTCGGCCGTTTAGCTGGACAATACGCCGCTGAAAATTAGTTTTAATCACAAAAGGAGTTTTAATTTATTATGGATGAAAAACAGTTACCTAAGCTTTCCAGTTATAGATGGGTAATTTTAGCGATTGTAGCTTTGCTTGATGCAACGAGTAATTACATTCAATTTCAAATTTCAACATTAGCTGTTCAAATTATTCCGGCTTTGCATCTGTCAACAGCACAGTTTCAAAGTTTGGCAATGGCACCAATGTTGGTCGCAGTTTTCTTAAGTATTCCTGCTGGTTCACTTGCAGATAAATTCGGTGCTAAGAAAATTGTTTCAGTAGGACTTATTATTTCTTTATTCGGTGCATATGGCCGTATAATTGCCACCAATTTTGTCACCATGATGATCATGTTGTTATTGTTTGGCGTGTATATGGCACTTTTAAATGCGAATACTATCAAGATTTTTGGTATTTGGTTTAAGCAGGATACTAATTTAGCTATGGGTGTGTTCTTCGCTTCGGCTAGTGTAGGTATTATCTTAACTCGTATTACCAGTCCTCTGTTTCCAAGCGTAAAGGCAGCCTTTACATTTTCAGCAAGCTTATTATTAGTTCTGACAGTTTGCTGGCTGCTTTTCATAAAAGATGCCCCTAAGGGTGAAGAAATTCCCCAGCCGCAAGTTAAGCAAGGAAAAGCTGAATCATCCCTTGATTTCTTTAAAGAAGCTGCACACAGTAAAAAGACTTGGATTGTCGCTATCAGTGTTGGTGTCGGAATGGGAGCAAGTGAAGCTTTCTCTAATATTATGCCACCAGCTTTTGCCGCAAGAGGAATGTCTACCATTCAAGGAAATAATATCGCTGCTATAGCTACCATTGGTAGTCTTTGTGGTTCATTATTTGGTCCTGCACTAATTGGCAAGGCTAAAAAAGCTAAACCAATTATGATTACCGTAACCCTGATTGCCGGTCTGTTAATTGCACTTACTTGGTTCATTCCACTAGGATTGCCACTAACCATTTCTTTAGTACTTGGTGGATTATTCGGTGCGATGACCGGTCCTTTGATGCAGGCAATGCCAATCACATTCCCTGAAATTGGACCAAAATATGCGGGTTCAGCAGGTGGTTTGATCGGTACTGTTTCGTTACTGTTTTCATATTGTATCCCAGTTATTATCTCAATGATTGCTGGACGTAACTTTATGTTGACTTTTATCATTCAGGGTATTGTTTTAATGATGACAGCAATTTTCATCGGTATTTTACCTGATGCTAATGCTGCTAAAAATGCTCCACGTGGTAAATAATTGATTTGATTTTGAAAGGAATTTTGTAATGACCAAAAAAATAACTGCAAATCCGGGCAAATACACTGGCTCGGGTCAAGGTAAAGAAAGTCAGATTAACCTTGAAGTTGAGGTAGACACAGATAAAATCGTTAATGTTAAACCATTAGATAAATATGCGCCAGACAGTTTAGCTGACAATGCATTTAAGAAAATGGCGCAAAAGATTGTTGACCAGCAATCAGTTGATGTTGACGTTGTTTCTGGAGCTTCTGAAACCTCACGCGGAATTATTGCGGGTGTAAAAGAAGCCCTTGATAAAGCCGGTGTTGACTACGATGCTCTTAAAGAAAATGGTGGTCAAACTGCCGGTAAGAAGGAAGAAACTATTGACGTTGATGTCGCCGTAGTTGGTGCCGGTGGTGCTGGTGTAGCAGCTGCTTTAGCTGCACGGCAACATGGCGTAGAGGTAGCTTTATTTGAAAAAACTATTTCTCCACTTGGCGCAAGTACGTTTGCCGGAGGAATGTTTGCGGGCGACAGTCAACAACAAAAAGACCAAGATGCAGTCGTTTCCAAGAAGTGGCTTTATGACGAATACATGGACGCTTCTCAAGGCTACATGAACTCAATTCTTGTGCGCCGCATTATCGATGAATCAGGTAAGACCGTTGATTGGCTAAATGAAAACGGCGCAATTATGAAATTGGTTGATGCTGGTACTGGCGGCAGTTATGATCACATTGGCATGCCGGCTACCCTTCATGGTTATCAAGAAGGCGGCACTAAGGCAGTAACTAAACTGATTGAAAAGTTCAAGTCAATTGGCGGCAAGATGTACTTTGGGTTTGCTGGTAAAAAATTACTGCAAGATGATGGCAAAGTTGTTGGTTTAATTGCTGAAAGCGACGAAGAAACGCTCCACGTTAACGCTAAGAAAGTTGTTATTGCTACAGGTGGCTTTGGTGGTAACCCTGAAATGCGTAAGGAATACCTGGGAGATGTCAGCACGCAAGGACAGGTTTTGCAAAATACCGGTGACGGCTTGAACATGGCTTGGGATGCAGGAACCGCTCACCATATCAACGGCTCAACCCATTACTTCTGGCAAACATTTAGTAATAAAGATATTGGTGATATGGCTAAACTTGTCGGCCCCAACTGGATGCCTCTTAATGCACTAGCAGACTTTCCGAACTTGCGCGTTAATAATCGCGGCCAGCGTTATGCCAGTGAAACCCACGCGTTAGACTTTGCTGTTCATGGTGCTGAATTGTCAGAACAACCGCAACAAACTGAATTCGTTATCTTTGATCAGGCAATGCTCGATAAGATCAAAGAAGGTGGCACAGTTGCAATAGAAGATCATTATGGCAAGTGGAAGAATCACCGCCAGTTCTACATGGAATTTAATTATCCAACAGATACTGAAGAAAATATTAAGCATGAACATGAAAAGACAGACTTTACTGCACTGTTAAATAAGCTGGCTGCAACTAACGTTGTATTTATTGGTAATACAATTGCTGAATTAGCTGAAAAGATGGGCGTTGACAAGGAAAATTTGGCAAAAGCAGTTGAGCAATACAATGACGCTAAGAAGAAGGGTGAAGATGATCTATTCTTCTCTGATACCAAGAGAATGATTCCAGTTGAAAACGGACCATTTTACGCTGTGAAATTTATTGCCCGGAACCTGGGAACTCTTGGTGGTGCCACAATTGATGAAAAAATGCATGCTTTGACTCCAAAAGGTGAACCTGTAGCTAACCTTTACGTAGCTGGTGCCGATGCCTCTGGAATGTATGGCAAGGCTTATGTTGACTTTGAAGGTGGTACTTTAGGCTTTGCTTATATTTCTGGTAGATTAGCCGGAATTGATGCGGCTGAAACTGCTAAAGCCGGTAAGTAGTTTTATTTAAAATCAGGTATAAATTTTAAAAACTGGTTTGTGCCTGATTTTTTACTTGAGGAAGAGAATATGACACAAGAAAAATATGATGTAGTAATTGTTGGCGCTGGTCTTGCCGGCTTTGCTGCTGCAGATGAAGCTGTTGACAATAATTTGAAAACTTTGCTGGTTGAAAAAGGTAAAACAACTGGTGGATCAGGTAATTATGTTGAAGGTGTTTTTGCTGCCGATTCCGAACTGCAAAAAAAGGATAATGCTGTTCTTAATAAGGAAGACTTGCTTAAAGAAGAACTGACTTATTCGCATTACAAAGCAGACGGTAAAATGTGGCAAAAATATATTGACAATGCCGGTAAAAACGTTTCTTGGCTTGAAGACCATGGTGCCGTAATTGGTATGGTAGCAAACCTGGGCTCCGGTGCTAGGACTTGGCACTTATTTAAAGGTAAGGGTCATGATGCTATTCATAATGGCTTAGAGCCGTATGCTAAGAATAAGGGCATTACGATTCTTACTTTAACAAGAGTAACTGACTTAAAACAAAATGCTGACAGCACTTATGATGTTACTCTGACTAATGTGGTAGAAAAAACTGCTACAGTTGTTACTGCCAAGAATGTGGTTTTGGCTACAGGTGGTTATCTGAACGACCAAAAATTATTAGAAAGTACGCCTCACCAAAATCCTGATAACATTATTCCAGTTAACTCTGGTAAAAATACGGGAGACGGTTTGAGATTGGCCTGGAAATTGGGCGCTAAAAAGTATTTCACCGGCATGGCAATGATGTTTGGTGGTCAGCTAAAAGATAAGACTATTCCATCATTCAAGCTTTGGGGGACAGCTATCTGGAGTTCAGTTTGTGACCAGCCACAAATGTGGGTTAATGAATTAGGCGAGCGTTTTGTTGATGAAAGTGCAGCAGTTGTAAACTGGGCTAATGAAGGTAACGCAATGAACCGCCAGGACCGGGTTTTCTGCATCTTTAGTCAAAAGATTTTGGATGACTTTACTGATAAATCGTACCCAAGATCAATGAAACCATTTGTTCCAGAAGATAGATACCCAACTTTACGTGATGATATTGCCAAGGCTGAAAAAGAAGGTCACCAGTACTTGCACAAAGCTGCAACGCTGGAGGAACTAGCTCAAGAAATTGCTACTCCTAACTTAGTTGCGTACGTCAAACACTACAATGAGATGGCGGCAAACGGTGAAGATACCGATTTTCATAAACCCGCTAAATATCTGTTGCCTATTGATGGCAAAGGACCGTTTTACGCTATTGAATTGGGTGTTGGTGCCTACACTACTGGTGATGGACTCCGTGTTAACATTAACAATGAAGTACTTGATACCAAAGGCAGACCTATTGCAGGTTTGTATGCTATCGGTGGTGACGGTTCTGCTGTTCTGTATGGTGATACTTATGGTGTTAATGTTCCTGGTACACATGCAGGTTACTGTATCTTTTCAGGCCGTAATGCCATCAAAGCAATTGCGGCTAAGAAATAAAAAAGCAAAAAATAATTCCTAAAAATAAAAAATAATACCCCAAGTTAAAAGACTAACTCCAGTTTTGATATGAGTTAGTCTTTTTTTGTTGAAATCTTAAGTTATGCGTTTGCTTTTACAAATTGGTCTACTTCAGCTAAATATAATTGCTTTTGGCGTTGGCTGATCCAAGAGGTCTCAAAAGAATTTTTAGCAAGTTGCACGATTTGATCTTGTGACAGATCAAATTTTTGTGCCAAAGCATAATAATTATCACTGATGTAGCCTTTAAAGTAAGCAGGATCATCTGAATTAATGGAAACTTTTACTCCCGCATTCAAAAGATCGATTACTTCTTTACCCTTCATTTCTGGTGAAACAAAGCTGTTAGATAACGGACAAGAAGTTAAGCCAATCTGTCTTTTGGCAGCTAATTCAACCAGGTCTGGGTCTTCTACAATGTTGGTGCCATGGTCAAGCCGTTCAACTTCCATAATTTCTAAGGCCTGACGAATATGTTCAATTGAATCTTTTTGATCAATGTCACAGTGAGTAGTGATGTGCAGTCCAGCCGCAGCTGCATCTTCAAACTGGCGGGCAAATTTTAGTGGCGGATTGTTATGCTCATCAGAGTCAAGTCCAATGCCAATTATCTTATCACGGTACTTAAGACCTTCCTGCAGGGTCTTTCTAGCAGACTCTTTAGAAAAATCTCGTAAAAAGCACATGATCAGATGAGCATCAACGTTTAATGCCCGTGCATCAACAGTAGCTCGATAAAGACCATTGAGTACAACTTCAAAGGGGATGCCGCGGCTAGTGTGAGCTTGGGGGTCAAAAAATAGTTCTACATGTCGAACATTGTTGGCAGCAGCCTTAGTTAAATAAGCCCAGGCCAAATCGTAAAAATCTTCTTCAGTTTGTAGAACATTCATTGCTGGATAATAGACGGCTAGAAATGATGCTAAATCATGGTAATTATAAGTCTTTTGGACATCTTCAATTGTAGTTTGTCCTATATCCACATGATTACGTTTGGCTAACTTTAACTTCAATTCAGGTTCTAATGTTCCTTCGATATGCAAATGCAATTCGGCTTTAGGCAAGCCCCGTGTAAATTCTGGCGTGACGACTGAACTCATGTAATCCTCCTTAGATGATGTTCTTGTTTTTTACTTGTTATTTTAGTTTAGCACAATTTTTATAATAAAAATAGAGTAAAAAACGAACAAATTAAAGAACATTAACGGATATGTTCCTAATAAAATACTTAACTAAGAATATAGTTAGGTAAAATAATTAAAAATTCCAATTAAGTATTTTAGTCGCAATGGCGCCATTTTGCATCTGTTAAAATACGGGCGGTAAGTAAACCGATTGGCAGTGCAGTAATAATCATCAAAGCATCCATAATCCAATAAGCACCGACATTAATGTTAGTAATGCCAAAATTGAAGACTGCGCGATACATGTATAAGCCGGGAACCATGATGACAATTGCGGGAACAGTGATCGCAATACGGGGGAAACCAACTTTATCACGGACAAAACTGGCAATTAGTCCTGCTAATAAAGCTCCAGTGAATGCTGCTAGAGCGGCTGGAACATGGTTAAATTCAACTAGACTTAAACGCAGAGTATTTGCCAGGGCACCAATTACGGCAGCAACTGTTGCCATTGATAATTTAGCATTAAACATAATTGAAAAGCCAAAAACTCCACAAAAACTGGCAATTATTCTAAGCACTGTCAGTAAAGCCGGATTAAGATTTAGTTTTGGCATAGCACCCGGTGATAAGTTGAGCATGGTAGCCGTACCCCAGCCTACCATGGCAGCAATCATAACGACTAAGATAGCATAGGCCAGTCTTTCAAGGCCTGAACGCATATCAAGTTTTGACATATCAAGACCAGAAGTGATAAAAGGAAAGCCGGGAATGACGTAGAGCATTGAGCCGATATAGCCATAGGCATGATTACTACTCCAACCGCAAACTATTTTTCCTAATTTAAAGCATAGGAAATATACAGCACAGGAAACCGCCACACCGACAGTTATTTTGGCAACAAGTGTAATTTTCTTTTTACCCATTAGTTGACGTAGATAGTTACCAACAAAAGCACCTAAAAATGTACAAAACATTTCTGGCAAGCCACCACCAAGTAAAAAAATAAAACTAGCACAGGCCAGGCCGGCGCTCAAAGCAGAAATAATTAGGGGATAGTTTTGAGTGTGGCGCTCAATTTGATTCAATTTATGGTGAACTGCGCCAATTGTCCAATAATCATTTTCAGTTTCAAATTTACGGACAAATTCTTCCATTTCATTTAACTTATTCATATTGACTTCTGTAGTTGGTAAGGAAAGAGTCTGTGAGTATGACTTGTTGTCAACGTCAAAGCAGGTATAGCTGATAGTTACTAAACCAATGTCGGCTGAACAAGTGATTTTGAGTGCTCTTGCAATGGTATTCATCGAATCGCGGACACGCCAGGCTCCAGTACCACATTGCAGGAGCATTATACCGATTCTGCCGACTAATGACCCTTTTTCTACCAGTGTTATATCTTTGACTAAAGTATCATCCGGACTTTTAAAAAACTGTTTCCAGTGAATTCTCATGTGATGCTTACTAGAAATCTTGGGATATGATGCTGGAGATTGTTCGTCTGTCATAACTGCTTTTTGACCTTTCTGTTATTAATATAGTGTTTTAATTTTACCACACTCGTGGTTGGACCAATTTTATAGAATTGAGTTTAAAAAAGATGTTAATTACAAAAAAGTGTAGTATACTACAGTATGATAAAATATTAGTATGAGATTTACTTCTAAGGAAATTATATGACAGCTTTTTTGAACCGAATTGGTCCCAAAATTAAAATTGCGAATACTTTGATTGAAAAGGAATTAAATAAGCAGTTTGCAGAAATATTTAGAGATTATTCTTTAACAGGTGCCCAAATTTCTCTGATGATTTATTTATATGAATCAAAAGCACGACAAATTACCCAAAAAGAAGTGGCAGATGCATTTGTGCTAAGTCATCCTACAATTCGAGGAATAGTTAAACGCTTAGAAGCAAATAAATTAATTGCTACTTCACGTCTTGAAAATGATCAAAGACAAATTGTGTTAGAGCTTTCAAATGAAGGCTTTAATTTAATTGACAAAAATATTGCCAAGATTCGCACAATAATGACAAATGTTAATACTCGTATCACTAAGGGATTGTCAAAGCAAGAAATTTCAGAACTTGAACAGGTCTTAAATAAAATTTCTGCAAATTTTTAATTATTATTAGCAAAAATGTAGCATGCTACATAAAAGAAAGGATTAAAATGATCGAAAATATCTCTAATAAGAAGAGGATTTTAATGATGGCCGTTTTACTATTTGGAGCATTTGTTTCGCTACTAGCGGAAACTTTTCTCAATAACGCTCTCCCCACAATAATGGCTACGTTTAAAGTTAATCAATCCACTGCTCAATGGCTTACTACTTCTTATTTATTGGTCGTGGGATTGATGATTCCCATGTCAGCTTGGGTCTTTGAATCCTTTAAGTTGAAACAGAACTTTTTAACAATGATGCTAATCTTTTTTACGGGATCAGTCATTTGTATTTTTGCTCCTAATTTTGCCACATTACTAGTCGGCAGAATTATTGAAGCTGTGGCGGCCGGTAGTTTAATGCCATTTATTCAAAACGTCATTTTGATTATGTTTTCTCCTGCAAAAAGAGGTATGGCAATGGGAATCACTGGCTTGGTAATTGGATTTGGTCCAGCTGTTGGTCCCACGATTTCGGGATTAATCTTAAAGTATGCAGACTGGCAAATGCTTTTTATTATTTTAAGTATTGCCAGTGGGTTGGTAGCTATTTGTACTGTATTTTGTATTCAAAATATCACTCAACCGCGCAAAAGCAATACTGATTTAATATCGTTTATTGAATCTATTTTGGGCTTTGGCTTAATCTTGTATTCCCTGTCTGATATCGGGAACACTGGCAAAATTACAATTGCAATAGCAGCTCTTTTTACACTTGGTGTACTAATTATTTTGTTATTTTGTCGACGTCAGTTACATTTAAAGAAACCATTACTTAATATTAGAGTTTTTCAAAATTTACAGTTTGACTTGGATACTTTACTAAGTACTATCAGCAATATTTCAATGGTAGGAATTGAATTAGTTTTACCATTATATTTACAAACTACTAGACAAGAGAGTGCATTAACTTCTGGTTTAGTAATGATGCCAGGGGCTCTATTAATGATCATTTGCAATCCGGTTTCAGGAACTTTATTTGATAAGTTTGGTATTAAAAAATTGGCACTTTTTGGTTTTACTACGCTTTTATTAGCACATTACCAATGGTTGTTTTTAATAGCAATACTAGTCTTGTTTTAATTAGTTTATGTTACGCGCTACGTATGTTGGGAATATCATTTACCATGATGACCACTTTTACTGCGGGTATAAATGTTGTAGAACCCCACATGACGGCACATGCAAATGCGGGTTCATCTACAGTCAGACAAATAGGTGGCTCACTTGGCACAGCATTATCAATGCTGGTAATTAGTTTGTGTGCAGGTGGTACATCGACTGCGAATCTAGCAATTGGGTACCGCTGGGGTTTTGTTTTAATGCTGGCTTTTGCAATTATTGGCTTTTGCAGTTCGCTATTTTTGCCTCAAAAAGAAAATTAAATAGTTTTCATTAGTTCAACGTGGTAAGCCGTTTAAAATAATTCCTTGCTCTGTGTTAGACCAAAATAATATTATTGTGTTCACATAATTATGTGTATAGCTAAAGTGACCTAGACCAATTAATTTAAGCTAGATCAATTTTTATGAAAACGGTATTATAAAACTGCTGGTTACTTATAGTTAGGAATTGACTGGCAAACATTGAACTATTCTATAAAGCACGTAAAAATAGATATTAGCTGAGGAAATGAAAACTAATGAAACTAGTTAAAACTAATGAAATATTAGATGAGGTTGTCCCTTTAACTCAATATGCTTTTTTAAAAACTAATGATCTGAAAAAAGATAATAATTTTATGAGTTGTTATCAGCACAGTGACAGTTATGGCATTTTTCATGATGGTAAACTTGCAAGTTATATTATGGCAATTCATTTTGCAAGTCAGATTTTTGATCATCAAATTAAAATGTCAGGAATTGGTTATGTCTCCTCATATCCGGAAAATCGCGGCCATGGAGATATTTCCAGGCTAATGAAAGAAATACTGGAAGATCTTCATGACGAAGGTGTTTCGCTATCTAATTTAGCACCATGGTCAGAAACGTTTTATCGGCAATATGGCTATGAAAATACTATTTATCAAAAAACCTATAGTATTGAACCTACAATGTTTAAGTATTTCAAGATACCCAAGGTCGGTAAAATCTTAAGAGGCAATTGGAGTAATCCGACATTAAGTAGTTTGATAAAAGAGCTATACCAAAAGCAAATTGATGCAGGTGAGGAACGTAATACGATTGTTAGAGCAAAATGGTGGTGGGACAGACTCGAAACATATTATCCTGGCAGAAATGTTGCTATTTATGTTGATGAAAAGCAGGCTCCTCAGGCCTATATGTTTTATCGTTTTGTAAATAAAAAATTTCAGGTTGACGAAATCTATTATACAAACGCGACTGCTATTACTGCATTGCTTAATTTTATTGGTGGTCATATTTCTTCCTGTACTGAGTTTGAAATTACAGCACCAGAAGATTCATTGCTTGAGGAATATTTTCCTGATCAAAGCGGCTTAAAAATTAGTGTCCGGCCTTACATGATGTCGAGAATTGTTGACTTTGGAAAAATTGTGTCTAGCGTGAAGTTTGCTAGTGAAAAAACTGCCAATTTAGAAGTTACAGAGGGTGAGATTTGTCCGTGGAACTGCGGTGTTTGGCATCTGGTAAATGATTCTGGTGAAACCAGTTGCGTTAAAACCAGTGCCAAACCTGATTTTACTGGGTCAATAACTAACTGGACGAAGGTTTTACTAGGCCATTTAACTTTAAAGCAAGCAATAAAGTTAGGGCTAATTAAAAAATTGAGTTCCAGTAAATTGGAATTTTTATCTGGTAAAGTGAGTTTTTATGATTATTTTTAACTGAAAATTGTTTCTAATTAGCACAATAGCAGTTGCATAAATTATGCGACTGCTATTTTTTTGCCGAAAATGAATGATTTTGCAGGAAAATGACAAATTATGAATGAAAATGATTGCTTTTAATTATCAAAGCGCATAAAATACTCGCTGGGGTGAAATATATGTTAACGCCTGAAAGGCAAAAAGTGATTGAGGATTTCGTTAACCAGCATGGCTTATGCCGTGTTAGTGATCTCTGCTCAATAACTTCAACTTCAGAGTCAACCATTAGACGAGATCTAAATCAATTAGCTGAAAAAGGCTTGATTAAACGGGTGCATGGCGGTGCCCAGTCAGTCAAAAGTTTTACTCATGATGTGTCACAACACATTCGGTTTTCAATGAACCATAATGATAAAAAGCTGATTGCTCAATATGCTGCTGCAAATTTTGTGCATCAAGATGACTATATTTTTATTGATGCAGGAACAACAACATATGAGATGGTTCCTTTTATTGCGAATATTCCACAAGTAACCGTTGTGACTAATGGCTTAGAAACTGCACTTTGTGCTATTAGCCATGGAATTGAGACTATACTTTTGGGTGGTCGAATCAAAGAAAATACTCATGCGGTAGTGGGACAAGCTGCTCTGAAGCAACTGCAGGGGATGAACTTTTCTGCCAGTTTTGTGGGCACAAATGGACTTGATTACCGTGGCAATCTAACCACACCCGATACTGAAGAAGCCGCAATTAAAAAAATAGCAATTGCTCAGGCTAATCAGACATATATTTTGGCCGATACTTCTAAAATTGGCGAGTGTAGTTTTGCCACTTTTGCCCAAGTTAAAAACGTCACAGTTCTTACTACTGCGTTAGGTGCAAAAGAAAAAGAATTACTGCCTGCCAAAATTAAACTGAAGGAGATTTGCTAATGATTTATACAGTTACCGTTAATCCTGCTTTGGATTATGTAATTCAATTAAAGCAGGTTAACCGTGGTGAAGTTAACCGCGCTAATAACTGCTCGTTTTTGGCAGGTGGTAAAGGGATTAACGTTTCACAAATACTCAACCAGCTGGATATTGATAATACTGCCTGGGGTTTTGTGGGTGGCTTTACTGGCAAAGAGCTGGTACGCCAACTTAATCAGCGCCGCATTGTTAACGACTTTGTTACTATTTCTGATGTGACCCGCGTCAATGTGAAGGTGCACGCAGAAGAGGAATCTGAAATTAATGCCGCTGGGCCTAATATTACAGAGCAGGAAATAACTGCTTTTAAAGCGCGACTAAATGACTTGCAAAAAGGTGACATAGTAGTTTTAAGTGGTTCATTAGCTCCTAGCTTACCAGTAGATTTTTACAAAGAACTTTTGCCTACTATTAAAGAAGCACAGGCAGATTTTGTGATTGATACAACTGGTCAGGCTTTACTTGATACTTTGAGCTACAAACCACTGGTAATTAAACCCAACCATCATGAACTGGCTGATTTGTTTAATACTACTTTTAATTCTGATAAAGAGATGCTTGAGTGTGCGCGCAAATTGCTCGACATGGGTGCCCAAAATGTTATGGTCTCCATGGCCGGCCAGGGCGGTTATTTGATAACCCCTAAGCATTTTTATCATGCTAAAGCAGCTGTTGGAACTGCAGTCAATTCGGTTGGTGCCGGAGACTCGATGATAGCCGGCTTTGTTGGCACTTATGTGAAAACAAATGATCCGGCAGCAAGTTTCCGTATCGGTATGGCCTGTGGTGCTGCCACAGCTTTTACTAAAGATATTGCCGTTAAAAGTCAGATTGATGCGGTGTTGCCGCAAATTAATGTTGAAGAAATTTCGTAAATTGAGGAGAATTTAAATGAAAATTAAAGATATTTTGGCTCCTGAATCCATGATTATGGCGCTTAAAGCGACTAACAAAGAAGATGCCGTTAAAGAAATGGCTGATTTAGAGGTCAAAACCGGCATCGTCAATGACGAAGATGAATTCATTAAGTCAATTTGGGCTCGTGAAAACGAATCTACCACCGGTATTGGTGATGGAATTGCGATGCCGCATGCTCGGAATAAGACAATTAACAAAGCGCGCGTACTTTTTGCTAAAAGCGAACAGGGGATTGACTACAATTCGCTTGATGGTCAACCAGTTCATTTATTTTTTATGATTACTGCTCCAGATGGCGCCGACAACACTCACTTACAAGCTTTAGCTAAATTGTCCGGTTTATTAATTGATCCTGATCTGGTTAATGCTCTTAAAAAAGCCCAAACTCCTGAAGAAGTGATTCAGCTTTTTGAAGATGCAGAACAGCAAAAGGATGAGGCTAAAAAAGCTGAAAAAGAGCAAGCCGCAAGTGCTAGTGAAAATGATAATGATAAGGAAGAAAAACCTTTAATTGTCGGCGTTACTGCATGTATTAACGGTATTGCCCATACTTATATGGCCCAAGAGGCTTTAATCAAAGCTGGTAAAAAACGTGGCGTTGATGTGCGCATTGAAACCAACGGTTCAGAAGGTGTCAAAGATAAATTGACCGCTGATGAGATTAGCCGCGCTCAAGGGGTTGTTATTGCGTCTGATAAGAAAGTTGACATGCCTCGTTTTGATGGCAAGCCGTTAATTTCTCGTCCCGTTGTTGACGGTATCAACAAGCCTGACGAACTGATTGATAACATTTTGAATTCTAAAGCTAGCGTTTACCATTCAAACGGTGAAAAGAGCAGCGATGATAGTGACAATGCTAAAGAAGGCGTTTGGGGCTCAATTTACAAGAACCTCATGAACGGTGTTTCCCACATGTTGCCATTTGTTATCGGTGGCGGTATCTTAATGGCAATTTCCTTTATTGTGGAAAACTATGCTGGTGGTCCAAAATCTCCTGCATTTATTTTCTTGAATAATGCTGGTAACATGGCCTTTGCCTTCATGGTACCAATTTTGTCAGGTTACATCGCTGAATCAATCGGTGACCTGCCCGCTTTAATGCCCGGTTTTGTCGGTGGGTTTATGGCCACGGTCTATAGTGGTGCCTACGGTGGTGCTTATGTTGCCAATGTTGTAACTAATGCTAAGTCACCTGCGGGTTTCTTAGGCGGACTTGCTTCTGGATTTATTGCTGGCTATTTAGTAGTCGGCTTAAAGAAATTATTTGCCAAGTTGCCGAAGTCTCTTGAAGGGATGAAGCCAATGCTCATTTACCCAATCTTGAGCCTGCTCTTCATTGCTCTTATCATGTACTACATTGTTAACCCAATCTTTAGTGCCGTTAACTTTGCCATTACTAACTTCTTAAACCAAATGGGTACGGGCAACTTAGCTGTTTTGACCACTATTTTAGCTGCCATGATGTCAATTGATATGGGTGGACCTTTTAATAAGGCTGCTTACGTCTTTGCCTCTGGTGCTTTTGCCAACGACCCGCATTCAACTGTTGCTGCTGTAATGATGGCTGCCGTAATGGTTGGCGGTATGGTACCACCATTTGCGACTGCAATTGGTACGACTTTCTTTAAGAATAAATACACTTTAGATGAACGGCGTGCCGGCTTAACCAACTGGATTTTAGGCTTTTCCTTCATTACAGAAGGTGCAATTCCGTTTGCTGCAGCTGATCCTGGACACGTTCTGCCTTCATGCATCATTGGTTCTGCTGTTGGTGGTGCATTAGTGGGCATATGGCGCATCGGTGTTCCTGCACCTCACGGTGGCCTCTGGGTATCTCCGCTTGCTAACCACATTCTACTGTACTTTGTTGCTACCATCATTGGTTCCATTGTTGCAGGTGTAATCTTAGGTTTGTGGAAAAAGCCTGTTGACAAGCAAGATCAAAAAAACTAATTTAACGTTAATTAAATAAATTAAAAAACTGCACCAAGCTGCTTAGAGAGCTTGATGCAGTTTTTGCATATTAAGACACTATAAATTTATTAAGATAGCTTTTACTTTAGTATTTCTAAATGAATGTACTATTTAAAATATCCGTTGGTTAATTATTACTAAAAGTCTAATTTTAATAATACGTATGATGTAAACTGGTAAAAATAGATCATACAACTTATGATAAAAATTAGGCAAATATAATAATTTAGTAAAGAGTTTTAAAACTTTTGAGGTAAAGCAATGTTAACTTTCAAGCAACGAGTTATTAAATTTGAGTATAAACTGAATGAAACAGACGAAGAAATAATTGATTGGATAAATAAGAATAGTAAAGTAATTTCAAAAATTACTATCACAAAGTTGTCAGCCAAAACAAATGTTTCACCTAATACAATTAGTAGACTTTGTAACAAACTAGATTATAGAGGATTTAGTGACTTTAAGTTCGAATTTCAGAAGGATATGGAAAAAAAGACAAATTTTTCCAAATTACAGCCTTATGAGATAAATTTAAATCTGATTGATGTAGAAAGAGAAAGAAAAGCTGTTAATTTAATGTCTAAAGCAAATAAGATTGTTTTTTTTGCTGTTGGAGAAACCGCTTTCGTTGCTCATAATTTTTCCTATATGTTTCACGCAGTTGATCAAAAATCGGAATTCATTACTTATGAAAATCAAGCTTTCCGAGAATTACAAAATAATAAAAATATATTACTGTTTTGCATTAGTCAAAGTGGTGAAACTAAACAAATTCTTAAAGCTGCAAAAATAGCTAAAAAGAATCATCAAAAAATCATTGCTTTAACAAGTTTAAAAGTAAATGATTTACAGAAGTATGCAGATATAAGTTTATACAGTTATGCAGAACCATTTTATTGGCATGGATATAATCTAACTGATAAATTACCACTCTATATAATTTTAAATAGTTTATTCAAAAAATATTTTGAGAAGCATAATTTTTAAATCATTCTATTTATTATAGGAATAATTTACCTATTGTATAAAATTACACATTCTTTGACGTTATTGAATTAATCAGGTTAAACTTTGTCAAAATAAGTAAGCGCTAACAAATAAAGTGACATTTTATTGGCATAAGGGAGGTTATGAGAATGAAATTATCGCAAGGTACTTCTACTAAATTAATAATACTTGATAAAAAAGTCACCTGTAAAGATAAAGCTTTCAAGCTGTTAGCAAGTAAATTTTTTGATGAAGGGGTTATTAGTTCCAAAAAAGAATTTATTAAGGCAGTTTATACAAGAGAAAAAGAATCACCTACAGGCTTAGAAAACGGAATAGCTATTCCTCATGGAAAATCTTCAACTGTAAAAAAAGCCCAATTTGCAATTTTAAGGACGTTGGATCCAATTGAAGATTATAAAAGTTTAAAAGAAAACAATAAAGTAAAATTGATATTCATGATGGCTATTCCCGAAAATGGATCAGAAGAGCATTTAGATGTGTTATCAACTTTAGCGACTAAGCTGATAAATCAGCAGTATCGCCAAAAAATAATGATGGCTAAAACGCCAGAAGAGATTATTAGTCTACTCGATAATACAAATGATACAAAATTGATACAAAGTCCAATAGAAAATAATAAAGATTCTTACGTTGCTGTTACTGCTTGTGCGGCAGGTATTGCACATACATATATGGCTGCTGAAGCATTGGTGACAGAAGCAAATAAAGAAAATATTTCAATGTATGTTGAAAAACAAGGAGCTAAAGGTGTTGAAAACCGTCTAACTGTCAAACAGATTCAGAATGCTAAAGCTGTTATATTAGCTCATGATGTTACTTTAAACGGAACTGATAGATTTAAAGGCAAGCCAATTTTAGATATTCCAGTAGCTGAACCTATAAAAAATGCACATGATGTCATTTCTAAGGCTAAAGAAATAAGCAAAAATTATAAGTTCACAAAAAACAATGTCGCAAACAATACATTAAATTTGAAGAAGAATTGGAAGACTGAAATTAAAGATTCAGTGCTAACTGGAATATCTTACATTATTCCAATAATTATTGCAGGTGGAATGATATCTGCCATTACGATGCTGATAGTGCAATTATTTGGGTTACAAGCACTTTCAAAAAATCCAACTAGTTGGATATCTTTACTTAAAGCATTGGGTGGAAATTTACTTAGTGTTTTAATGATACCTATTCTTTCAGCGTATATGGCTTACTCTATTGCAGATAAACCAGCTTTAGGACCTGGATTTGCTGGTGGACTTGCCGCGAATATGATTAGTAGTGGGTTCTTGGGTGGTATGCTTTCAGGTTTAATTGCTGGTTATTTAATGAAATGGATGAAAAAAAACATTCATACAGATGGGGCATTTTCAGGTGTAATTACATTTTGGTTATACCCGGTGGTTGGTTCACTTATAACTGGTTGTCTAATGCTATTTTTAGTAGGAAAGCCAATTGCTTGGTTGAATAGTAGTTTAATAAATTGGTTAAATAATTTGGCTGGAACCAATGCAATATTACTAGGAGCAATTATTGGTTGTATGGTTTCGTTTGATCTAGGTGGACCAGTAAATAAGGCTGCATATGCATTCTGCTTGGGGGCAATGGCAAACGGAAACTTCGTGCCATATTGCGTTTTTGCTTCAACTAAAATGGTTAGTGCATTCACGACAACTCTCGTTTGTTTGCTAAAAAAAGATTTAGTAACATCCGAAGAAAGAAAAATTGGTAATCAAACGTGGATACTTGGATTAGCTGGTATAACAGAAGGGGCAATTCCATTCGCTATGGCAGATCCGGTAAGAGTAATATCTTCTTATGTAATTGGTTCTGCAGTCACAGGGGCTATTGTTATGTACTATTCTATTGGACTAAATGTCCCAGGTGCTGGCATTTTTTCAATGCTTTTTTTAAAGAACGGTGTAAGTGCTTGGCTAAATCCAATAATTTGGTTAGTTGCAGCATTAATCGGTACGCTTATTTCAACAATTATACTGATATTTTTAAAAACAAAAAGGAGAAATAAAAATGCATAAAAGAGAAATATACGTTGTACCACATTTTCATTGGGACAGAGAATGGTATTTTTCAACAGAAGAATCTCAAGTATTATTAGTAAAAGATATGGAAGAAATACTTGATAAACTAGCAGATGATCCTGATTATAAAGCATATGTTTTAGATGGACAAACAGTAGTATTAGAGGACTACTTGTCAGTGTGCCCTGAAAATTTTAATCGTATTAAAAAGTTTGTACAAGAAGGGCGGCTTAAGGTTGGTCCTTGGTATACACAGACTGACGAAAATATTGTCAGTGGAGAATCTTTAACTAGAAACTTATTATATGGCTTTAAGGATAGCCATAAGTTTGGAAATCCAATGATGATAGGCTATGTTCCAGATCCATTTGGTCAAAGTGCTCAAATGCCAATGATATTAAATCAATTCCAAATAAAAAAGTCTCTATTTTGGAGAGGTTTTTCAGATTCTAAAGGGACAAATAGTAGTGAATTTTATTGGAAAACTGATAATGGTTATAAGGTTTTAGCAGAAAATTTCCCATTAGGTTACGCAATAGGTAAATATTTAGAAACCGATTCTAAAAAATTAAAAGATAGGATGGACAAAATCTTTGATATATTGGATTCAAGAGCATTTGGTAAGTATGAATTATTACCAAATGGTCATGATCAAATGCCAATTCAAAAAAACATTGATTATATTATAAAAAAACTAAATAAGTTATATCCAGACCGTCATTTTTGCCTAAGTGATTTTGAGACTTTCTTTGATAAAATTTCTAGTGAACAAGATTTGCCAACTGTACAAGGTGAGATGTTGGACGGAAAAATAAGTCGAATTCATAGAAGTATTTATTCAACTAGAATGGATTTAAAAGAGCAAAATACAAAAATAGAGAATGAAATTACTAATTTACTCGAACCTTTGGCCAGTCTTGCCAAAAGTTTGGGCTTTTCATATGAACATGGATTAATTGAATCGATTTGGAAAGGCTTAATGAAAAATCAGGCTCACGATTCAATTGGAAATTGTGTTAGTGACGAAGTTAATAAGGAAATCGGACTTCGGTATATGGTTACGCAACAAAAAGTTGAAAGTCTTATAAAACTATATATCAGATTAATTAGTGAATCAATTGATCAAGCTAAATCATCCCCGCATCTAGTGATATTTAATTTAAACAAAGAAAGAAGAAAAAAACTAGTTACAGCTACTATTGTAACAAAAGAAGATTGTTTCACTTTGACTGATTCTGCAAATAATTTGGTACCTTTTGATGTAATATCTCATGAATTTTTAAATCCTGGCTTAGTAGATCGACAACTAGTTGCAAATAATAACTATCAGCCGTTCCATAAGTTTACAATTGAATTTGAATATACTTTTGATGGGATGGGCTATGAAATGTTAAACATAGTACCAGATAAAAATGAAGTAATGTCATATGGTCATAAAGTTGATGAAATTAATACAAGATTTTACGGCATCACATTTAATAATAACGGTGCTATTAATATTAAAAATAAAGAAACAGGTAAAACTAATAGTAATATTATAATCCTTGAAGATTCAGCTGACGTTGGTGATGAATATGATTATTCACCTTTGAAAGGGGATAGTTCTTTATATTCTGTTAACAGTTCGTCTAATGTTTGCATAAATATAATGGAGTATAAAAATAGTTATCATGCAGAAATAAAATATGATTGGTCGATACCCAAAGATGTTGAAAGTCGCCAAAAGAAAGTAAATAATGGACTCATAAAAGTAAAAATAGGATTAACAGTTTCTAAGTTTAGTAAAAATATATCGGTAAATTTAAATATTGATAACCAGGCAAAAGAACATCGATTAAGATTACTAATTCCGACTAATATCAAATCTAAGTTTTCTATTGCAGATAATCAATTTGGAAAAATTAAACGTCCTGTTATTGATCCGAATCTAAAAAATTGGAAAAAAGAAAACTGGTGTGAAAGACCTGATACAATATTTCCTTTTCTTACTTATATTTCTTTGACAGATTCAAATACTACCTTTTCAGTATTTACAAATTCTTCAAGAGAATATCAAGTTGCTGGAAAAGATTATGATTGTATTGCAATCACATTATTCAGAAGTATTGGTCAGTTAGGAAAGCCTAATTTGATGAGACGTCCAGGTCGGCCATCTGGTATTGAAGTTTCTACCCCAGATAGTGAAATGATAGGTAATCTATTCTTAGATTTTGCTTTGAGAATAGATAATGAAAAATTTGAAAAATGCGAGATAGCTCGGGAAGCAAAACAATATCTGACACCAATTTTATCTTATAATTTAAACGGATATTACGCATTAAAACTTAATGATACAGGTAAAAAATTAAAAAACAGTTTGAGAATAAACGTAAATAAAATGCTAGGTGATTTACAATACGGAGTAATTTCTACAATTAAATTAAGTGAAAATAATAAAAATTTCTTATATAGAGTTTATAATCCAACTGACCGAAAACTAAAAATACCTCAAGAATTTGATCAATTTACTTTAGATGAAAATGAAAAAAATAATAATCAAATATATTTAATGCCGAACGAAGTAATTACACTGGGAACAAAAATCTAAATTATGTTGTATTCAGATCTATGCTAAATATTTTGTCTATATGATGCACTGCTTTTAAAGTAGTGCATCTTTAGTGTATAATGGTTATTAATTGTAAGTAACTTTGGTTTTTTACTGCAATTAATAAGTTGCCGTGTTAATTAAGATA
This sequence comes from Lactobacillus melliventris, assembly GCF_042679465.1. Taxonomy (NCBI): domain Bacteria; kingdom Bacillati; phylum Bacillota; class Bacilli; order Lactobacillales; family Lactobacillaceae; genus Lactobacillus; species Lactobacillus melliventris. The sequence goes on along the minus strand of NZ_JBHTMT010000004.1, from coordinate 136,096 downwards.
ACACTTCAAAATGAAAAGGAATGACAACATTAGTGAAATTTACTAGATTAAAAAAGATATTTACTGCAATTACCTTATTGGGTTTGGTTCTTTTGACGTTAGGTGCTTGTTCACAGAAACCACATAAAAGTAATAAAATTACTATTATGACCACTACAAATATTTATTCTGACATTGCTCAAAATGTAGTGGGCAAATATGGTAAGGCAGAAGCAATAATTACCAAGTCATCTGTTGATCCCCATGACTTTCAACCTACCACCAATGATGCTAAAGCATTATCAAATGCTGACATAGTAGTGGAAAATGGCTTAGGTTATGACAGCTGGATGGACAAATTGGCTGCTTCAGTTGATAAAAAGCCGGTGCGCGTTGGTGAAGACCTAATGGGCTTAAAAAAAGGTGATAATCCTCATATCTGGTTTGATTTGACTATGCCTACTAAGTATGTTAATTACTTAGTAAAGCGGCTCAGTAAAAAAGATCCGGAGCATGCTCGTTATTACCGTAAAAACGGGAAAAAGTATTTAGCCCAGATTGCTCAAATTCAGAGATCTGCTGCTAAATTAAATCATCAGGTTAAAAAACCGATTTATGTTAGTGAGCCTGTTTTTGATTATGCCTTAGAATCTGTTAATATTAAAGTGGCAAACAAGGATTTTGAGAAAGCAATTCAAAACAATACTGACCCTAGTCCAGCTTCTGTTCAAAAAATGACTGAAGGGATTAAAAAACAAAAAATTGCATTTTTTGTGGACAATGAACAGACATCTAGTTCAACTGTTACTAACTTTTTGAAACTGGCTCAAAAACAAAATATCCCTGTTTTAAAAGTAAGGGAAACAATTCCGGATAATACAAATTATTTAGATTGGATGAAGGATAATTATCAAAACTTGGCTAAAGTAGCCCGAAAGTAGTTATTATGAGGCGATGAAAATGAAGAAATTAATTGCTGTTTTGGCATTGGGAGCAACTGTTACAACTATGGCAGTGCCACAGCCGGTAACAGTTCAGGCTGGTACAATTAATGACACTGCAAAACAAAATAGTTATAGCGGTGTAACATTTGCGGAACAAATATTGGCGCAAGAAGGTATTAAATATAATGACTTTACTGCTGCCAATCCAATTAATTATCGTAACGGCAAGCCCGAAGGTGTAGTTATTCACGAGACTGCTACGCCTAATGCTACAGCACGCAATGAAGCTATTTATTTTAATCGTGAGTGGATGAATATTTACTCCTATGTTCATGCTTTTGTGGATAAGACTGGCGTTATTCAGATGACGACTCCTGATTATGGCGTTTGGGGTGCAGGTCCTGTAGCCAATAATCGTTTTATTCAAGTGGAATTATGTGAGGAAAATAATCTTGCTGATTTTGCCAAAGGTGTCAACAATGATGCTGTTTATGTGGCGCAGCTTTTGCACAAATATAATTTGGTACCGGATAATGCCGTTCATGATGGTAAAGGTACAATTTGGTCTCATCATGCTGTATCTACATTTTTAGGCGGAACTGATCATACTGATCCAGATGGTTATTTTGCCAAATGGGGTTACTCAATGGATGACTTCTTTGATCTGGTTAAATATTATTATGATCAAGGGGCATCAGCAATACCTACTGCTCCTGTTGGTAGTAGTCCGGTAGCTACACAGGTTCCAGCACCGACAACACCTGTTGCACCCGCTAAAAAACCTGCAGTTTTGCCTAAGCCGGTTGCTACCAGGACTTTGATGCATAATGCACTCGTTTATGATGAAAATGGGCTAGCAACGGATTTACCAACTAAAAAAGCCGGTTCCAAGCTAACTATTTATGGTAATCTAACAATTAATAAACGGAAATATTTACAAATAGGTATTAATGAATACGTTGTAGCCAGCAATGTAGAAGGTAAACTTCGACTCTTAGGGCATAATGCCTATATTTATGACGGTAATGGCCAGCGGGTTGGCACAAATAAGCTGTATCGTGGAAACTATGTCCGCACGTATGGCGGCCGCGTAAAAATTATGGGTCGTAAATATTACCCCATTGATGTTAATCAATTCGTCAAGGTGGGCAATTTTAAATAATAAAAGTGGGAATAATGCAAATTGTCTGATATTTTAGAAGTCACTAATCTCTCAATGAGGTTTGACAAAAATACTGTTTTCAATAATTTGAATTTTAAATTAGAAAAGGGTTCACTTACTGCCCTTTTAGGCCCAAACGGCACAGGGAAAACGACTCTAATTAATATTTTAATGGCTATTTTGACACCTAGTGCAGGTAAATTTAAGTTTGCGGATGATGTTCGGCTGGGGTATGTGCCTCAGTTTCGCAACATAGACGCGGAATATCCGTTATCAATCGAAGCTTTTGTGGGTCTAAATGCCCCTGTTATCAAAAATAGTGCAACTAAGAAGGCAATAAAAAAGCAACTAGAGGAAACTAACCTGTATCAAATTAAAGATACTCGGATGGGCGAGGCTTCTGGTGGTCAAAAGCAAAGAGCTTATTTAGCACAAGCTTTGCTGGATAATCCGAACATGATTATTTTAGATGAAGCTACAGCAAGTCTTGATCCTGTTGCTAAGGATGAATTGATGAAATTAATCAAGCATTTGAATGCGAAACATAAAATAACGGTCTTGTTTGTGACACATGATGTGACATTAGCTCACAAGTATATGCAAAATTATTTATATTTAAACCATGGTCAAATTGAACATGGCGAGATGTCTCAATTTAAGGAGGCATATGAATAATGTTTGCCTACGGCTTTATGCGTAATGCCTTTCTGGCAAGCACCTTTATTGCCATAACTTGTGGTACAGTTGGTGTCTATGTAGTTGCGCGCAATTTTAGTTTTTTAGCACATACACTGTCTGAAATTGGTTTTGCTGGAGCTGCGTTTGCAGTTTGGCTCGGAATTGGACCATTGTGGGGGATGCTGTTATTTACTCTGTTGGGTTCGATTAGTGTGGGTGAACTGTCGCTTCACAGCGAGCAAAAAGAATCCTCAATCAGTGCAATTTCAGCTTTATTTACGGGCTTGGGAGTTCTTTTTCTGGCAATTTCCGGTGCAAACAGCAATTACGCTACTAACATTCTGTTTGGCAGCATTATCGGGGTTGACCATCAAGGCGTAATTCAACTAATAGTCTTATCCGTAATAGTGTTATTAATGATTTTTAGTATTCAGCGCCCACTAAACTTTGATTCTTTTGACCACATTGGCGCTCTTGCTCATGGGGTAAAAACCGGAACAGTCAGCGTGATTTTTTTAATAGCTTTAGCAATGTCTGTTTCAATTGGTGCACAAATAGTGGGCTCTCTTTTAGTATTTATTTTATTGACTTTGCCACCCGCTACTGCTAATTATCTGGGTAAAACTATCCCGTCAATGATCGCTTGGTCTGTCTTTTTTGCTTTAATCGGCGTTTGGCTTGGGTTATATCTGGGTTACATTACTAATTTACCTGTAACCTTCTTTATTGCTGTGATTGAAGTAGCAATTTATCTTGTTACTTACTTCACTCACATCATTAAGCATAAGTTATAGTAAAACTGGTTAAAAGGATAAAACAGCTATTATTTTTGTGAAAAATTTATAGTATAATCCCTGTTATTTAAACTTTTCTTTTAAAAATTCACTAACTTTTGTATGCATTTACATGTATAATAAAAAGCGGAAATAATAATAAAGAAGGAGTCTTAATAATGACATACTATTATAATGGTTTTCCACAAAGCGAACGTAATGAAGCTTTAAATATGGTCAACCTCGATGAACTTGAGGAACGGGCAAAGGAAGTTATGCCTGAAGGAGCATATTACTATATTGCTTCGGGATCTGAAAATGAATGGACTTGGCGTAACAACACTACTGCTTTCAACCATTTTCAAATTGTACCGCGTGCTCTGACCAACATGGATCATCCGCAATTAGATACTGAATTTATGGGCATGAAATTGAAAACACCGGTGATGATCTCACCTATTGCTTGTCATGGTATTGCTCATAAAGATGCAGAAATTGCTACCCAAAAGGGGGCAGCAGCTGCTGGTGCACTCTTTTCATCCAGTACATATGCAAATAAGAGCGTTGAAGATATTGCTGCTGCAGCTCCAGATGCACCGCGCTTTTTCCAGCTTTACCTCAGTAAAGACTGGGACTTTAACCAAATGGTTTTTGATGCAGTTAAGAAAGCCGGCTATAAAGGAATTTTCCTGACAGTTGATGCGCTGATCTCTGGCTTCCGTGAAGCTAACCTTAGAACTAACTTTGCTTATCCTGTACCCCTAGATTTCTTTACTCGTTACCAAGGAGCAAAGGGTGAAGGTCAAACTGTAGCTCAAATGTATGCTTCATCGGCGCAAAAGATTGGCCCGCAAGATGTTAGACGTATCAAGGAAATGTCTGGCTTACCAGTATTTATTAAAGGTGTTGTTTGTGCTGAGGATGCTTATATTGCTATGGGTGCTGGTGCTGATGGTATTTATGTTACTAACCATGGTGGCCGTGAGGTAGATTGTGGCCCCGCAACAATTGACATGTTGCCAGAAATTGCGAAAGCTGTTAATCACAGGGTTCCGATTGTCTTTGACTCCGGCGTTCGTCGTGGTTCGCACGTCTTTAAGGCTTTGGCACTTGGAGCTGATATGGTGGGTATTGGCCGTCCATATCTATATGGTCTAGCACTTGGTGGTGCCAAGGGTGTTCAATCTGTTATTGAACAACTTAACCAAGAACTGTTAATTGATATGCAATTAACTGGCTGCAAGACAATCGACGATGTTAAACATGCTAAGATTACTCATATTAATTATACGGCTGATAACTTAAAGTCAAATACTGATCCTTCAAGAGTTAAGCCATATCCTGTGACTGCTGAAAACCAGCTGAAAAATAATGGTTCAGATGCTGTAACCGGAGCTTCTCAAGCTTAATTAATTTAAAATGTAAATAGTAAAATCGCTCTATATACTAGTTGCTCTTACTAATAAATAGAGCCTTTTTTATTAATTAAAAAAATATTGTTGTTAAGTAATAGTTGTAATTCTTTTTTTATATCTTTATAATTGTCATAATAAAAATAAAATTTAGGAGGAAAACTATGAAGAAAGCGTGGAAATTGCTTGAAACTTTGTTGATAGCAGTCATAATGCTAACCCTGTTACCCCAAACTGCAGCAGCTGCTGCTAAAGGACAAACTGAACAAAGAACTGACAATTATCTACGAAAAGTCCGACAAAAAGGTGAGCTAGTCATGGGGACTAGTCCAGATTATCCTCCTTATGAATTTGTCAAAAATATTAACGGCAAATCTAAAATAGTAGGTATGGATGTTGAAGTAGGGCAAAAAATTGCTCATGATATTGGTGTTAAACTCGTAGTGCGGTCAATGGACTTCGACTCTCTTTTGGTCGGACTTGAAACTGGAAAAGTTGATATGGTCATTGCCGGAATGAATGCAACACCTAAAAGGGCTCAAAGTGTTGCCTTTAGTCAACCATATTATAGAAGTGATCAAAAATTACTGATAAGAACAGAAGATAAGGGCAAATATCATAATTATAAGTCTTTTGCCGGCAAATCAATTGGTGCCCAAACTGGCAGCATGCAGGCGACAATGCTTAAAAAACAAGCCAAAAATGTCAAACTTAAAACTATGGATAAAGATAACGACTTGGTTTTAGGACTAAAAACGCATAAGGTTGATGCTGTGTCTGTTGACAAGGCAACGGCTGAGGCTTTTGCTCAAAATACGGCTGACGTGATGGTAATTCCGGCAGGTCTAAAGACCGAGTCATCTGCAACCTCTATTGCTTTTCATAAAGGAGCTAATAGTTTAGTCAAAGCTGCTAATAAATCAATTGCGGAGATTAAGCAAAAAGATTTAATCAATAAGAAGTATTTGCCAAAAGCCGGCAATTACTTAACAGGTGGTAAGTCGAAAAAAGAAGTTAAAGCCTCCAATTCAATGTGGGCTTATAAAGACTTCTTTATTGCGGGAGTTGGCTATACCTTACTTATTTCCGCAATTTCTGTCTTTTTCGGTTTCTTATTAGGTGCGATACTGGCATTTATGCGCTTAGGACACAATCAAATTGCCCGTTCGCTTGCGACAGCGTATGTGGAATTTATCCGTGGTACACCGTTAATGGTGCAATTACTCTTTATTTATTTTGGCTTAGGGGTAGTGATAAATATTCCGGCTTTACTGTCTGGTATAATTGCAGTTTCCCTTAACTCTGCAGCTTATGTAGCAGAGGTAATTCGCTCGGGTATTAATTCGATTGCTGTGGGCCAGACAGAGGCTTCTCGTTCTTTAGGCTTGTCACGGACAGCAACGATGCGTTACGTTATTATGCCGCAAGCAATGAAAAATATTTGGCCGGCTCTGGGAAACGAATTTGTTTCTCTAATCAAGGAAAGTTCCATAGTTTCGGTAATAGGCGTCAAAGATTTGATTTATCAGTCACGGGTGGTCCAGGCTGATACCTATCGTGGAGTTATGCCATTGGTAATCACAATGATCTTATACTTTATCATTACTTTTGGTTTATCCAGCCTAATGAAAGTATTTGAAAGGAAAATGAATCATGACTAACGCAAAACCTGTAATTAAAGTCGAACACTTGCAGAAAAAGTTTGGCAGTAATGAAGTCCTAAAAGATATCAATGCGCAAGTAAATGAAGGTCAGGTTATCTGTTTAATTGGTCCTTCAGGTGCTGGTAAAAGTACGTTTTTGCGGTGCTTAAATTTACTGGATCAACCATCTTCCGGCAAAGTGATTTTTGAAGATAAAGAATTAACTGCTTTAAGTGAAGACCAACTTGATAAATTGCGTGAAAGAATGGGCATGGTTTTTCAGCAGTTTAACTTGTTTCCTCATATGAGCATTATTGAAAATATCAAATTGGCACCTATGAAGGTAAAAGGAATGAGTGACAGTGATGCTAAAGCTAAGGGACTTGAGCTATTAGATCAAGTAGGTCTGGCTGACAAGGCAGACGCTTTTCCAACCAGCCTTTCCGGCGGCCAGCAGCAAAGGGTTGCTATTGCCCGTGCTTTGGCAATGGATCCCGAAGTAATGCTCTTTGACGAACCCACTTCAGCGCTTGACCCAGAAATGGTAGGCGAGGTATTGAAGGTAATGCAGGATTTGGCCCAGAAAGGGATGACAATGGTCGTTGTGACTCACGAAATGGGCTTCGCCAAGAATGTTGCAGATGAAGTATGGTTTATGGCTGACGGCTATATTCAAGAAAAAGCTGGACCGCAACAATTCTTTGCGCAGCCGCAAACTCCGCGTGCCCAGGACTTTTTAGCCAGAGTATTGGAAGCATAAACATTTTAAAATTAGTCTACCTGCTGGCAATTCAGCCAAATAACGTAGTATTAAAGGTAAAGCATAAAAAGTTATGCAATTTAAAACCCACTTTCAGTTAAAGAGAAAGTGGGTTTTGATGTAAGAAATTATGATTTACATATCAGTTATATTATTTGTCAGCGAAACTTGCAAGTGTTATTTAAAATTATTTTGGACAATTTCCTTAAATTCAGCTAGCCGCTTGGCAAAAGTGGCGAAAGCGTCTTCCAAATAATCAGGCTTAGTCATGTCAACCCCTGCTTTTTTCATGATTTCAACCGGGTAGTCGCTGGAACCTGCTTGCAAAAAGCTGATGTATGCTTTTCTTTGCTCAGCAGTACCATGCACAACATTATTGGCCAGAGCAGTGGCAGCAGCAAAGCCTGTAGCATACTGGTAAACGTAGAAATTATAATAGAAATGAGGAATTCTGGCCCATTCTTTAGCAATTGCTCCTCCTGGCTCAACTGCATCACCATAATAGCGCTCATTTAATTTGCCGTACATGTCGTCTAAACGGTCGGCAGTTAAAGGTTCACCTTCAGCATCCAGTTCATGAATGCGCTGTTCAAACTCAGCAAACTGCGTTTGTCTAAATAAAGTTCCTTTGAAAGAGTCCAAATAATAATTTAGAACAAAAGCGCGGGTTTTAGGGTCAGTGATATGTGCTAAAAAGTATTCTGTTAGAATATTTTCGTTCGTAGTTGACGCAATTTCAGCAACAAAGATAGGATAATCACCATAAACGTATGGCTGGCTTTGTCTGGTATACATACTGTGGACGGAATGACCAGTTTCATGAACCAGTGTATATAAGGAATCAACGTTATCTTCCCAGTTGAGTAGTTCATATGCATCAGTATCATAGCAGCCGCCAGAATATGCACCGGTAGCCTTGTTCTGTGATTCAACTACATCGATTACCCGATTATTAAAAATGTAGTCAACCTGCTTTAAATAATCCTCACCTAATGGTCGTAGAGCTTTTTTAGCCTCTTTTTTGGCTTGATCAAAGGTGTAAGTTAAAGCTGGTTTGCCTGTTAACGGAACATACATGTCCCACATTTGTAAATCGTTCAAGCCTAAAATTTGTTTGCGTAAAGCCACATAGTCATGAAGAAGGTTTAAGTGCTGGTCTACCTCGCTAATTAAAGTATCGTAAACAACTGTTGGTACACCATTTTCGTTCATTGCACATTCGCGTGCTGATTGATAATGATGAACACGGGCATTATAGTTGTGTTCCTTTACTGCACCAGAAAGGGTAGCAGCTAGAGAATTTTCAAACTGACCGTATGTGGCGTACATTGAATCGAATGCATCTTTTCTTACTGCACGCTTTTGAGATTGGATCAATAAAGAATATAGGCCGTCAGAAAGCTGCACCATTTCCCCGTCATCATTTTGGGTGTAACCATATTCCATGTCTGAATTAGTCAACACGTTATAAGTATTGTCAGAAGCAGACAATGCATCCCCAGCATCTGCAATCAGTTTCTCTTCCTTTGCGGACAAAGTATAAGGCCGCATTCTGGTAATCCGATCAAGTAAATGATTGTAGTTGACCAATCTTGGTTCTTCTTGTTTAAAGGCTGCTAATTTTGCGGTAGAAACACTTAAAATTGCAGGGTTCATAAAAGAAGTGGCTGCTTCAAATTGACTGGCTAATCCTTGTACTTGAGCAACATAACCTAAATAGTGTGCGTTTCCTGTGTCAACATCACTGGCTAAAGTAGCATAAGAGTAAACTTTTTCCAGTCTTCTGCTAAGAGCTAAAATTTTAGTTATCCCATTATATAATGATGTACCTGATGTAACAAAATTTTCTTTCAAGGTGCTTAAAACTGGTATTTCTTTTTTAAGACGTGTATATTCATCTTCCCAGTCAGTATCTGCTTTAAATATTCTAGTTAGGTCCCATTTTAGATTTGCGGGAACTTCACTTCGTTTAGGAATTGACATTTAAAATCTCCTTTTTTGATATATATAATTAAATTATACTAAAGAATAAAAAATAAGATATTATTAATTATAATTGATATTATTTTAATTCAAGTTTGAAAGTGTTAAAAATAATAGATGGAAAAATACGAAAGGGATTAAATAGAGGAATGGATCCAAATTCAAAACGCAGAGAAGATTACCATAAAGGACATTCTTCTCTAAATCTTCATCGTAATCATGCTCTAGCAGAACCAACCAAAGCATTCAAGGGCAGCGTTTTCGCACGGATTTGTGGTATTGTGGCCGTTTTTTGTGTTTGCTTGGGTCTGGCTTGGGCAGCTCACATGTATTTTGCTCTGCACAGCGCAATTGATGGTGATAGTGGCAACTATGCCACATCTGCTCGTATTGCTAACAGACAACCAATCTCAGTTTTGATTCTTGGGGTTGATCAAGGACTTGAAGGAAGACATGATAAGGGCAACTCGGATACTTTGATTTTGGCTACTGCTAACCCGGCTAAGAATAAAGCAACAATGACTTCTATTCCTCGTGATACCCTTGCTAATATTTTAGGTGATCCGGGAAACAAGTACAATATGTTTCGGGTTAATTCAGCCTATGGAATTGGCGGCAGTTCTGCTTCTATGAAAACTGTTGCGGCTTTAATTGGTGTTCCCATTCATTATTACGTAGAAGTTAACATGAAGGCGCTAAAAAGCTTAGTCGATGCCGTTGGCGGTGTTGATGTTAAAGTCCCGTTTAAGTTTTCATATGATTGGTGTGATTTTCATAAAGGAAAGCAACACCTAAACGGACGTCATGCTGTTGCTTATGTTAGAATGCGCCATGATGATCCTCGAGGCGATTACGGTAGGCAAATGCGCCAAAGGCAAGTAATTACCGCAGTTGTCCACAAGGCTATCTCTGTCGATTCAATAACTAATTACCGCAAACTGGTTAAGATCTTTTCGAAATATGTTAAAACCAATCTTACTTTTAATGATATGTTAGCCTTAGCTTTGACATATCGTGGTTGTTCCCAAAATATTTCCAGCGGTTATATTCAAGGACATGATGCTTGGATTAACGGTTCTTCTATTCAGGTGGCATCTACTAAAGAACTACAGAAGGCCTCTGACAAGATCCGGACCAATCTTGACTTGGATAAAAAAATATTGGATAATGATGAAACGAAGCTCAACAGGCTGAATGAGCAGAACAATAACATTAAATGGCAGGATCCAAGTCCGTTTACTAACTATCAGATTTACCGTTCAGTAGTAACTGATGAGTCAAGTAGCAGTTCGGGTGGAACTGGAACAAGTGGAATTAATTCTGGTCAATAAGTGTTCTCAGCAAAGGAGGATAAAATATGCGTAAGCAATCTGTGATTTTAGTTGTTTATGGTGTGATATCAGCTTTTATTGCTTTTATTGCCGCAATTTTCATCTGCTTACGCACATTGCACTGGTCTTTACCGGTTGCTGTTTTAGTGGCTAGCATATTTGCCTTATTTTTCTTTGCTCTTTCATGGTTTCGGGGTCATGCTTCCGTTGAAATAAAGCGGATTGCAAGTAAATATCACTTATCTGATAAGGATTTAGCCGAAATTACGGGAATGAAAGCAAGTGATTTTCCAATATATAATAACAAGTTGCAATTAATTTTGCCTAAGCGCTATTGGCCAAAAATATTGGATGCCTTGCAGAAATATGAACAAGAAAGAATGTAAAAGTGGGCAACTGCCCACTTTTTTATTGCATGCGTTTACAAATTAAATTGATAGACAAAACAACTGCTTTACTTTTTACCAGTACTACTTATCTTACTATTTAGGGAGATGCATAATGAGTTTATTAACAGTTAAAAATTTAGGACAAGGTTTTGAGGATAAAACTTTGTATGAAAATGCCAGTTTCGTTCTCAATAAAGAAGACCATATGGGTGTCACTGGCCAAAATGGGGTTGGCAAATCCACTTTGATTAAAATTTTAACTGGTGAAATGCTGCCTGATGAAGGTCAAATTAAATGGCAAAATAAGGTAGCAGTTGGTTATCTCGATCAGTATGCTAAATTGCAGCAAGGCGTGACGATTCGGCAGTTTTTGCGCACAGCTTTTGCTCCCCTTTATCAAAAAGAACAAGAATTAAACACACTTTATGAGCAATATGCAACTGAAGGAGCTGATTCCCTACTCGCAAAAGCGGGTAAACTGCAAACTTACTTAGAGGAAAATAACTTTTATAATATTGATACAGAAATTGAACGTGTTGCTTCTGGCTTAGGCCTGGCTGAATTGGGATACGATCATGATGTGAGCCAATTGTCAGGTGGTCAAAGATCAAAAATCATTTTAGCTAAATTGCTGCTGCAAACTCCGGCTGTTTTACTGTTAGATGAACCAACTAACTACTTAGATGTTGTTCATATTGACTGGCTGGTTGATTATTTGAATGATTTTGAGGGTGCTTTTATTGTTGTTAGTCATGATTATGACTTTTTAAACAGAATTGCCAACTGCATTATTGATATTGATCTGGGCACAATCACGCGTTATACCGGTACATTAAAGCAGGCAATGAGGCAAAAAGAAGCTAATCGGGAAACTTACATGAAGGCCTATACTAACCAGCAACGCAAAATTGCTAAAACGGAAGCATATATACGTAAAAATAAGGCTGGAACCCGGTCGAAAATTGCCAAATCACGGGCGCGTCAGTTGGCAAAGATGGAAGTGCTGAATCCGCCCAAAAGCAATCATAAACCGCATTTTGCATTTCCTTATGTAGCAACAGCAGCCAATTTACTTTTGCAAACACAGGATTTGGTTATCGGCTATGACCAGGCGCTGGTAAAAGAAGCTTTTAATTTTTCAGTTGGAAATAATGAAAAAGTTGCCATTACTGGCTTTAATGGGATTGGTAAAACCACGTTATTAAAAACGTTGCTGGGGCAATTAGAACCCATTTTCGGCACCTATAAATTATCAGAAACTGCCAAGATTGCTTACTTTAAGCAGGAATTGACCTGGACTAATAATAATATGACCCCTCTGCAATATCTGCAGGAAAATTTTGAACAGATTAAGCCTAAAGAATTAAGAGGCGCTCTGGCAAAATTAGGTGTTACCGCTCAGCAGGCAATGAGTCCTTTGAAAAAATTATCGGGTGGTGAGCAAGAAAAGGTTAAACTGGCAAAAATGTTGTTTGAACCTGCTAATTTATTATTTTTAGATGAGCCTACCAACCATTTGGATCGTGATGCAAAAGATGCACTTAGGCAAGCTATCGTTAAGTTTCCTGGCGGAGTCATTATCGTTAGTCACGAACGAGACTTTTTCCAAGGTAACTGGGTTGACAAAACTATTGATATTGAAACGATGAATAAACTTTGAGGTGAAAAATGAGTGCTGAACAAAGTGAACTGTTTTACCAGGATTTACTTGATACCTGTTTAACTGCCGGTGAGCTAATGATAGAAGGGGGCAGTGAAATGTATCGCGTTGAAGATACAATGCTGCGAATTGCCAAAAGTGCCGGAGAACCCGATCCGCGAGTCTTTGTGGTACCAACAGGAGTTTTTATGAGTCTCGACCACGGCAATTATTGTCAGAGTATTTTAGTACATGAACGCAATATTAATCTTGAGTTGGTTGATCGGATTAACTCATTATCGCGCGCTTTTGCGGATAAAAAAATCACTTTGCAAGAAGTTAAAAGGGAAGTAGATAAAATTGCCCACGGTGGTTTTCCCACATTTCCCTTGTGGCTGCAAACTATTGGCGCTGCAGTTTTAAGTGCCACGCTGATGGTAATGTTTATGAATAATTATGACTGGGTTGATTTTCCGGGCGCAGCTTTCGTTGGAGCAATCGGATTTCTCTCTTTTTATTATTTTAAGCGTTTTACCAACGTCAAGTTTTTGGCTGAACTGGTTGCTGCCCTGGTTATGACAGTTGTAGCAGCTGGTTTAGTTAATCTTTTTCCCAAAATGATTATTGACAATATTTTAACTGGAGCGTTGATGCCACTAGTGCCGGGTCTGGCATTGACTAACGCTCTGCGCGATTTGTTTAAAGGTGATATTCTTTCAGGAATGGCGAAAATTTGTGAGGCCTTGCTCACGGCCTTTGCGTTAGGCGGTGGAGTTGGTATTGTGTTAAAGTTTTTAGGAGCATAAAAAATGCCTTTTTGGTTAGAAATAGTAATTAACGTTGCCTTTGCTTATTTAGCTTCTGTTGGTTTTGCCCTAACAATCAATGTTCCGCGGCGAGTGCTTAATTTAGCTGGTGTGAGCGGTATTATTAGCTGGATTATCTATTGGCTGGCAATGAGAGCATCAATGGGACGGCTACTTTCAAACTTGCTTGGTTCTTTTGCCATTGGCATTTTAGGAATAGTTTTTGCCAGGATAAAAAAGTGTCCGGCTACTGTCTTTTATATTCCGGCAATTGTGCCCTTAGTACCTGGAGTTCCTGCTTATCAGGCGGTGCGAGAACTAACCTCGGGCAACTTGAGTGGAGCTAATGATGCGGTTTTACGTGTAATAATAGTAACCGGCTCAATTGCTCTCGGGATGCTTTTATCAAGTATGTGTGTGGAAATCTTTTTCAGGATAAAAAAATTTTACAAACATCATTCGAATAAGTATAATAATTAATGCGAGTCGACAAAAACGCGAGATGCGTATTTGTGTGAGGACACCCGCCTTAAGTGGCAGGCACGGGAAGTGCTGGTGGTTGACCAACCTGATGTGAACAGAAGTAGTCACCTGTTATTAATAACGGGCCTCGATTTGAAAAAGAGCAGATTCTTAATTGAATCTGCTCTTTTTTCTATTCCAGATATAATGCCTGTTTTCCTTGCTGATTATAACTTTTCTCCAAGTTTTGCCACGGAACCTTTTTATTTTTGGTGCCAAAAGGATCATTTACGTAAACAATACGTTCTTTTTTATCAAAGCCGGTAATAACACAAGCATGAGAAGATGGTGTTACCTGAACTTCACCTTGAGCTGTTTGCCATGTTTGCATATCGCTAACATGATTAAAATTGGTCGTTGTAATGATTAGCACAGGATGACCATCAGAAACTAATTTCATTACTTGAATAAAATCATGATTAGTAAAGTTTTTAATCCGATTAGTGTATTTTAGTCCTATTTGTTCTAAAGGCTCATTATAAACGCACCAGCCAGCATTTGCTTGGCTCATATAACCAACAAAACCCACATGGGGATTACCCCGGTATTTGCCATCATCCGTGTAAGAAGATACATGCTTGATATTTTCGGATAAGTTTAGTTTATTTACCTTGATACCATAATACTGTAACAGCATTGACAAGGAAGTCACTTCGCAACCATTTGGCAGTTCCGGGTACTGGTTTTCTAGTGGAACATCCAGTTTTTGAGCGGATTTCAGGGTAACCCAGTCATAGCGATCTTTAAAACTATTAGAATTAAGGCCGCTAAAAATTACACCTAAGAGAACGAGGCCTAGGAATATCAATAAAATAGCTTTAATGGAAAATCTTTTCTTCTTCATAAAGCTATTTAAACATAGATTGTTTCTTAAAAGCAAAAAATCGTTCAAATAAATGAACGATTTTTGTAAAATTAACTAATTCTTTAGTGAAAGTAGAAATTAGTGGTGAGTTGCGCCTGACAGAGCGTCAAGACTGTGGTCTTCACCTTTAACTGCCATACCTTCAACGTCCATACCTGGGCAGAAGACTTCATCTTCTGGAACGCCTCTTTCTTCAGCAAAAGCTTTAGTTAGAGTTTCCATGTCCATCAAATGAAATTTCTTGTCTGGGTGTTTTGGATCAACAATTTGAATTTGCGCCATCATACCGGCATCTTCGTGCTCGATAATGTGGCAGTGGTACATGAAGACACCAGTGTTTTGGAAGTAAACCTTTATGCGAACTGTTTCTTGAGGTGCTACTTCGATAGTGTCCTTGTAAACTCCTCTTTCGTTTGGATATGGTTCTTTACCGTTACGTGATACAACCAGGAAGTGAGCACCGTGAGTGTGGAATGGGTGCAACATGCCGTTAACTTTATCGTTAGTGTTAGTTACGTCCCAGTATTCAGCATTCATCAATTCCTGCTTCATGTCAATTCTTTCCATTGAGAACAACTTGCCGTTGATCATGTTGTGGTTATCCATAGTAACATGAGGCACTGGTGAGTTAGGGTTAACAACTGGATCATATGGTTTGAATAAAGTATCAGGAATTACGCTATCATCTTTTTCATAACTGTGAATTCTGAATTCAACCAGCTTGAAGTCGTCAGTGTAAAGGTTGACAACATCGCCTTCTTTATAATTGCTGAAATCAACAACTACTTGTTGACGCTCACCCGGTCCAATTAAGACTTTAGTCAATTTAACTGGGTGCTCCAAGAATGAGTCGTCACCGGCGATTTGGGTCATTACCAAGTCATCGCTAAAGTGCAGGCGCCATTCACGACGGTTAGAACCACCTAAGAAGAGCAAACGTACTTTTTGAGTAGTGACATCAACGTATGGACGAACAACACCATTGATGATTGGAGTGTCGCCAAAGATGCCCATTGCGTTGTAGTCTGCCTTGTAGTCAAATTGGTTGTCTTCGTGGAAAATACGGTCTTGCAAAATAATTGGGAACTCATCCTTGCCGTAAGTCTTAGGAATTGGCAGTTTAGCTTCGTTAGCATCAGTAATAACAACGCCCATAGCTAGTCCCATCCAAACTTGCATGGCAGTTGATGGACATGGGTGAGCATGCAGCCAAGTTAAAGCTGCTGGTTGTTTAACTATGAAGTCAATGTGCTTTTCTTCACCTGGGTAAACTGGTGAGTGACAAGCACCATCGTTACCAGGACCTGAAAGTTCCATACCGTGCCAGTGGTAAGTAGTCAATTCTGGCAAGCTGTTCTTCAAAGTTACGTGAACATGTTGACCTCTGGTCAAAACCATGGTCTTACCCAGAACTGGGAAGTTGTAACCCCATGTGTGAGTCTTTTTCCCTGGCAAAAATTGGAAGTCGCCTTCTTGAGAATCGATTGTGTACCAAACATCGTTATTTTCTTGTTTATCAGGTTCTAATACTGGAGGAACAATCAAAGGTTGAGCTTCAACGCCTTCAGGAATATGAAGATCTTTATATCCCATTTGGTGGTTTTTATCAAAATCTTCAGAATTATAGAAATAATCTGTGTAAACTTTATCTGACATATTCGTCTACCTTTCAGTTAAAAAATTTAGTGAAAAATTTTTAGTTACATGTTAAATTTACTCTATGTGAAAACGCTTGTAAAGTAGATAAGTCTATGTTTTTTTGATAAATTTTTATAAAAGCGCTTTTGCAAAATTTCAAGGGCTAAAGCGTTATTTAATATTTACAAAAATAGTGCGTAGCTTTCGTTTTCTTTAAACTAAATAATTGCAAAAATATTATAAAATAACCCTGAGCAGAAAAAAATGTTTTTTAAAAATTATTTTTAAAAGAAATAAAATAAATTGTTTTTGAACCAAAATTTGAGTATCGTATAAAAGATGATAAAAATTGATAAATTAGATAAGGATTTTTAACTTGAAAATAAGCTTAACAGATTTCACTATTAAAATAGAAAAGCAAGATTATATTGAAGACTTAGAAACTACTAAATATGCTGATGTCAGTAAATCCAAAACCAAATTGCGTGAACAGGCAGCTAAATTGGTTAAGGAAACTAAAGCTGCCCTCAAGCATAACTCACTGAGTCATATTGCTCTTGAAATTACCGGTCAAAGACCCATAACTTTTGCATTAGAGACCAATATGATCAACTTGCCATATAGTAATTACAAGAAGAATGCCAATTTTTTCGAAGAGGGTAAAGAATATCCGGTTGCAGTATACTTTGAAACGCAGTCGGAATATTTGAATGCATCGGGATTTCGAATTGATCAAATCGCGACGGAAGCAGAAATTGAACAAAATGAAGCCGAAGTTGTTGCCAAATTAACAGATGCTATGCAGGAAAAAATAAAACAAGTACGTGAGTTCCAAAAGCCTGCTGCTTCTGCTAAAAAGAACACCACTGTTAAAAAGCCTAAAACAAAAAAGTCACAAAAAGAAACAAAGTCTAAGAAATAAAATATCTGAGACTTAGTAGGTGAAAATTAATGCAAATTTGAACGTAACTATTCAAAAGGTGTTTTTTACCATATAATGGAAGAAGATGCAGGAGGTCCATTATGATTAGCTGGAATCTACTTGGAGTATTGTTATGGGTAGTAGTTATTCTTTATTTCGTTTTTGTTGTGCAAAACATTCGTAAGCGCCGCATCACAATGATTATTAAGAAGCACCGACAATTTAGCTGGCCCAATTTTTTGATAGATATCATTGAAGTAGCCGCTCTTTTAGTTGGGATTGTCTGGTTATTCGGCAAGACTATGCTAGATAACCCGGATCTTGATGATACGACTAAGATTAAGTCTCATATTATCTATGAACCGATTGTCATGAACCCGGGAGAAGGCAATTCAAGTTACGTTACAATTGATTCGAAAAAGAAAAGGATTAGTACCCAGACTTTCACTTATTACAGGCCGGGTAAAAAGATTAAAGTAGCCAGTGATTTCGCTACGGTGGCTTATGGTAAAAGTCCTCTGGATCTTAATGCGGCCAAAATTCCATACGACAAAAAGCAACTGCAGACAATGGACCGCAAATATCAGCGAGCTTACGTTGCTATTTACACCGCTAACTATAAAAAGGTCTGGCAAAATGGCATTGGCATGCATGCAGGACACAATGCTACTCGTTATTATCTAATCAGGATTCCGGATTCATCGTTTATCAGGGAGAAAGAAAAATAAAATAAATAAAGCGTTTGCATAATTGTAAAAGT
Source organism: Lactobacillus melliventris (assembly GCF_042679465.1). NCBI lineage: Bacteria > Bacillati > Bacillota > Bacilli > Lactobacillales > Lactobacillaceae > Lactobacillus > Lactobacillus melliventris. The sequence goes on along the minus strand of NZ_JBHTMT010000004.1, from coordinate 117,890 downwards.
GTGGTATGCTTTATCTGTATTGAAAATTTAAGTAGATTGTTACTATCAAATTAGGCGAGACTACTAGTATAACTGATGAATTTTTATCATTCATCGGCTATTGCTAGTAGTCTCTTTTTTTTGCAAAAAAGGAAGATGTTATGCGCCTTAAGAAGATTTTTAATAATAACACCATTTTAGTTGATGTTGGGAAAGGACAGGAAGCCATTGTTTTTGGTAAGGGAGTGGGGTTTGAACAGGGCAAAAATAGACTAGTTGATACTAAAAAAATTCAGAAAATATTTTATTTAGACAATAAGAAGGATAAAGAGTCGTTTAATTATCTTTTCCATAATATTCCTGCAGATATTATTGCAGCAGTTTTTGCAGTTATTGAAAATGCGCGAATCAATTATCATTTTCAGGTTTATGATTCGATTTATCTCACCTTAAGCGAACATGTCAATGGCGCCTACAAATTACTGTTAGCAGGAAAATATCGGGAAAATGAGATTCCGGATTTAAGTGAAAGATATCCAAAAGAATATCAAATTGCAAACGAAGCTCTGGGAATTATTAACCATAAATTAGGCGTTGAGTTCCCACCTTCAGAGGTCAAAAGTATAGCGCTTCATTTTATCAACAGCAAGATTCCTACAGGTATTGCCAAGCACGAGGGTAAATCAAAATATATTTTTAACACGTCTAAACTAATTAATGTCGTTCTTAATGTCCTGGATAACAATAACATTTATCAAAATGGCAAAAATCGGGACAGCTTTAGACGATTTCTAATTCACTTACAATATCTGGCCAAAAGGATCTGGCGGCCGCCAGAAAAAAATGAATCTATCGATAAAAAGATTGAACGTGACATGATCAAGGCCTATCCACGATCTTACAAAATAACTCAAGAAATTTTTCAGGCTCTTAATGCTGAATTTAATTTTCAGCCGTCAGACGCAGAGAGGGTTTACTTTATCATTCACATTCATCAAATTTTAGGGCCAAAAGAAAAGGAGTAAAAAGATGGCAACTAAAGAAGAAATTTCAATGGCCGGCTTTGAAATAGTCGCTTATGCTGGCGATGCGAAGACTGCATTAATCACAGCACTTGATGAAGCTAAAAAAGGCAATTATGACAAGGCCAGAGAGCTGGTTAAAAGTGCAGACAGCTCTTTAAATGATGCTCATAATGCACAAACAAAACTAATGAGTAAAGAAGCCAGTGGTGAAGAAATGGAAACCACATTCATTATGTCACACGGGCAGGATACTTTAATGACTACGATGCTATTAAGGGATGAAGCTAAATATTTTATAGATTTGTATGAAAAGTATAATTCCGCTTTGAAGGAATTGAATGAACTAAAAAATAAGTAAATGAACAAGGAGTTTAAAAATGAATGCTGTAATTAAGCAAATTGAAAAAGCACAGCCATTCTTTCAAAAAGTCGCCGCTAATAAATATTTGCGCGCGGTCAGAGATGGCTTTATTGCTTTAATGCCGATAATTATCTTTTCCAGTATATTTTTACTGATAGCCAACGTGCCTTTGATTTGGCACTTTGCCTGGCCAACCAAAGTAGCTAATGCATTAAACATGTTTTACAACATGTCCATGGGAGTTTTAGCATTGATGGCTTCTTCATCAGTCGCTAAGGCATTAACCGATTCGTTTAATCTGGATTTACCAAAAACGGATCAGATTCCAACTGTAGGTGTGCAGTTTACTGCACAAGTTTCTTTTGTCTTGGTAGCTGTTGATACTTTAACTGATAAAATGAACAACCTGTATTTTGCAGTTGCAATGATTGGTACCAAAGGACTAATTTGTGCCTTTCTGGTAGCATTTATAGTTCCAAATGTATACTATCAATGTTTTAAACACAATATTACGATTAAATTGCCAGATGCTGTACCCCAAAATATTGCGGGAGCCTTTAAAAACATTATTCCTTTTGCAATTAGTACGTTTTTCTTCTGGATCTTTTCATTAGCTTTTAGGGCTGCGACCGGGACTAACCTAGCTGCCTGGATTATTCAAGTTTTATCACCTTTATTTACCGCAGCAGACGGTTATTTTGGTCTGGCAATAGTTTATGGTGCGATGGCTTTCTTCTGGTTTATCGGAATCCAAGGGCCATCAATCGTTGAGCCAGCGGTTACTGCTATCTATTTAAGCAATGTTGAATTAAACTTAGCAGCCTGGAAAGCTGGTAATATTGCAGGCGCCAACAGAATTCTGGCTCAAGGTACACAATACTTTGTTGCTACTTTAGGTGGTACTGGTGCTACTTTAGTAATTACATTAATGTTTGCTTTCATGTCTAAATCAAAGGAATTAAAAGCAGTAGGTCGTGCCGCATCAATTCCAGTTTTGTTCGGGGTTAATGAGCCAATTTTATTTGGTGCACCATTAATTTTGAACCCAGTCTTCTTTATTCCTTTCATTTTGACACCAATTGCCAATGTCTGGCTTTTTAAAATATTTGTTGATGTCTTCCACATGCCTGGCTTTATTTACAATTTGCCTTGGACTACACCAGGAACACTCGGCTTGATAATGGGTACCGGCTTTTCGATTGGGTCAATTATCTTAGCAATATTGCTTCTAGTAGTTGATGTTGTGATGTACTACCCGTTCTTTAAAGCATATGACATGCAAAAATGTGCTGAAGAAGCAGCAAAAGTAACTAATGGCACAAGCGAATCTACTAGTGCAACTGCTGCTAATACCAGTACCGAAACAGCAGCTTCTGTTTCTGAAAATAATACTGATGAAACTGCAAGTGAAAGCAAAATTCCACTGTCTAAAACAAAAGATGGTAAAAGTCTGAATGTTCTCGTACTTTGTGCAGGGGGCGGTACCAGTGGTATTTTAGCCAAAGCCTTAAACAAGTTAGCTGCTGAAAACAATTTACCTTTAGCAGTGGCTGCTACTTCATTTGGTGCTCACCACGACTTGCTTTCAGGAATGGACATCGTTATTTTGGCACCGCAAATGAATGCGATGAAAGATGAACTGAAAAAGGAATGTGATAAGAATAACGCTAAGATGATTACGACTACCGGGAAGCAATATATAGATATGACCCAGCATGCCGACAAGTGTCTGGACCTGATAATTGCTAACATTTCAGAATAAAGGAGAATAAAATGACTTTACTAAATAGAGTACAAAAATTACCTTGCGATTTCGTGTGGGGTGGTGCCACTGCCGCTTATCAAGTTGAAGGTAGCACTCAAGTTGATGGCAAGGGCAAAACAATGTGGGATGATTACCTTGAAAAACAGGGCAGATTTTCACCAAATCCTGCTAGTGACTTTTACAACCGGTATCCAGAAGACATTGGGCTTGCCAAAAAATATGGTTTAAATGCTGTGCGCGTTTCAATTGCTTGGACCAGAATTTTTCCTGAGGGTTACGGTCAAGTAAATCAAAAAGGCGTAGAATATTATCATAAATTATTCAAAGAATGTCTTGATAATGGCATTGAACCTTACGTTAGCCTGCATCATTTTGATAGTCCTAAAACTTTATTTGATAATGGTGACTGGTTAAATCGCAAGAATATTGATTATTTTGTTGACTATGCCAAGTTTTGCTTTAATGAATTTAAAGAGGTAAAAAACTGGTTTACTATTAATGAACTAATTTCTTTAGCATATTCACAGTACATTGCCGGTACTTTTCCACCAAACCATCATTTTGATGTCACCAGTGCAATTCAGGCCGAACATAACGAGTTAGTGGCACATGCCAGAGTAGTTAATTTATATAAAGAGCTGGGTTTACCAGGTAGAATTGGCCTAATTCATGTTATTCAACCAGTATATCCAATATCAACCAGTACTGAAGATAAACATGCAGCTAAATTGCAAGATGCGTTTTTGAACAAGTTTTTGCTTGATGGGACGTTCTTAGGCTATTACTCAGACGATACCATGGCATCAATTAATGAAATACTGCGTTTAAATAACGCACATTTGGATATTCAAGACGGTGACCTCGCTATTCTCGCTAAAGCTGCATCACAAAATGATATTTTTGGTTTAAACTATTATCAAAATCAGTTTATTAAAGCGTATCATGGCGAAAGCGAAAATCACTTTAACGGTACTGGTGACAAGGGTACTTCTTCCTTTAAGTTTAAAGGAGTAGGAGAAACTGTCAAAAAGCCAGGGGTACCGACAACTGACTGGGACTGGAATATTTTCCCACAGGGTCTCTATGACACATTAAAGCGTATCAGTCATGATTATCCTAACTGCAAGACAATTTATGTGACTGAAAATGGTTTAGGTTATAAGGATAAATTTGTCAGCCCAGATAAGATTATTGATGATACTCCCAGAATTGATTTCATTGATCAACATGTCGCTGCCCTTTTAAAAGCTCGCAGTGAAGGAGTAAATGTCCAAGGCTACTTTGTATGGTCTTTGCAAGATCAATTTTCTTGGGCAAATGGCTACAACAAACGTTATGGTCTGTTTTATGTAGATTTCAAAACGCAGAAGCGTTATGTTAAAAGGAGTGCCTTATGGTTTAAAGAATTAGCAGATACAATGAATAAAGAATAAAATTTAAGCAACTAACTTAGTTTAAACCCCGAAATTGGATAAATTTCGGGGTTTTCTAATGGGCAGTAAATTTTAAAAAAATAAGGGGGAACAAGTCTGATTGTGACAGTTAGTCCTTTATCTAAAATTAAAACTATGATAAATCTACATTTTACATTAATTGGATATTGCTATTGTTTCCTTTTTGCGAACTTGAACTAATAGATTTCCTTCAATAAAGGCGAGGATAAAGCTGGCTGTCAAAAAGTCCACCACATTACCGGAAGAGAAAGCAGCAAGTAGGATGAAACCACTGGCAACGATTAAGGAACTGACTAAATAAGTCCGTGCTGCTTTATATCTGAGCCACCTGTATGCACCATAAATTAGTACTGCCAAATATGGTCCGACATACAAAAGCATTCCCAGCCAGCCTAAGGAATATATTTGAGCGGTAAAGTCTCGTTCTAAATTAAAAATATTGTTTTCTCGGATGTAAGAAATACCAAAAAGCTTGTCTAGTTTGTTGTTATTGGTTTTGACTACTTGATTAAGCATAGCCTTTTCAATTTGGCGGTTTTCCATGCGCGACTGGCCCGGTTCGTTCATAATTTTGAGCCAAAATTCCGGGTCATATTGGTAAGGATAGCTTTTAAAGACAAATTTGGGATTAAGCGCATATTCTTGATAATTTTTCTTAATGAAGTAACGTAAAAACTCTTTTCTTTTTTTGCCATTAGGGTATTTTTGTAAATCAGCAGCTAATTCCTTTTTTTCGTCCGCTAAATCATGGTCAGACTGTTTAGCTAGATAAATTTCATAATTATAACGCTGAATTGCAGGGCCAAAGGGCAAAATCACTAGGGCTCCTGCTTCTATTAAGACAGCAACTAAAAACGCTTTGCCGCCCTTTTTTACATCTTTAATCAGATATTTATGCAGGCCAAACAGGATGAGACCGATTATGATTCCGCCAATCAGACCAATAGCAGCAACTTTAGTGCCGATTTCAATCATTGCCAGAGCCTGCACCACATTTAACAAAATGGTATGCCAGTTAAATGAAGTGAAAAGATAGTAGAGCATGAGCGGCAACAACATAAAGAGGACGGCTGAAATCATGTTGGTAAAATTGAAGAAGCCTTTAGATGCCATATGGGAATAACCGATATTGGGATTAAAGAACCATTCAAAAATGTTGGCACTGATAGTTCCTGTTTCGTATGATTTCAGAGAAATGACGAAAAGGTTAGAAAGTACAATAGTACCGGAAAAAAGTCCCGAAATGCCTTCAATCACCATTTGTAATTGCCGGGATCCAAAATCTAATTCATCAGTCAAATAAAGCACTGTTAAGGGTAATATCATTCTAATTAAATAGAAGATTTCTCCACTAGGGGAATAACCATAATTGTTGGGACTCACGCTGGTAAAATGCTGCACGTGTATTAAATGTAGTGCTGAATAGATGACTAACAGCATAATATAAATTAGTAGCCATTTTTCCTGTGATAGTTTCTGCCAAGAATTTTGCGAGCTAAAGTAAAGGCCAACCAGGCTCGCCACTGCAAAAATACGGATAATTGTAGGCAGTGTAAATGGTAAAATATTAGCCAGAGTGCCATGATAGAACCAATATAAATCTAGAAACGGTTGTATTAAAATGAACCAAAATAAAATGGTTCTTGCTTTTTCTTTCACTTTTTTCTCCATATCATAAATATTTTCATGGTTTAATTTTAGGCAAAAATAAAGCAAAAAAAAAGAGCAGTGAACATTAATCACTGTTTCTTAATTAAAAAATAGTTATTATTCTTTGTTTGTGTCAGTAGTTGCTTTTTCTTTGGCAGATTTTTTGATCTTTTCTACTTTAACATCACTTTTTGCTAAAGCCTGAATTTCCTTCATTTTCTTTTTAGAAACGGTTTTTAAGTTCTTAAAGTTGACCACTATTTTTTGATTGAGGTCACTAACTGCAGTTTTATCAGCTTTATCATAATCGATTATTTTTAACAGAACAGAATTTTCATAAATTTTTTCTACTTTGCCCACAAATGGTTTGGTCAGTTCTTCTTCAGACTTGGCACTGAGAATATCATCTGCTTTGACGTCAGCTTTTTTCATAATAAGTTTTACTTCCTCTCTTAGCCATGTTTCACTATAATAGAAAGATATTATTATAAAAGCGAATAGTTTTCAAGTAAAGGAAGCTCGGATTTTGCAAAAATTAATTTTAATTGCTGGCCCCAGTGGTGCTGGTAAAACTACTATTTCAGAATACTTGGCAAATACATTCGCCATTCCCAGGGTATTGACCCATACCACCCGGCCAATGAGGCCGGGAGAAAGTTCAAAAGAATCGTATCACTTTGAAAGTGAAGCCAGTTTTAAGAAACTGCATTTTTTTGAACATGTCAAATACGGTTCCTACCAGTATGGTTCAAGTAAAGAAGCACTAGACCAGGCTTGGCAGGACCATGATTTAGTGTCTTTGATTGTCGACATTAAGGGAGCGCAATCTTACCTAGCAGAGTTAAAAAAACAGGTCTATTTTTTATACGTTACTGCCAGTTCGAAAAAGATGCTAGCTGAACGTTTAATAAAGCGTGGAGATGATCCAAATAAGATTAAAGAACGGTTAACTGGCAGTGAACTAAACGTCCTGCCGCCAACGCTACAAAAATACGCGCATATCTTAGTTAATGACGATTGGAATCAGACTAAGCGTCAACTCGGTAATATTGTTAAAGAACTGAGTAAGTAACTTGTCTGGGCAATTACTTTTGTAAAAATGGTTTCAAATTAAAATTCTTAACATTTTGTAGCTCGTTTGACACGAATGTGTAACATTAAATGAGTAAGATAGAAAATGTCGGAAGAAATAGATAAGTAGTTTTAACTCTGCTTGCTAAAATTAATAAATATATTTAGAAAAGAGTTTAATTTTGAAACACGGACACTCGAAAGGATTAATTAAGTTAATAATTGTTATTGCCCTCTTTTTCACTGGTGCAACTAGCGTAACGGTAGTTAGTGCTGCTACTGCTAATGATGTTAGTGCTAGTAGTGTAACCAAGAAGCGCAAAGCTGTAGCTAATTTAGCTAAAAAGCAAGTTGGCAAAGGCTATGTATATGGCGCTGCGGGTCCTTATTCTTTTGACTGTTCCGGTTTAGTACAATATGTCTACAAGACAGCTGGAAATAAAATTTTACCAAGAACTACATATTCACAAGTTTTACAAGGTAAAAAGGTTTCACTAAAAAAATTAAAGAAAGGTGATTTACTTTTCTGGGGATCTTCAGCTGCCCCAAACCATGTCGGTATCTATGTGGGTGATAACCAGTTTGTACATGCTGCTACGCCAAGCCAGGGTGTTTTAAAGCAGTCAATTAGTGCTTATTTTTATCCTTCCGCTGCTAAACGTATTTTAGATTAAGAACTCTTTTCTAATTTTCCCCAAATTTGCTAAACAATAAAATTAATTTAAGCGTCCTTTTACTGCTAATTTTGTGAAAGGGCTTTTTTACGTACCGGTATTATTTCTGTAACCTTTTTGTAATACTTTGCGTGTAAAATTGATTTTGTAATATAGAAGTAGAGCTTATTAATATAAATAGTTTGATGCGAATACGGGGGGATTTTGATTTTGAAAATTAAAAGTAACTTAGTTAAATTTACTACGGCTGCGGCGCTAACCATCACTGGCTTAGGTGTTGCCAGTTTAGCCAATAACAATTTGACAACTGCTAATGTTAAAGCTGCCACTAAAAAAGTAAAAATCAATTATGTTCCCGGTTATGGCATCAATATTTGGGATAACTATGAAAATCCTACTTTTACCGGCCAACGGATAAAACACGGTAAAACGGTTAATGTTTTAAGCAGTGCCGTTGATAAGAAAGGTAGAACCTGGTATCAAATTGGTGAAGGTCAATGGATTCAAGCACGTTACACTGTTAAACCTGGTGTTAAAATAAAGTCTGTAAAACCCAAAAAATCTGTTAAGCAAGCCGAAAAAGTTGTGGATTTGGCTAATGCAGAAGTGGGCAAGGCATATGCCTGGGGTGGCAATGGACCTCAAGGATTTGACTGTTCCGGTTTAGCCCAGTATGTGTTCAATGAAGCTACTGGCGTGAATTTAAGTCGAACGACTTATGCACAAGTTAAACAAGGCAGACAGGTTTCGATACAGGACTTAAAGCCTGGTGATCTTCTGTTTTGGGGATCAGCAACTGCTCCGTATCATGTTGGTATTTATGTTGGCAATAACCAGTATGTTCATGCTGCTTCTCCTTCACAAGGCGTTGTTAAGGATAGTTTAAGCTCATACTTCTATCCGTCAGTTGCAAAACGTGTTCTTGAATAGGAATATACTAAAATTTAAAACACTTAGGAAATCTTCTAAGTGTTTTTTTAGTACCATTTGATTAGTGTAACTTGATTAAAAATCTGAAGCGTTTAAAATGAAGTTAAATACTAGTTTTTGGTCACATTATGCTACCAAAGGAGAAATGATTTGATGAAGCGTAATTTTTGGAAAATGAGTCTTGCTGCAGCATTGACATTAACCGGAATTGGTGTTGCTTCACCGCAAAAAACTGTAGATGCTGCTACGTTTAAGACACCTATAAAAAGAATACAAATCAATTGTCTGCCAAATAAGAGTGTGAAAATATGGACAGATTATAATGGAGGGCAACTGATCAATTTTCGTGCAAAAAATAAAAGTAAATGGAATGTTGCCAAAACGGCTGTTGATCGCAAAGGTAAATTATGGTACATGATTGGCGACAGTGAATGGATTGAAGCACGTTACACGCAAGATTTAACGCAGGATTCTAATGCCCAAACTGTGCACGAGCAAGTTAAGAGAGCTGTAACCAAAAAGAAGAACAAAAAGGCTAAAAGCAAAATTAAAAAAATAGCAGTTGGCCCGAATAAGCAGAAGACAGCTAAGCCAAAGGCGCAGGAGCAAAAGACAGTTGTACCTAAACTTAATAATGCGATCCAAACAAAGAGTGCCGCTAATGTAACCCCAATAACACGTTTGAGTAATAAAGTTTCTGCTGATAATGTTTCTAAACGTGCACAAGACGTGGTGAACTTAGCAAAAAGTCTAATTGGTAAAGGTTATGCCTGGGGCGGAAATGGTCCAGATAATTATGACTGCTCGGGACTGGTTCAGTATGTTTATAATCAAGTCGGTGGCGTGCAATTGCCTCGAGTAACGACTGATCAAGTAAAAGTTGGAGTAACTGTCACGATGGACCAGCTGCAGCCGGGTGATCTCTTATTTTGGGGTTCAGAAGATGCGCCTTATCATGTGGGAATTTATGTTGGTAATAATCAGTATGTTTGTGCTGCAACACCAGAACAAGGAGTAGTATTACAGACAATCAGTTCATATTTTTATCCTTGTGTAGCCAAGCGCGTTATTCAATAATAAAATGGTAGTTTTGAGGCTAAGATGCTTTGAGTAAATGAAAAAAGATTCTCACAATAATAAAATATGCGAGGATCTTTTTTTAGTTAATATAATTAGCTAAGCGTGCTTGTTCTTGGGGTGAAAGACGCGCAACAACATGAATACCATCATTTTGATAGTTTTCTTTTAATACTTGAGCATTTTCATGCAGGTAAGCTAAAATCTTTCCCGCAGATAAGGGTAAAAGCAGATTAATTTGCTTATAACTGCTAAAAATATGCTTGGTTATTAAATCAGCAAGGGTTGCGATAGACTTGGTATCAATTGCAGAATATAGAATACCGCTACCTTCAATTTGCGGATAATTGCGCTCTGACTTGTCAGCCTTATTATAGGCAGTAATCATCGGCGTGTTTTTGACGCCAATTTCATTAAGCACGTTTTGTGTGGTGCGGATCATCTGTATCATATTGGGATCAGAAGCATCAACGACGTTAATTAATAAATCGGCATCTTTTACTTCCTGCAGCGTAGCTTTAAAAGATTCAATCAGGTTATGGGGCAATTTAGAAATAAAACCAACTGTATCTGACAGGATAAAGCTAAAATTATTATCTAAGTCGATACGACGAACATTTGTATCCAACGTCGCAAACAGCATGTTTTTAACAAAAACTTGTTTAGCACTATGCTTGGAAAATTCTGTTAACAGCCCATTCATAGTGGTTGATTTGCCAGCATTAGTGTAGCCGACTAGTGCTACTTTAGGAATATGATTTTGATTGCGCCTTTTGGCTTTAATTTCTTCTTGTTTACTAATAGTTTGTAATTCCCTTTTTATAATAGAAATTTGTTTGCCAATTGTGCGCCGATTCAATTCCAGTTTCGTTTCCCCGGCCCCACGGTTGGCAAAACCACCACCAGTGGAGCCGCCATTACCGCGTTGTTGATCCAAGGAGTTTTCTGAGGGATGCAGGCGCGGTAATTCATATTGTAATTGCGCCAGCTGCACCTGCAATTTTGCTTGCTTAGTCCGGGCGCGATTTGAAAATATTTCTAAGATTAATTCAGTGCGATCAACTACCCGCAGCTTAGTCAGTTTTTCTAAATTACGTATTTGTACAGGTGTTAACTCATCATTAAGTACTAATACTTTTGCTTTTAGGCCCCGTGCCATATCTTTAATTTCATTTATTTTTCCCAAGCCAAAATAAGTACCAGCTATGATGTGTTCCGCATTTTGTCGTGCCTGTCCTACAACCTGCATGTTTGCGGCTTCTGTAAGATTGGCAAGTTCATTCATGTAATAATCAAAATTAGGGTCATTTAAATTAACTCCTGCAATAAATGCCTTTGTTTTATGGGGAGTATTTTCAATCATTTAATTCTCTTTCTGTATGTGAAGTTATTAATAGTGATCTGATAAATTAATATTTTTTAATCCTCATGATTCATACCTCTTTTGCTTTGCTATTAGTTTAATTTTAATACATCTATGTCTCTTTACCAAAAAGAAGATTAATTGTCCGCCAATTTTAGTGGTAAAAATAAAGCTTTTTAGGATAACTGTTCCAATTGATTTATGTCAGAGCCGGCTCTTTTACCTGCTAGGTTTTGCAAAAATTACTGCCAATAGTTTTTATTACTTGGCAGAGAGAAAAAAAGGAGTATAATTCAATTTGTTAAGGTACCTAACTAATTTTGTAAAAACGGAGATATTTGTAAAATGGCACAAAGAATAAGCTATCAAACTAATCAAAAGGTACAACAGAATCGCTGGTGGATTCTGGTTGCCGTGGGACTTTTCACGTTCATGTCAACTTTAGATGGCACAATTGTTAATATTGCTTTGCCAGTAATCAGTAAAGATTTGCGGATTCCAATGAGCCAGTCCGAATGGGTAGTTTCGCTGTACTTAATTGTAGTCTGCAGCTTTATTTTGTTTTTTGGCAAGTTAAGTGATATCTTGGGCAAGATTAAAATTTTTCGCTTAGGCGCAATCTTTTTTATTGCGGGGTCACTTTTATCAGGTTTTAGAATCAATCTATTGTTTTTGCTGGGCGCAAGGGCCTTGCAAGCAGTTGGTGCCGCTATGACTATGGCTACAAATAATGGTATTATCACAGAAATTTTTCCCACTACAGAAAGAGGAAAAGCGTTAGGAACTATTGGCTCCTTTGTTGCTCTGGGCTCAATCGCTGGACCTGGTTTAGGTGGATTAATATTAAGTCACCTGTCCTGGCCTTATATTTTTTGGCTTAATGTGCCGGTGGGAATCATTGCTGCATTAATTGGAGCCAAGTTTTTACCACAAGACATTACTTTTACCAAAGCTCCTCTGGATAAAATGGGCTCGTTCAGCTTTGCTTTCGGCATGATTACTCTATTTGGTGGTGTTTTCTTAGGCCAGCAATTAGGTTTCAGTTCTTTACCGGTTTTATTAATGTTAATAATTGGTCTTGTAAGTTTTATTTGGTTTGTTTATGTGGAAAATCATGCTGCTAATCCATTGTTACAATTCAAATTGTTTAAAAATCCGGATTTTTCAGTTAGTCTGCTCTGTGCGTTATTAATTTTTATTACTAACTTTTTCTTCAATGTGGTCACACCTTTTTACTTGGAAAATGCGCGTCACTTACCTCCGAGCCAAACTGGTTATATCTTGATGATCTTACCTGTAGTCCAGCTGGTTGCTGCTCCGGTTGCAGGCTCTCTTTCTGACAAGATAGGTCCTAAATTAATCACATTTATAGGTTTGGTTTTACTGTTAATCAGCCAGGTGGGTTACACATTGTGCAACTTAAATTCACCAATTTGGCTGTTCATTATCAGCATCGCTTTAATGGGATTGGGAAGCGGCATTTTTAGTTCTCCTAATAATTCACTTGTCATGGGTTCTGTTGAACAAAAGGATTTAGGTGTTGCTGGCAGTATTAACTCTTTATCCCGTAATCTAGGTATGGTTATTGGTATTTCCAGTGCAACTACCGTATTATTTGCGGCAATGAGCAAAGCAAAAGGAGCTAGAGTCACCGCATATTTACCGAAGCATCCTGAAATTTTTATTTATGGTATGCATGTAGTTTTCATTATTTCAATGATAATTTGTCTAATTACTGTTATCTTAAGCGGCTGGAGACTATTCAAAAATAATAAATAATAACTTGTAAATAAGTGTCGAAAATAAAAATTTTCAACACTTTTTTGCTTTAAAAAATAATTTTTTAATAATTTTTTCTTCTTTTTACTTATTTGGGTATATTATTGTAGAGGGAAAGTGCAAAACGAGGAGGTTTAGGATGAACCATAAAGTTGTGACGTATCCAGCCATTTTTAAGCCACTGGAAAATGATATATATGTAATTAGTTTCCCTGATGTTAAAGGGGGAATAACCGAAGGGCAAGGTCTGCGTGAAGCAATGAAAATGGCTGCTGATACACTTGCGAGTCGTTTATACAATAAAGCGGTATTGCCGAAGGCTAGCAAAGCTAGTGATATTAAGTTGCCAGATGATGGTTCCTTTGTTGCACCGGTTTCTGCAGATTTAACTGAGGCGTCGCGCGATCGGATTAATTATGAAATTTGATTTACAAAAAAAGCACCCCAATTTCTTGGGATGCTCTTTTTATTAACTTGTTCCAAAAACTTTCTTTTAATTCTCGGGAACAAGTCTATTATAATATATCTAACAAAATTTTGCTAATACTTTTAGCTTGTTTTACTAAAAAGTGTTTGCAATAAGCTCTAATTAAATGTACAAAAGCATTTTAGATATTCGATACAAATTGACAATAACATTATTTGAGTGCTATTTTTGAGAAAGAAAAAAAGTGTGGGAGTAAATTATGCAAACGATTGAAAGTTCTGTTTTGCGAATTTCTATTTCTGAAAAGGGTGCCAAGTTAGTTAACTTTATTGCCCAAAATAAGCAGACTGATTATTTTAAAGATGAGAATGAGCAAAAACAATTAGAGATTATTTTTAAGGGAGCAGGTCAAGGGGAAAACCTGGCTGACATCCTGCCATGGACAGTTGTAGATAAGGGAGATTCCAGAGTAAGCTTAGCGTTAATTGACGACAACTCAAGCTATAAAAACTTTCCTTACCATTTTGAGGCAATTCTGACATATGCTTTGGAGGGAAATAGAATTGATATTAAGTTTTATTTAAAAAACAATTCGCATAAAGATTTGCCATTTTCGTTACAATTCTTAATGCCTGTTTTCACAGGCTGGTTAATCACTACCAACGCAAATGAACTCGAGCTGAGTAGAGACGATACTACTTTGACTTTGGATTCTGCTCATTTCGCGTTAACAGCTGCTCATGAGCAAGTTAAAGCCAGTATCGACCAGGCCAGTCTTGCCAGTGATAGTGATGAAGAATTGACATTGACCTTAACATTGAGTTAAACAAATTAATGTTTTTAATAAGATAAAATTGACAAACCGTCGTCGGTTTGTTTTTTTGCTATAATATACTCATTGTAACTAGATTTTAGGTAAGTAAAAAGTTATGGATCACAACGAGAATCACCCGCATAAAAGTCGGGTCGAATTGCACGCAAAGGACTACCACAGAAGAAAGCGGATTTTAGCTTGGGTGTTAAGCATTGCAGTCCTGTTAACTGTGGCGGTTGGTGCGTATTCCGCATATATTTATTTGCGCACGAAAGATGCAGTTGATAATGCCTACGATGACCAAAACAGTGTGCAGATCAAAAATGGCGAGTTTGATGGCAAGAAAAAATTTGCTGTATTGCTAATGGGCACTGATACCGGGGCACTTGATCGTAAAGAAAAAATAGGTAATACTGATACTATTATTATTGCCGTCGTTAATCCGCAGAAAAAGCGCTATTCATTGATGTCGGTACCAAGAGACACAATGGCTCAAATGATAGGAGCAGAAAAATTTCAAGTTAAAAAAATTAATGCTGCTTATCCTGTTGGTGGGGCTGCCATGTCCATGGCCAGTGTTTCTAAACTAGTTAATGTGCCTCTCAAATACTATGTTTTGGTAAATATGAAAGGTATTATGCGACTAATCCGCTATATCGGTGGCATTAATATCAAACCTACTTTGAGTTTTGAGTATGGTGGTTACATTTTTAAGAAAAATCAATTGACTCACATGGGTGGCGGTGGAGCTCTGGCATACTCACGTATGCGCTATGATGATCCGGAAGGTGATTATGGTCGTCAAAAGCGCCAGCGGCAAGTGATAACTACTATCATCAAGAAGTCAGTATCAATCAATACTTTAGCCAGGCTAGATTCAGTATTGTCCGCAATTTCTAACAACATTAAAACTAATTTGCCCTTTGATGCGCTGCGCCAAATTGCGTTTAACTACCGTGATTCTACCAAGAATGTCAAAAATGATTATCTTCACGGACACAATGCGACAATTGACGGTGCATCTTATCAAGTACAATCAACTAAGGAACTGCAAAGAGTTTCAGATTACTTACGAACGGAATTAGGCTTGTCTATTGTACCAGTAGACAATAACGAAACCTACCAAAACAAACGTAACAAAATTCAAGGGTTTGATTTTAAAAATCCTGAAAATCAAGATTATCATATTTACGAGGATTATCAAGATCAAAGTTACCAGGAAGAAGGCGACAATTGGTAATGCGTTTGTGGTCAATCGCTATCGGATATGGATTCGGCTGTTTGCTGTCTGCGGTTTTTATTTGCCGCTTTGCTTTACACGAGGATCCCACAAAGGTGGGTTCGGGTAACCCAGGAACGGCTAATGTCGGAGCAGTGTTTGGGAAAAAATGGGGTATATTAACTTGTATTGGTGACTTGTTAAAAACGCTCATCTGTCTTCTTATCGTACACTATCTTTTCTCAGACAATATTGCTCTTTTGTATGCTGGCTTAGGCTTGGAGCTAGGGCACTGCTTTCCCTTTTGGAACCATTTTGACGGGGGAAAGGGAGTCACGGTAGCCGTGATAGTAGCGGCGCTGTATGATACTCCTGCTGCTGCGGTGACACTTCTAGTTTGTTTAATACTACTGATACTATTACAAAATTTGACGATTCCGCCGATAATTTTTATAATATTGTTCAGTTTGTATGAACTTTTTAAAGTTAAAGAAGCGGGAATCGTATTATTAATAATGACTCTGGTCATGACTTTCAAATTTAGATATGACCTACGTGACTTTTTTACTGGCAACGGGAAAAAGGTTGATGTTTTATACTCAATTAAGAAAAAATTGGGTCTATTGCATGATAGTCAACAGCATCATTTTTAGTGAGGAATATAACTTAGGAATATGAATAAAAATAAGAAATCTTTAAAAGCTATTCAGATAATTTTCCTACTGGTGGCAACTCTGTTTATGCTAGTGCAAATGTTTAATTTGAAAGGATTTGCTGCCAGAGCGCACTTTTCATTTATTCACTTTATGCCTAACATGTTGCACAACGCAACTTTAATGATAGTGCCTATGGTATTTGGTGCTGTTTACAGCAAGAAAAAGCAAAGTGTTAGTGAAAGCTTTAAATATTGGCTGTTAGCCAGTGTTACTTTAATCATTTACTACATTTTCTTTTTCTTTATAGTTCCAACCCGTTTTAATATGTGGCGCGTTTGGGGAATGCTGTTTCCCATCATTACCAGTACTTCAGTTTTGTTCTCCGGCCTGGTTTTCTGCTTACTAATCCAGCCACACCTGTATGACTTTTTGCATAAATTAACTGTTAAGCAAAATCTCTTAGTACTAAGTTTGCTGACATTATTAGGTTTTGCCCTCAGTGCCGGTAATTTATCTTTTCAATACTCGTTTTATGGCTTGTACTTAGTGCTTTTCTTTGCCTGGGGCATGTTTTTAGCCAATGTTCCCATCAATAATAAGTTGCTGACATTATCTTTAATCAGTGGTTTTTTATCCTTCTTCATTGTAGTGATTGGCGTTTCCGGCTTTGACGCTGTTTACTGGTCTCAGATAATTTCCGGTAATGGTGGTGGCGACTGGAACAGGGAATTTTTAAATAATCCTACGTCACCATTTATGTTTTTACTGGTGGTTGCCGTCTTTTTATTGTTTAAGAAGTTAATCTTAACTTTCAACAAAAAGCAGATGCGCTACTTTATCCCAGTAATCATGATCATGGATGCACCTATTTCACCCAGATTTATGAGAGCTTTTAGCTTTACAGGATCATCCATTATTGACAAGCTGATTTTGCTGCTAGTGATGACAATCATTGTGGTTGTCTGGTATCAATTGCTTGAGCGCTATTTGTTCCAAATAAATCCATTTGCTAAGATTATCAATTACTTAGATTATGAACCTAATCTGGCCAAAATTTGTGAAAAGGGTTGGGCAATATTTACCAACTTTGTTATTAAAAACAGGGTTAATCTGCTAACTTGGGCCTGGTTCTACATTTTAAGTTTTGGCTCTTTCCTAATTGAATCCGATAACTTACGAATTCAGATAAGCACGGCGGCAACGATTAATGCGATAGTTTATCTTCTTGGCACTAAGTTCTTTGCCATGATTCTAACCACCATTTTTCTAGATGCATTGTTCTCAGTATTTTATTTCGTAACAACGCGTTACTGGACTTCGAATATTTTGGTAAGTCTGATAGCTATCGGCTGGGCTATCGCAAATAAAATTAAGCTTTTACTCCGTGGTGAACCAATCTACCCCACTGAATTAAGTGAGATAGTCAACTGGAGAACCTTGATCCCAATGATTGGTAAGACAACTGTCATTGTAATTTTAATTGCATTGGTTGTAATAATTGCGCTGGATATTTTCTTAGAATTAAAGTGTCCAATCAAAAAGCGCGGATCATGGAAACGGCGTGGAATTTGGGCACTGTTAAGTCTGTTACTATTTGTTACGCCGCTGCGTTTTAACCATGATGGTGGCGTAATCTATCATATTAATCGCGGTTTTGACAACAGACAGAGATTTCGTAACCCAGAGCGTGATATTCAGGTTAACGGGCCTGTCCTTAATTTCTTGAATTACATTGACCTGCAAATTATGGATCAGCCTGAAGGTTATTCAGAAACAAGCATTAAGCAACTAAATACCAAGTATGAAAAAGTTGCTGCCAAAATTAATAAGAAGCGTAAAAATGACCTGAAGAATCAAACCATTGTCTTTAATCTGAGCGAAAGCTTTGTTGATCCAAGCACCTTCCCTACGATTAGATTCGATCGTGATGTTCCAAATCCAGTTAAATTTATCCAGTCGATGAAGTCACGCTCAACCTACGGTAATATGTTGAGTGCTGGTTATGGTGGTGGTACTGCCAACATGGAATGGGAAACCTTAACCGGTTTGAATATGGGTATGTTCAAGTCTACTTTGACCCCTTACGTTCAAATTGTGCCAAATTATGACTTCTACCCAACAATAGGGATGAACTTTGATTATAAATCTGCAGTCCACCCATTTATCGGTACATACTACTCACGTCAGGAAGACTACCATAGATTTAAGTTTGATAAGTTTATCTATGTTGGTTCAAAATATAAAATTATTGACCAAAAGAAGCTAGGTAAGAGCGGTTATAACTCTGACTTCACTACCTACGCCAACGGACTAAAAGAAATCAATTCACGTAATGGCGGCCAGTTTATCAACCTGATATCAATTCAAAACCACATGCCATACAATAACTGGTACCCCAACAACGAATACATGGGTAAGATTTCGGGAGAGTTGTTCAAGTCTCCAGCAGTACGTGATCAAATGGCTACCTATGTCAAGGGTACGCAATATACTGACAAGGCAGTTGAGCAATTTATCAAGCAGATTGATAAAATTCAAAAGCCTATTACTCTAGTCTTTTATGGCGATCACTATCCAAGCATTATTTCTCAAAACTATACTGCTAAGTATCCGGTACAAATGCATTCAACGCGCTACTTTATTTACTCAAACAAGTATGCTCGTCAACATGGTGCTAAGACTAGGTTGCCGCGTAGGGCTAATAACTTCGTCAGCTCGAGTGACTTTATTGCTATGATGCTAGAACAGACTGATTCGAAAGTTACCCCTTACCAAGCGCTGTTAACTGAAGTGCATAAGAAATTGCCGGCAATTACGATTAACTTTAAAGGCGATAAGGGCTTCGAATTAATTGGCCGGCAAGGACAAGTAATTGATCCAAAATATCTCACTAAAAAGCAACAAGAAATTTTAGCTGACTATGAAGCTATCCAATATGATATGACAGCAGGTAAAGCATATGGCTTAAAGATTAAAGGCTTCTATAAGTAATAAAATTATATTGACTTATTAAGAAAAAATGAGTATTATCATTTATAACAATTTTAAGTAGCACCTTGATTCAGCGTTCAGAGAACTAGCGGTTAGTGTGAGCTAGACAGGTCAAGAGTAGCGAAATACTAGTTGGGTGGTTCCCGTAAAGACCATAGTTAAGGCACTTGTAATTAAGTGTAAACGTGGGTGGTACCACGGCTGAAAAGGTAATTAGTCGTCCCTAGATTCAAAAATGAATCTGGGGACTTTTTTATTGGAGGAAAAAATGGCAAACTTTGATATTTTAGAAGATTTAAAGTGGCGCGGAGCGATTAACCAGCAAACTGATGAAGCTGGACTGACTAAATATTTGCAAGAACACGATGATTTAGCTCTTTATTGTGGTACTGATCCCACGGGTGATTCATTACATATCGGGCATCTTATTCCTTTCATGATATTAAAAAGATTTCAATTGGCTGGTTATCATCCTGTGATTGTTATAGGTGGTGGTACGGGAACAATTGGTGATCCTTCTGGGCGTAAATCAGAGAGGGTTCTTCTTAGTGCAGAAAAATTGCATGAAAACGAGGTAGCTCTAACTAAACAAATGGAAAAGCTGTTTGGCACTGACAATTTTGAAATTGTTAATAACGCTGAATGGCTTGATAAATTAAGTTTAATTGAATTCTTGCGTGAATATGGCAAGCACTTCCAAGTTAATAACATGATCAATAAAGATGTAGTTGCCAGTCGTTTGGAAAATGGTATTTCCTTTACTGAATTCTCCTACCAAATTTTACAAGCCATTGATTTTTACCAGTTAAATAAAAATTACGGTGTCCAAATGCAAATTGGTGGCAGTGATCAGTGGGGCAATATCACCGCTGGCATTGATTTAATTCATAAGTTAATGGGGCCAGACAGACAGGCATTTGGTTTAACAATTCCGTTAATGTTAAAAGCTGATGGCACTAAGTTTGGTAAATCAGCAGGTGGAGCTGTTTGGCTTGATCCTGAAAAAACCAGTCCTTACGAATTTTACCAGTTCTGGATCAATCAGGACGATCGTGACGTAGTTAAGTATTTGAAGTACTTTACTTTTCTTAGTCATGAAGAAATTGATGATCTGGCTGAACAAGTAAAAACCGAACCATGGAAACGGACAGCACAAAAAACACTTGCAAGGGAAGTAACCAAGTTTGTTCATGGCGAAGCAGGACTAAAAGAGGCAGAGATGATCACAGACGCTCTGTTTTCCGGCGATATTAAAGATTTGTCGGTTAAACAGATTGAGCAGGGACTTAAGAGTGCTCCTGCAGCCGTAGCACCTTCTCAGAGCCAAAATATCGTAGACTTCTTAGTTAATACTAAGATTGAATCTTCTAAACGTCAGGCACGAGAAGATGTTGTTAACGGAGCAATTTATGTTAATGGTGAGCGCGAGCAATCAGTTGACTTTGAGGTCGATCCTGCTAAAGCCTTTGACGGTAAATACGTTATTATTAGAAAAGGCAAAAGAAAATATACTTTAGTTACAATTAAAGATTAATCTAAAAGAGGCAGTTGCTATTTTCGCAACTGTCCTTTTTTAACTCCAATTAAGATAGTATAATAAGAAAACATTATTTTTTCGGAAGGAGTGGTTGATATGCGTGCACGTGTAATTCTTTATAATTCTGAAAATGATGCGATTTTATTAATTCATAGATTAAAAAATGGTCGAGACTACTGGGTAATTCCGGGAGGTGGAGCTAAAGGGAATGAAACCCCAGTTGAAACCGCAATCAGAGAAATTAATGAAGAACTAAGTATTCAACTAAAACCAGCTGCCTTAAACCAGCTATTTGAATACAAAAGTCAAGAAGATGAACATTTCTTTTATGCTGAAATTTCCTTTATAGCTGCACCAGAAATTAGTGGAGAAGAAAAAGAACGCTCAAATAATGCAAATGTTTATCAGCCTGATTGGGTAGCTGTCAAAGACCTAACTCAGATTAATTTAATGCCTCCTAAAATTGCTTGTAAAATAATAAATCTGATTTGACTAATTTGACAAAAAAGTTATAGGATTTCATACTATTAATTTAGTAACGTATAACCATACTGCTAGGAGGGCAAAATGGCACAAAAAGAAATTTTAATAACAACTACAGAAAATATACCTGGTAAAAAATACGAAATTATCGGAGAAGTATTTGGTCTGACTACTCAGTCCAAAAATTTTGTTAAAAACTTTGGTGCAGGATTAAAATCAGTTGTTGGTGGTGAAATTCGCAGTTACACTAAAATGCTGGAAGATTCTCGCAATCAAGCTTTAGAAAGGCTGCGTCAAGCTGCAGAGGATAAGGGCGCAGATGCAATTGTGATGATGCGTTTTGACTCTGGTTCAATCAGTGGCGACATGCAGTCAGTGGTTGCCTACGGTACTGCTGTAAGATTTATTGCAGATGACGAATAGATATAGTATTATTTGAAGTATTCGCTTTATGGAAAGTGAATGCTTTTTTATTGAATGTAATTCGCCACTTTAGCTCAGAAGGTAGAGCACCGCCGTGGTAAGGAGGAGGTCCCCAGTTCAAATCTGGGAAGTGGCTTATGGATAAGGAAGGATGATTAATTTGGATTTAGCTAAAGTAACAGAATTTGTTAAAGAGCAGCTGCAAGATGAAAAAACTGGTCATGATTTTTATCATGGCCAACGGGTAGCGCATTTGGCCAGCAAAATGTATTTGCAGGATAATCCTGCTGCACATAAAGACAGCCGTATGGTTGCTATTATCGAGGCGGCTGGATATTTGCATGATACTATTGATGAAAAAATTTGCGCAGATCCTGATCAGGTTCTTGCCAATATTAAAAAATTGTTGCCACAAGCAGGGTTTACTGCTTTAGAAGTAAAAGATATTTTATTTACAATACAGCATATGTCCTTTTCAGCCAATATAGAGCATCATTATCAGCTGCCAGTTTCTGGAGAATATGTCCAAGATGCTGATCGCATTGAAAGCCTGGGTGCAATCGGTATTGCGCGGGCTTTTACTTATGGTGGTGCCCATGGCAATGTTATATATGACCCCAGAATCAAACCACAAAAGCTGGTTAGTCATGATCAATATCGAAAGCACACGGAAACAACAATTAACCATTTCTATGAGAAATTATTTCACTTAGTTGATTTAATGAATACAGCCGGAGGTAAAAAGGAAGCACAAAAAAGAACCGAATTTATGCGTGACTATGTCCAAGAATTTATGTCTGAATGGAATGTTTAAGCTGCATGAGCTCCATGCAGCTTTTTATTTTGCTTTAAAACCGAATATTAAATGCTTTATAGTAAGTCTAATTGACTGGAAAATTTGCTTAAGGGATTTTCCATTTTTAATAGTGCCCTTTTGCGGTCAAGACCTCCGGCATAACCCGTTAAAGAGCCGTCACTGCCAATTACTCGGTGGCAGGGAATGATTAAGCTAATAGGATTGTGTCCAACAGCATTGCCAATTGCACGAGCCTTATTTACTTTATTCTTTTGCCCCTGTTGCATGCGGTTGGCCAATTCTTTATAAGTGACAAGCTCGCCGTAAGGCACCTTTTGCAGTTCCTTAAGTACTTTTTGCCTAAAGGCTGACACGTCAGGTTTCACGGGGACAGTATACGGGTCGGGGTTTTGCCCAGCAAAATAGTCAGTCAGCCATTTTTGGGCCAATTTAATCGGGCTACTGGGAAAGACTTTGACAAGACTCAAATCATAGCCGGCACCAAAATATTTTTGTCCGTTAAACCATAATCCTAAGAGGTGGTTATCATCGCTTAAAAGCGTTAATGTTCCTAATTTTGATTTAAAAAAAGCTTTATATAATTTCATTAGATTACCTTTATCATTGACGAACATTTTACCGTTTATTTTATTATACGTTAGTTTATGAACAAAGGTTGCTTAATGGCGCCAGATTAACTTAATTAACACCTATACGAAAATTTTAACTTTTTTATTTGTGGTATACAAAACATTATGAGTAAGGCTCAGTTTCGCTTTCATGAAAAAATAGGAATGCTATCAGATCAACACTTTATCTTGTAGCTTACTTTTGACAATACTACCAGATATGGTATGTTAGGTATTGTGATATTTACAGGAGGTACAATATGAGGTCAAAAATCAAAAAAATCTTTTCCATCAGTGCGATAGCGGTTGCTGCAGGGTTAGCGCTTACTGCTTGTTCAGGTAAAAAGCAGGGTGGCGCCAACAATTCAAGTAGTAGTGCCAAGCACTCAATTGCGCTAATCACTGATACTGCGGGCGTTAATGATAATTCTTTTAACCAGTCTGCTTGGCAAGGCTTTAAGGAATATGGCAAAGATCATAATCTTAATCGCGGGCGCAATGGCTACCAGTATTTTCAATCAGGCAGTGCGGCGGATTTTGAGCCTAATTTTGATCAGGCAAGTAAAGCCGGCTATCAGACAATTTTTGGTATTGGCTATAGCTTAAAGGATGCAGTCAAGGCTGCTGCTAAAAAGAATCCTAAAAAGAACTACGTTATTGTCGATGAAGTAATAAAGGGGCAGAAGAATGTAGCTTCTGCCAACTTCAAGAGTGAGCAGGCTTCCTATTTGGCAGGTGTTGTTGCGGCAACAGAAACAAAGACGAATGTCATCGGCTTTATTGGCGGTGCCCATGGCAATATTATTGATTTATTTGATGCCGGTTTTACCAAGGGCGTTCATGACCAGGCGCAAAAATTGCATAAAAAAATTACACTCTTAAACCAATATGTGGGCGACTTTAAGAGTGCTGATAAAGAAAAGGCAATTGCCCAGTCAATGTATGCTAAAAAAGCTGATATCATTTTCCACGCTTCTGGTTTAGCTGGCAACGGCTTGTTCCAAGAGGCTAAATCAATTAACCAGACAAGAACAGCTGCTAACAAAGTTTGGGCTATTGGAGTCGATTCGGACCAGTCTCATTTAGGTAACTACAAGACTAAAGATGGTAAAAAGGATAATTTTGTTTTGACTTCAGTTATTACCGGTGTAAATGTAGCTACACGGGACATTTCTAATCGCGCTTATCACGGGAAATTCCCTGGCGGTCAACAACTGGTTTATGGTTTAAAAACTAACGGAGTTTCGCTTAAACGCGGACAAATTAGTGCAAAAGCTTGGCAATATTCACGTCAAGCTCGTACAGAAATTATTAAGGGTAATATCAAAGTGCCAATTCATCCAAGTAAATAGTTCGCAATACGCCAACATTTTTACCTATAATCAACCACAAAAAAATATTTCTTGAATTAATGCGTATTTTATTATAATATTAACTATGAAAAGTTCGTATTTTGTGGAGGGAAAATTAATGGGTAAGAAATTTACGAAATTTTTGTCATTAGGATTTTTAATGGCATCATTTACTTTAGTTTTGAATGCTTGCTCGGGAAAAAAGCAGGGAACAAGCAGTCAGAACAAAAAAGACAGTATTGCTTTAATTACTGATAGCAATGGTATTAATGACCAGTCCTTTAACCAGGCTGCATGGGCCGGTTTTAAAGATTATGGTAAAGAACATAATTTAAAGCAAGGTAAAGGCTATCAGTATTTCCAATCTAGCAGCGCTACTGACTATACACCTAACTTTAACCAAGCTGCTAAATCTGGTTACCAAACAATATTTGGTATTGGTTATATGTTAAAAGATTCAGTTAAAGCAGCTGCTAAAAAGAATCCTAAGAAAAATTTTGTAATCGTTGACGATGTGATTACTGGTCAAAAAAATGTGGCTTCAGTAACTTTTAAGAGTAATGAATCATCATATTTAGGTGGTGTGGCTGCTGCTTATTCTACTAAAACCAACAAAGTTGGTTTTATCGGAGGAGCTAAATCAGCTATTATTGATACTTTTGAAGCTGGTTTCAAGCAAGGCGTAAAAGACGCTGCTAAAGCTCAGCATAAAAAGATCAATGTCAGTGTACAATATATCGGCAACTTTACTTCAAACGATAAAGCTAAATCAATTGCACAGTCAATGTATGCTAATAAATGTGATGTAGTATTCCAGGCTGCAGGTTCAGCCGGTAGCGGAGTCTTCCAAGAAGCTAAGGCCCTAAATCAAACTAAACCTGAAAGTAACAAGGTTTGGGTGATTGGTGTAGATGTTGACCAGAAAAATCTTGGTAACTATAAAACGAAAGATGGTAAAAAGGCTAACTTTACTTTAACTTCAGTATTGAAGGGACTAAACGTTGCAACTAAATCCTTGGCTGACGATGCTGCTAAAGGAAAATTCCCAGGAGGAAAGCATCTTGTCTATTCCTTAAAAGGCAATGGTGTTTCAATTACTAAAGGCAACCTTACACCAAAGGCATGGCTGGCAGTAGAAAAGGCTAAACAACAAATAGTTGCCGGAAAAATTACTGTAGCGCAAAATTAAAGTAAATTATTGATTAAAACTCTTTGTGTATTCTTATGCAAAGAGTTTTTTACGAAAAAGGAAATTTACATAAAATGGAAAATATGACGAACGTAATAGAAATGCGCCATATTGTTAAGGATTTTAATGGCTTTAAAGCTAATAACGATATTAATCTGACTTTGAAAAAAGGTGAGATTCTGGCGTTATTAGGGGAAAACGGTGCTGGTAAATCAACTCTAATGAGCATTCTATCAGGATTGATTCAGCCCACTTCAGGTACAATCAAAGTTCGCGGAAAAAAGGTTAATATTAAAAATCCAACTGTTGCCAAAGACCTAGGTATCGGTATGGTACACCAGCACTTTATGTTGATGGAATCCTTTACAGTTTTGGAAAATATTATTTTGGGTCATGAAACAACCAAGGGACCTAAACTAGATTTCAAAAAAGCTGAAAAGCAGATTATGGCCTTATCTGAGCGCTATAACTTAAATATTGACCCTCAGAAAAAAATCAGTGAGATTACAGTGGCACAGCAACAGAGAGTGGAAATTCTCAAAGTTTTGTATCGCGGAGCTGATATTATGATTTTTGATGAGCCTACTGCTGTTTTAACGCCACAAGAAATTACGGAATTTATTCAAATTTTGCGTGGACTGGCTAAAGAGGGTAAATCGATTATTTTAATCACGCACAAGCTGGAAGAAATTGAGAGAGCTGCTGATCGTGTCACCGTTATTCGTGCTGGTCAAAGTGTAGGAACTTTTGCTGTTGCTAATGTCGATAATAATCGTTTGGCGGAATTGATGGTTGGTCGTCATGTTAACATGAAGCTTAATAAGCCAGTAGCAAAAATTGGTAAAACGATGTTGCAGGTTGAAAATTTGCAAGTGAAAAATAAGCAAAACGTGGCTGTAATTAAAGGAATGTCTTTTAATTTGCATGCTGGCGAAATTTTGGGTGTTGCCGGTATTGATGGTAATGGTCAAGATGAACTTGTCAGGGCTTTAACCGGCTTGCAACATGTTCATGCCGGCAAAATTATAATTGACGGCGAAGACATGACTAATCACAAGGTGCGGCAAATAACTGAAAAGGGCGTGTCATATATACCTGCTGACCGGCAAAAATATGGCTTGATTTTACCTTTTTCAGTTTCAGATAATTTAGCTCTGCAAACTTATTATCAAGAACCATTTTCACGTCACAACGTCATGCACTACGATGTCATTCACGAACATGCCAGGAAGTTGATTAAGCAATTTGATATCAGGACGACCAGTGAAAAAATGCCTGTGAGTGATTTATCTGGTGGTAATCAACAAAAAGTAATAATTGCACGTGAATTAAGTCGTAACAGTAATTTAGTTATTGCTTTTCAGCCGACACGCGGACTTGATGTTGGTGCGATTGAATACATTCATAAGCAGCTTTTAAACGAAAGAGCTCAAGGTAAAGCAATTTTGTTAATCTCGTATGAACTTGATGAAATTATGCAGTTGTCTGATCGGATTATTGTTCTTCACAATGGCAGTATTTCAGGTGAAGTCAGGCCGGAAAATACGAGTGATGAGGAGTTAGGGTTGTTAATGACAGGTGTTAAGAAAGAAGGCAGCGCTCTTGCTTAAAGTAACACTAAAAACTAAGAAAATTTTAGTACCAATTATTTCAATTTTAGCAGGCTTTTTAGTTGGGGCAATCATCATGCTGGTCTGGAGTTACAACCCGTTTCAAGCATATGCTTCAATGTTTTCCAGCGCCTTAGGCAATATGAATGGTATAGGTGAAACTATTCGTGAAGCAACTCCCCTGATTTTCACTGCTATTGGATTTGCCATTGCTTCTACTGCTGGCTTTTTCAATATTGGTTTGCCCGGTCAGGCGCAAGCAGGCTGGTTGTCATCCATCTGGGTGGTGCTGGCTAATCCCAATATGCCTAAAGTGTTTTTACTGCCACTGGCTGTAATTACCGGTATTATTGCCGGTGCACTTGTTGCCGGTGTTGCCGGCTGGCTGCGTGCTCAATTTGGGACTAACGAAGTAATTACAACTATTATGATTAACTACATTGTGCTTTATTCCTGTCAATATTTGATGCAGCAGGTAATGTCAGCGAAATTACGTATTGATACTGATACTACTAAAACAATTACTGCCAATGGCAGTTTAAAGATTAACTGGCTTAGTTCAATGTTTGGTGATTCACGGATTAATGCGGGAATTTTTATTGCTTTAGTCGCCGTCTTTTTGTATTGGTATTTAATGAGAAAGACTACCACCGGTTTTGAAATTCGTTCGGTTGGTACTAATGCTGCAGCTAGTCGCTATGCCGGAATGTCTGCTAAAAAGAATATTATGCTATCGATGCTCCTGTCTGGCGGTTTTGCCGGTTTAGGTGGAGTTGTTCAGGGCCTTGGTACTTATCAAAACTACTTTACCCAGACGACTAGTTTGGATATTGGCTGGGATGGCTTGTCTGTTGCCCTTCTTGGTGGCGGCACAGCTGTTGGTATTTTGCTAGCTTCATTATTATTTTCGATATTAAAAATTGGTGGTCTAGGGATGCAGACCATTGCCGGTATCCCTTATGAGATCGTTTCGATAGTTATTGCCGCTATTATTTTCTTTGTTGCTATTCAATATGTTATTGGACTGCTATTTAAAACTAAAAAAGCCCAGGCAATTCAAAGAGACACCAAAACCGCTGATACGGATTCAGACAGTGCGGTGGCGGATTCTACTAAAACTCAAGGAGGACAAAATTAATGAATTTAGTTACGATTTTAGCGTTAATTGTATCATCAACTTTTGTCTATTCGGCTCCGTTGATTTTCACCGCTTTAGGTGGCGTTTATAGTGAAAACTCAGGTATTACCAATATTGGCCTAGAAGGAATAATGACTATCGGTGCCTTTTCTGCCATTGTGTTTAACCTGACTTTTGCTTCTACTTTTGGTAAAGCAACGCCATGGCTTGGCTTATTGATTGGTGGAATTGTGGGTCTGCTCTTTTCATTACTACATGCTGTTGCCACTATTAATTTTCATGCTGACCATATTATCAGTGGGACTGTACTTAACCTCATGGCACCGCCTTTAGGAGTATTTTTAGTTAAAGCTATTTATGATAAAGGGCAAACTGAAAATATTACTCAAAGCTTTGGTTATTTTAGTTTTCCTGGCTTAGCTGATATTCCTGTAATAGGGCCTATTTTCTTTCAAAATACATCAGCACCAGCATGGCTGGCAATAGTGGTGTCCGTAGTATTGTGGTGGATTTTGTATAAAACCCGCTTTGGCTTGCGCTTGCGCTCATGTGGTGAAAATCCCCAAGCTGCTGATACTCTGGGGATTAATGTTTATGGCATGCGTTATGCTGGAGTATTAATATCAGGCTTTTTAGGTGGAGTTGGCGGTGCAGTTTTTGCAGAGGCAATTTCTGGTAACTTTTCAGTTTCTACTATTGTGGGCCAAGGTTTTATGGCTTTGGCGGCCATGATCTTTGGTAAATGGAATCCGTTAGGTGCAATGATGGCTTCGCTTTTCTTTGGTTTTGCTCAAAGTATTAGTATCATCGGCAATCAATTGCCGTTCTTCAGCCACATACCTGCTGTTTACATGCAGATTGCTCCTTATGTAATTACAATCATAGTTTTAGTTCTGTTCTTCGGAAAATCGGTTGCTCCAGCAGCTGATGGTCAAAATTATATTAAGTCAAAATAGGGAGTATTAATGAAAACAATTTATTTTAACCATGATGGTAATATTGATGATTTAGTAGCTTGCTTGCTGTTTTTGCAAGCCCCAGATATTAAATTAATTGGCGTTAGTGCAATTGATGCGGATGGCTATGTTGATCCGGCTGTTGAAGTATGTCGTAAGTTGACAGACCGCTTTAACTTGCGCGGTGATCAATTGGAAATTGCCAAATCAAATTCTCGCGCCGTTAATCAGTTTCCGGAAGATTGGCGTAAAGCGGCATATTCTTTCAATTATCTGCCGTTATTGAACCGTTCTGGCAAAGTGATTACTAAGATGGCAGAAAAGCCGGCTCATTTAGATATGGTTGAGAAAATTATGGCATCAGAGCAGCCTGTAACTTTAGTTATGACAGGTCCTTTAACGGATTTAGCGCGCGCACTAGAAACTAATCCTCAAATTGCGGGTAACATTGAAAAGCTGTATTGGATGGGTGGTTCCCTTGATGGTCATGGTAATGTTGTTCAGGTTAATGCTGACGGTACTCAAGAATGGAATGCTTTCTGGGATCCTTTTGCGCTTGAAACTGTTTTGAAATCAAGCATTCCCATGCAGGTTATTGGTCTTGAAAGCAGTGAAGAACTGCCTTTAACTGATGAGTTAAGAATGCACTGGGCCAGTTTAAGTGAACATCCAGCTATGGATTTAGTTGCACAAGGATATTGTCTTCTGGTTAATCCGCCAATACCAACTGCGCAATTATACTTCTGGGACGTTTTAACGGTCATTAGTGCCCTGTATCCCGAAGTTGTTTTGACGACTGAAAAACACAAGGTAAGAGTAATTACCCAAGGCTTGGCAGCAGGCCGTCTGGAAGATGATCCCGCTGGTCGTGAAATAACTTTAGTGACTAAAGCAGATAAAAATTTATTCTTTAAAAAGTTTGATGAATTATTATTGCGTAGTTAAGTAATACTTATAAAGAGAAAACCCTCGATTTTCGAGGGTTTTCTTGTAATTAAAATTTATAGTGGACAATTATGAACAGCAAGAATTTAATTGCAGATTTAGGTGGAAAAGATAATATTGAATCAATTTCACACTGTATGACTAGGATTCGTATTAAAGTCAAAAATCCGCAATCTGTCAATAGAAGGCAAATTGCAAGTGAAAAAAATGTGATTAAGGAACAGTTTGTTGGTCATGAATACCAGATTATAGTGAGCAATAACGTGGAAAAAGAATTTGCCAGTCTGCAAAAGCAGATGCATTCAGGTGGGAATGATTTTACAGCTATTGAGTGGAAAACCATACCAAGTCAAATTTTAGTTCCTATACTACCTTTATATACAACCGCGGCTATTTTTCAAGGTGTTTTAGTATTAATTAAATTGTGCAATTTAGTTTCCGCTGATAATTATCAATTTCTATTAAATTTAATACGACTTCCCGTATTTTGTTTACCAATAATTATTGGTTATAGCACCGCCAAAAGTATCAAATTGAACCCACTTGCTGGAATAGGCTTTGGTATAGAATTAATGGCAGTACATCATTATTTCAAAGCTTTTCCCAATTATGTTGGTTCTTTTATTCCTGTGATTTTGGTATGCCTGGCAAGCAAAATTATTTTTGTGTTTTTGGATAAAAAAATTAGGGGAATCATAGGTGCTACTTATAATTTTACATTGGGCTTTATCATTACCAGTGTAATAGGAATTTTATTTTTAGCACCAATTGGCCTATTTTTAGGCAAATTATTTTCAGATACTATCAAGTTAATTATGCTAAAAGTGCCTGTCATTGCAGCGTTAGTAAGTTCTATACTTTATTTGTTTTTAGTTGTCAAGGGTCAGCATTGGTGGTTAACGTTACTTGCTCTGAACAACTTAGGAGCCTTAGGCTATTCTTGGCTTTTTGCTTTTACTTCAACTGCACAGTTTGGCCAATTGGGCGCAGTTTTGGGAATTGCGACGAAGCGCAAAGAAATAAAAAATAAAAAAGTGAAGGACACTGTGAAAAATTGCCTTTTTTGTATTATTGAGCCCGCACTATATGGCTATACCACGTTAAAGAAAAGCAGGTATATTTCAAGTCTTGTTGGACTAGCTCTCAGTGCAATTTATTTAGCCATTGCTAACGCTAAAATGTATGCTTTTCCAAGCAGCATCTTTTCCCTGGTTAATCCGGAACAGCCGACCTGGGATTCACTAATAACAGGTTTAATTTCGATTTTAATTGCTATCTTCGCCAGCTTCATTGCTGCTTTAGTTAGCGAACAGAATAACAGTTTACCTAAAATTAAAGTGACGGCCCCAATTGCGGGAACATACTTTGATATTGCACAATCTAAGGACCAGACATTTGCCAGTAAGGTACTGGGAGATGGAATAGCAATTACTCCCTTATCCTCGACTAATGCTGACATTTATGCTCCCGTAAATGGGAAAATCATTATGATCGCGCCCGACCAACATGCATTTGGTATTAAAACTACTGCAGGTGTTGAACTATTGGTACATGTCGGAATTGACACGGTAAAATTAAAAAAAGCAGCTGTTAAACTAAATTTAAAAGTAGGACAATTAGTTGCAAGAGGAGACAAAGTCGGAAATGTAAACATCAATAATATTATCCAAGCTGGCTATAATCCAGAAACATTGCTGATTGCATTGAAAAATCCAGAATATTATTTTGATAAGAATAATTTATACTTAATTAAGAGGAAAAATGAAACCAGATAAGAAAAGAGTTTTAGGAATATTGCAGGGAGTATCACTAGGTGATGCTATGGGAATGCCAACAGAAGTATTGTCACAAGAACTTATTCGCGAAAAATTTCCTAACGGTATTCATGAATTGTTAGGCTCTGTAAGTGGCGGACCGTACAAGAGAGATTTACCGGCTGGTTCTATCACTGATGATACCGTTAATACATTATTGGTCTGTAAAATGTTAATTAAAAATAATGGCAAAATAGACAGCAGGCAATTTATTGAATCCTTAATAAGATGGACACAGGATTCCAATATGGCACAGTATGTTGCGGGTCCATCAACTAAAAGTGCTATTAAAGCTATTCAAAACGGGTTACCACTTGAAAAAGCTGGAATTACTGGTACTACTAACGGAGCAGCAATGAAAATTTCTCCGGTTGGTATTGTGTTTGATTATAAAAATGCTAGTGCACTGCTAAAGGCTGTTTCGGCTATTTGTATGCCTACCCATAACACGAGTATTGCCATTGCGGGAGCTAGTGCGATAGCAGCTATAGATAGTTATGTTGCAAGGGGTGGCACGAAGATCAGTACAATATGGCAAATTGCAACGGATTTTGCTCAAAAGGGCTCACTTTATGGCTTTAAATTTCCATCCGCTGATTTAGTTTTTCGCATTAATCAGGCAAAAGCAATTGTTCAGACTTCCAGAACAAGAACAGTATTGCTTTCACGGCTTTACCAAGAAGTTGGCAGTGGAATGGAAACGATAGAAACTATTCCCTGCGTTTTGGCCATAGTTGACTTTGCCAAGGCAGATGCTTGGAAAGCGGCACAATTAGCTGCAGAAATTGGCTGGGATACAGATACAATTGGCTCAATTGCCACTGGTATATGTGGTGGTATACGTCCTGACAGTATACCAATTTCCAAAATTGCTCAGATTGAGAAAGTAAATAAGATCGAGCTTAATTCTATATCCGAACAATTATTTAATGTGGCAAAATAAAATAAAGTTTGTAGTATTTACTTGCTAACGCAAAATTTTCTTATATTTAAATAAAAGTAGCCTTGAAAATCACAATAATTTCATGTATTCTTAAATTGAATTATACGTATAAATTTATATGTATATCATTATATTGTTCGGTTTTAAAGGAGGAAAAATTGAAAAGAGGACTTAGGTATGATTTCGATTTACTGGCACTATTGTTAATACCAGTTGGCGTAGCGTTAAATTTTGTCGGTTATCAGTTATCTGCGGCATTAAAACTGCCCGTTTGGATTGATCAGGTAGGAACATGTTTTGTGTCTATGATTGCCGGCCCGTGGGTGGGAATGGTAATGGCTTTATTAGGCAATATCATTAATGGTATGTTAATACCAACTGCGATTCCATTCGCCTTGGTAGCCATGACTAACGCATTATTTGTTGGTTATTTTTCACGGTTTAAGTTTTTTAGCAACATTTTTACGGCAGTTATTGCATGTGCAATTGTTAATGTTGCAACTGCAGTACCTTCAGCTATAGTAACAACTTTTGTGTTCGGTGGAGCAACAGGAGCTGGTAGTGATTTGCTTACAGCTGTATTTTTAGCAGCAGGCAAAGCTTTGCTTTGGTCAACAATTCAAGCAAACTTAGTTGGGGGTACTTTTAGTGTGGCCTTTAACTTCACTATTGCATGGCTTTTAGTAAGACGGTTACCCGATAGATTTTTAATAAAATTAAATTATGGTCGTCCATACATTAAAAACAGAAAGGCTCTAATCTATGCTTAAATGGTTTAAATCACTATATCCTTCAACTAAGGCATTAATTGTTTTGCTTCTTATTTTACTTAGTATGATGAGCTCAAAGTGGCAGGTTCAATTGTGTTTAATAGCTGTAACAATGATTCTGGCATTATTTTCTGGTACATTAGTCAGGCTAATTAAATTGTTCTTTGAATCTTTAGCATTAATTGTGGTCTTTTTATTTGTATTGCAAGTGTTTTTCATCAGCTATCCTGATTCACAAAAAATTTGGTGGGTCATTAAGTTTTCACAAACAGGTCTTAATACTGCAATTATGTTGGCAAGCAGGATAATTGCTATTTCGTTACCAATTATCTGGTATTTTTTAGTTACTTCCAGCGATGTTATCATCCAAGCTCTAGATCAAACTAAGTTGCCTAAAAAAGCTATCTTTGTTTTAGCTTCAACTATTCAGGTTGTTCCCCAATTAATGTGGCAGTCAAATATCATTAATGAGGCACAGCAAGCAAGAGGAGTAGAAACTACGGGTTCATTATGGCAAAGAATAAAGACATTTATACCAATGATGGGTCCCTTGGTTTTATCTTCTGTTGAGCAAAATGAAGAAAAAGTTTTAACGTTACAGGCACGTGGCTTTTCTAATCCAACTCCCCGGACAACTTTGCATCATATCTCTAAAAAGAAAATCGATTATTTATTAGACATAATACTCTGTTTAATCTTGGTTGTTTTTGTTATTTGGGGAGGTAAATTTCTATGAGCTTAATAGAACTGCAACATATCAATTATCGCTATCCGTTAACTTCAGACCTAACGATTAAAGATCTGTCATTAAAGGTTGAGCCGGGTGAAGTATTGGGTGTTATTGGCAGCAATGGTTCTGGTAAAACGACTGTGTGCAATATAATGCGTGGCTTTATTCCTGCTTTTTATAAAGGCGAACTTGAAGGAAAGGTTATCTTTGAAGACAAACCGCTGGATACTTCTAACCTGGGCAGACTGGCACAAAAAATTGGCTATGCTTTTCAAAATCCGTTTACACAAATAACTGGCGTTAAATATACAGTTTATGATGAAATAGGTTATGGACTGGAGAACTTGTCTGTTCCCAGAGAAGAAGCTAATGAAAAAGTTGAGCAGGTCATAAAATTATTAAACTTAGAAAAAATACGTAATCAGAATCCTTATGATTTATCTGGTGGTCAAAAACAAATGGTAGCTCTGGCTTCAGTTATTGTATTAGATCCAGAATTAATTATTTTAGATGAGCCTACTTCACAGCTAGATCCCAGCTCGACATTAGCTGTGTATAATATTGTCAAAAACTTGAAAAAGCAAGGTAAGACCATAATTATTGTTGATCATAAAGTTGATTTACTAGCACAAGTTTGTGATGAAATTGCAGTGATCCAAGACGGACAACTTGTGGTTAAAGGAGAAACACATCATGTTTTTAGTGATGAAAAAGTAGTAGCTGCAGGTGGACAGATTCCAGAAGTATCAGCTTTCTATTTAAAAAAATATCCTAAATCAAAACAAGTTCCTGTTACGGTTGATGAAGCATATGAAATGTTAAAGGAAGCTAGAGCATGAGTTACTTAAGTCTGGATGATGTCAGTTATTCGTATGATAATAAAAATAATGCGGTTGAAAGTGTCAATTTAGAATTTGAACTAGGTGAGGCAGTAGCTATTATCGGACAAAATGGTGCTGGTAAAACTACTACTGTAAAAATGATGAACGGATTGATTAGACCTGATAAGGGTCGAGTTTTACTCGATGGCAAAGATACTAAAGGAATCAGTGTAGCTCAATTATCTCACCATGTGGGGTATGTGTTTCAAAATCCTGATGAGCAGATTTTTCAAGATTCAGTTGAAAAAGAAATTGCATTTTCACTAAGAAAGCAAAAGCTGCCACAAACGGAAATAACTACCAGGGTAAAAGACGCTGCTAGACTGTGTCACTTGGATAATAAATTAAATGAACATCCATATAATTTACCTTATTCTCAAAGAAAATTTGTTACAATTGCGGCAATTATAGCTATGAACCCAGAAGTTATGGTCTTTGATGAACCAACCGCAGGGCAGGATCATAACTCAATTATACGTTTAAATAAAATTATCAAAAAACTAACAAGCATGCATAAGCTAGTGATTACAATTACACACGACATGAGCTTTGTAGTTAATAATTTTAAACGCGTGATAGTTTTTGCTCAGGCTCATAAGCAAAAAGAAGGTTCTCCTGCAGAAATTTTTAGTGATGAGTCTCTTTTACGTAAGAGTAAATTAGAACCGCCAGTAATTGGTCAACTGGCAAAAAAACTAGGGTTTAGCAACGTCTTAACAGTTACAGATCTACTAAGAGTGGTAAATTAATGGATATTTTATATGACTGCGATCCTGGTCAAGATGACGCGATGGCTTTATTAACTGCTTTAGGTAATCCTGATAAGGTAAAGGTTTTATGTGTTTCCACAGTTGGCGGCAATCAGAATATTAATTTGGTAACGCAAAATGCGGGCTATTTACTAGCCTTTTGTAAGCAACACATTCCGTTAGTTCAAGGACAAGCAGGGCCACTGCTTAATCAATTACACGTGCAGGCAAAAGCTCATGGCAGCACTGGTATGGATGGCTCAGATAGCTTAAATAAATATGCTTATCCGGTTGAAGATGACAATGCAATTTGTTTTATGGCAAATATGTTGAAAAAGCAGTCTCAAAAGGTGACTATTGTTGCTACGGGACCGCTCACAAACATCGCGTTATTAATTAAAACTTTTCCCGAAATTATACCTAAAATAGCTAAAATAGTTATTATGGGCGGAGGTATAGATCACGGCAACGTTACTGACTTAGCTGAATTC
Organism: Lactobacillus melliventris; assembly: GCF_042679465.1. Taxonomy (NCBI): domain Bacteria; kingdom Bacillati; phylum Bacillota; class Bacilli; order Lactobacillales; family Lactobacillaceae; genus Lactobacillus; species Lactobacillus melliventris. The sequence continues at coordinate 81,219 of NZ_JBHTMT010000004.1, read as the reverse complement.
AATATTTGGACTGACCCTGAAGCGGCGCAAATTGTCTTTAGTTCACCCTTGGAAGTGATCATGGCGGGTTTAGATGTAACTGAAAAAATTACTATTACTAAAAAACAAATAGCAAGTCTTCAATTTGGTGGTCCAGCATCTAAATTGGCAGGTAATCTGTTACATTTTTATCAAAAGTCAGGTGAACAATTTGGTTTTACGGCTGCACCTGTACACGACCTAGTTGCAATGGAGTATGCAATTTGGCCAGAATTTTTTGAGGCCGTTCCAGCCAACATTAAAGTTAATACTAATCACGGCGATGCATATGGGCAAACGTATATTGCTAAGGGAAAAGACGAGAATAAAGCAGCCCATAATGTACTAATTAAAAAAATGACTAAAAAGCTATTTTTTGCTCTTTTGCAAAAAAGTTTGCAGTTTTTGGACCAAAAATTAGTCAATTGAAATTAAAAGCAGTCAATTTTATTACATAATTGTTTTTAAATAGACAAAAAGACGAAATTCTATTGTGAATTTCGTCTTTTTTATTAGGTATAAATTAATTTAAGCGAGTGAATCCCAAGCTGGCAAATCAGTAATTGGACCTTCTGCGATAGCTACTTGCTCTGGTGTCAGGTACTTCTTGTGGACAACAACTTCGTAAACATAATCTTTAAACCAGTCGTTGTTCATAACAAAGAATCCTTTGTCGCCATTCTTTTCGCCCCAGGAGTTTTCAACCTTCCATTGGCGAACATGTCCACCGTCTTCATCTACACCAACTAAAGTCATTGCGTGAGTAGAAGCGCCTGCACCAGTGCGCAAACGATCAGCCTTGGACATCTTAAGGTCTACGCCAAAGAGTTCGCTTAGTTGATACAAATCACTGTCAAGGTAGCCCTTCTTGCGGTCACTTTGTTCACCAACATCATTGCCAAACCAGACTGCTTCGCCGTCTTTTAACTGGTTAACAGCTGCAGTTTCCAAATACTCCATTGGCACGTTTAAGAATTTGATGCGGTATGACCCCTCAACGTTATCTTCAAAAGGTAAGCCATATAATTTATCATATTCATGGTCTGGAGCATTAGACAATACGACATAGTCGTTGAAGTCAACGTCACCCATGTATTTATGCAAAAATTCCAGTGGAGTTAAATCTTTATCCAAGTGGTATTTCTTATCGTCATCACGATATTCCAAATCAAATTTCTTAGGTGGTTCACCGACTGCGATTGCAGTCATCTGGTAAACTTCACTTAAGAAGTGCTTGCGGGCTTTTTCGATCTCATCGTCTTTACCGGCCTGCTTTAATTTACGCAAGACCAGAGCATCCTTCTTCAGCTTATCACCCAAAGCTTTGGCGAAGCCGTTAGTATTATTGGTATTAAAACTTTCAGGCATTGCATAAGAAGGAACGACACCATATTTTTCAATTAAAGCAGCGCCCATGTGGAATTGGCCACCATCTTCGCCTGCACCATCTAGGTGGGCTTTAACAGTACGTGAATCGAGTGGTTCGTCTGCTGTGTCTAAGATATTGTCATAAAAAATATTTGCCCGTTCAATTTTATCCCAGAAGAAGTTGTAGCTTTGTGAGAAAGTAAAATTCTTGCAGTGATATTTTTTACCAAAATTGTGGCGTAAAATGTTTAAAGTGGCAAATTCCCAGCAGCGACCTGATTGACGTTGATTAGTAACATTTTCTGTGTCAAGCTCGGTTGAAAATACACGGGTCAATTCACCTTGAACGCGTTCATTGTAAGCAGCTGTTAAAACACCACTTTTTTGAGCTGCTCGGGCAACAACTTGATTTTGTGGTTTTTCATTAAAGTTTGCGGCAAATTCTTCCAACTCTTGGACAGTTAATTTATGAGCCATAAAATAAATTCTCCTTTTTTAATCTATTTTTAAATTACTATATATTTTAAGCTAAAATAAAAGCGAGTTCAATAGCTGAACTCGCTTTAGAGAATTGTATTGGTAACTTATTTAAAATTTATGCAAGATGGTAATGGTTAATCAATTTGAATTGAATTATCATTTGCACCAGCTTGCTGCTTTGGCAAGGTAATAGTCAATACGCCGTTATCATACTTTGCGTGAATATCACTTGCAACTACATTTGGTAATCTGAAGCTGCGTGAAATGTGGCCTTCGCTTCTTTCACGGTGGATAATACTGTTATCCTTAGACATATCCTTAAATGATTTTCTTGAGCCGGATACGCTCAAAATACCATTATTATAATTTAGGTGAATTTTGTCCTTGTCCATTCCGGGCATATCAACTTTGATCACATATTCTTTGTCGTTTTCAACAACATCTGATTGCATTAATTTTGCTACTTCATTATCGTCAAAAAATTTTCTCGGAAGATCAAACCAATCGTTCATCGCATCAAATAGGTCATTGTGCCGATTCATCATATCATTTGCCATAGTAAAAAACTTCCTTTCGAAATTTATATATTTGTATCAGAAGACTTTCATTTCTTCCTTACAATTATTATTATAGTATGCAGATTCATAAAAAGGAAATAATTAGCACTATTATTTTTTGAGTGCTAAATAATTAGCTTAGATACCTTGAAATTGGTATTTATAGCTTGTGGATAATATTTTTAAGAACATAATTAGGAGAGAATATTTTGGTTTATTATCAAAAAATGACGCCCAAGGGTTACCAAAAAATTAAAGATGAAATAGCCGGTTTAAAAAAGGATAGGCCCAGAAGAATTAAAATTTTACAGGAAGCCCGCTCTTTAGGTGACTTGTCGGAAAATACCGAATATACGGAGGCCAAGCGTGATTTAGGTCATCTTCAAAGTCGTCTGCGTTATCTGGAAAAGCAGTTGAAATATGCCGAAATTATTGAAAAGAAGGCCGATGGCAAAGTAGATTTAGGCAAGACGGTCACACTAAAGTTTGCTGACGATCCGGAGACTGAAACATACCAGGTTGTTGGTCGCATGGAAGCTGATATTGAAGCAGGAAAAGTTGCGTTTGACTCACCACTGGGTCAAGCAATCATGAAAAAAGAAGTTGGTCAAACTGTAAGTGTTACAGCACCTGCCGGTGAGTATCAAGTTACTATTGCAAAAATCGAATAAATTTTTGCTTGATTATTCGAACTTGCGTTTGTATAATTTATTTTAGCGAACGTAAGTTTGCAATAGGAAGTGAAAGCAATGTATGATTACCGTTATGAACCACACCGGTTAATTTTTATGATTGATAACAAATCATTCTTTGCTAGTTGTGAGGCACTTCAATTAGGTCTAAACCCAATGAAAGCTGTGTTGGCAGTAGTTTCGCATCAGCCGCATACAAATTACGGCTCGGGGCTAATTATGGCGGCTTCACCATTAGCGAAAAAGAAATATGGGTTGACTAACGTCATGAGAGTACGTGATTTACCCACCAAAAAAGAAGCGCCGGATTTGATTTTAGTAGAACCTCATATGAACTTATACATCAAGCGCAGCATGCAAGTATTGGCAATTTTTCAAAAGTATGCTGCTGATGAGGATATCCATGTCTATTCTATTGATGAAAGCATGATTGATATGACTAAGTCATGGCGTTTGTTTGGCAACGATCCGTATCTGGTAGCACGCAAAATTCAGGTAGAAATCAAATCAAAAATTGGACTTTACACTACTTGCGGAATAGGAGAAAATCCATTGCTAGCCAAATTAGCCATGGATATTTCTGCTAAACACCGTTGTTCAATGATTGATTATTGGCATTATATTGATGTACCTGATACTATTTGGCAAATTAAAGATCTGGAAGATGTTTGGGGGATTGGCAAAAGAATAGCTGCCCGTTTGCGCCGATTACACATTAATAATATGTATGAATTAGCACACACTGATCCAGCAATTTTAAAAAAAGAGTTTGGCGTAATTGGTGAGCAGCTATTTGCAATTAGCTGGGGAGTGGATCGCAGCATTATTAGTGAAAAATATTTTCCCATAATGAAAAATTACGGTAATTCTCAGATTTTAAACCGTGACTACACAGATCAGCGGGAGATTGAGATAGTCTTGCGTGAAATTGGTGAGCAGGTAGGCGCCAGAATACGGGCGCATCGCTTGCAAGCTGGCTGCATTAGTTTATTTGTCGGCTTTTCCAGGTATGAACAAGATGGCAGGCGCAAGGGCTTTAATGTGCAGCAAAAAATTTGTCCGACCAATGATAATGACTTGTTAGTGCAAGAAGTACTGGCACTTTTTCGTAAAAATTGGCATGGCGAAACAGTCCGTGCTTTAGGGGTTAACTGCAGTCGTTTAGAGCCGGATACCTGCCAGCAATTAACCTTCTTTGTTCCAGCTTCTGAGCAGATAAAAAAACGTACTATAAACATAACTATTGATAGAATCAGAAAGAAATATGGCTTTACCAGTTTGGTCAAGGCATCGAGTTTGGCTAAAGGTGCAACAGCAATCAGGCGTAGCAGTTTAGTTGGCGGGCATAATGGCGGCAATGCATATGAATGATTTTGATAAAATTGTCACAGATTTTTTTAAAAACTATCAAGATCGCAAAATGAAAAAGTGGCAAGGCTTCTTTTTAAGCGATCATACAATGGCAATTAACAAAGATAAGCAAAAGCGCAGTGTGCAGCATTCGGCAAAAGAAACTATGAGTATAGAAGAAATTAGCTTACAATTACTTAAAGCATATGGTAATCACCGCATGGTTCACCTGCAAGTTAAGGTCATGAACAGCGATGATCAGCTGCCCGCAGATATAGTTGGTTTTGTCAGTGGCTATAGTGATGATGGTATTATTGTTGCTGGCCAAAAAATTGCGCTAGAAGATATCAACAATATCAGTGTCGATTGAGAAAAGTTTTCTTGATATTTTATATAGGTTGCTTTTTTTGCTATAATATGGAACTTGTAAGGTACATAATAGTATAGAGGTAATTTTTGTGAATACACCAGCATCGAGGCAAGGCAACATCATACGCTATTTTGTTTATTTTATTAGTTATTTGATGGTTGTCGGCGTGATTAAGCTAGTTACTGCTAATTCACCGATTCATATTTGGGATTTAATCTTATTTGCAACTATCTCGCTGATGGTTTCATTGTTTTTTGTTTATCGTTTTAATAGAGAACAGCGCTTTTTTGACCGTAGTTTTGGGGGCTCCTGGCTGAACAATTTTGGCTTAATAATTGGTTTGACTGCTGTGGTAACGGCTTTACGTATTAGTGTTTCCTGGCTCCAATCCTACGGCAGATTAAAATTATATAATTTTCAAATTGCTTATTTGCACCATGAAGCAAGTTTAACCTACTGGTTTTTACTAGCTGCAATAGGGATAGTTTTGCCAATCCTGCAAGAATTTTTAATTACAGGGTTTTTATTTAATTATGCATTTAGAAGCAACACTGTCTTAACAGCAATTCTGGGCATACTTACTTCTGGTATCTTGTTTGGCTTACTTAATTGGCAAAATTCACTGTTCCTATTAGTAATTAACGTTGTACTCGGTGGACTTTTTGCTTGGTCTTACCTTTATACTCAAACTTTATGGATGCCAATTTATTTAGCGGTGCTAAATGGCATTATCTTAATAATTATGACTTAAACAAATAAGAGTTAGGAAATTTCCCTAACTCTTATTTTTTACTTGTAATATTTATTAAAAGTTACTCTTTTTGACGTATTGGTTTTTCCCTACGATATAGTATAGCTTCCGGTGGATCTTAACGGCTGCGCCATAAGTTCTTACTTTTTGCCCCTTCTTTAAAGCTTTTCGCTGCAGGCGCCTCAGCTTTTTAGCCGTTTTACTGTAAATATAGCTGTTGCGTCTTAGCTTGCGTTTAACGCCGGAAACATTAGTAGCCTTAACATAACTGTCCTGACCTAAATCGTAATACTTCTTGCCCTGAATAACTCTAGTGCCATAGGTCCAAATGGTCTTGCCCATCAGGTATTTGCCCGTTTTACGCCCGCCATTTTGGTCGTACAGGTAGGAATTATGAAAAACAGTTCTCCTGACTGCAGCTTGTCCTGTGACATTTTTAGTGTAAATATAGGTGACACTTTGCGGATTGGCGGTATAAAAGCCAGTCGCATTAGCTGGTCTTTGGGTCAGCTTATAGCCAGCCAAAGCTACTTCTTGCGTAAGGTAACCTTCACCAACATTACCGGTTAAAATCTGATCAGGTGCAAGCTGCTTGCCGGTTTCATCTTGATAGTGAACCGTAACTGAGCCACCCACAATTGGTTGCCTGCCAGCAGTACCGCCAGGGTTAACCGGGGCATTTTTAGTGTAAACATAAGTGACTTCCTGAACTTTATCTGTATATGTTCCTTTAGCATTTTCAGGAGTAGTTTTTAACACATAGCCAGCAATATCTTGGGGTTCACTGCTATAAGACTCACCGATTCTTCCACTTAAAATTTGATCTGGAGCCAGTGTTGCACCAGCTTCATCACGGTAGTGGACTGTAACTGCTTCACCTAACCTGACATACGTATCTTGGTCTCTGCTCCCGGAATAGTTATCCATTAATTGACTAGAAGTCCAGCTCTTATTTCCCTGAGGTTTATCAACTGTGCCATTGCCTACATTCAACCAAGTGCCGGTTGTATCAAGTCCAGTTCCCTGTATATAATTATTAGGCCCCAGAACTAAAGTAGACAAATTAGGTAAACTATTTAACATTTCACTTTTATCAGTCACCTGAGCCATTTGGAAACTACTGATATTTAGAGTTCTTAAGCTTGGGCACCACCTAAACATATCTTTCATACTAGTAACTTTAGAGGTATCAAAATTACTTACGTCTAGATTGGTTAAAACGTTATTGGCACCAAACATAAAATACATAGAGGTAACTTTAGAGGTATCAAAATTACTTACGTCTATATTGGCTAAGCTGTGACAATTTGAAAACATATAGGTCATATCAGTCACTTCAGCAGTATCAACTTTATCTAGACCCTCAATTTCAGTTAGATTAATAAGCCCATAAAAAAGATAACTAGCATTACCAATAATTTTTAATGGACCTGTAATCTTGATTGTTTTCATAGATCTATATTCTTCAAAAAGAAAAATAATAGAATCAGGATCAGTAATCGTACCACCTGGTATAGTTGCTATACCAGAATCAGTATCAAAAGTTACATTAATTCCGCCCCAAGAAGCTGTCAAAACAGAACGCGGTGTAATTCCTTTAGCTTCAGCGCCCGCAGCTGGCGGTTCATTAGCGTCTTGAGCTTCACTGCTAGGAGACGTTGAGGGCTGCGTTTCATTGCTAGCCGCAGCTTCAGAAGTAGTACTTGCTTGATTGTTATTAGCAGCACTATCAGTTGAAGCTGCTGTCTGATTATTATTGCTAGCCGGTAAGGAGCTGCTTTGAGCTACTTGCTTTTTAGCAGCAGAATCAACTAGAGTATCAGCTTTAGCCATATCAGGAGAAATAATAATTAAGCCCAAGGTAGCAGCCGCTAAGCTAGTAAATATTAATTTGCCCCGATGGTGGCAGTTGGATTTAGAATTCATTGTCAAACCGTAATTGAACCTTTCACAAATTAAAGAAATAAAATAAAAACATAAATTAATAATATTTTAAATGTAAAAACAGGAGCTTATATTGAGACTTTATACAACAATAATATATGGTTGAAAGTAATAGTTATCCTTAAAAACTAATGATTAGGCGATGACTATTAAAGTTATTGCCCTTTTAATTAAGCGGATAGCGTGAATCGAACCCGCATCTTCAGCTTGGGAAGCTAACATTTTACCATTAAACTATACCCGCATTACTTAAACAGTTTACCATGTTTCGTTTGCAAAACCAAGTTTAGTTTTTAAATTTTTTTAAAACTGGTTAGATAAAAAACATATCTAAATCTAAGAGTATTTTAGCGTCTTTTAGCTTAATTTGCATAATAACAGGTGATAGAAAGTTTTTAGAATTGTTACTTTTTATGAGGCATTTTGACAGAATCAAGTTTTAACTGATTGCGATCAACTAAAGATGAGAAGTTTTGAAACAGCCATTGGCGCAATTCATCTGCCTGAATAACTAAAGGCATACGGTCATGGATTTGGGCATAAGACGCATTAGGTTTAGTAGTAACCATTGAAAAATGATCTTTTTGATAAATTCCGGCTATCAATGTCAGTGAGGCATTAGCATTTTTAAAGCTGAAGCGTTCATGATAATGATGGTTGTTTTTACCCAGATAGGTTTCATGACCGGATTCAAAAAATTGTTTGGCGATAATAATGCAGCGAGATTTAGCAAAGGAAGAATCCCACATTGATCTTTTCTCTTCAAAGAAGCGTTCAACCCGGGCATTAAAAACTACTTTTTTGTGGTCGAACGGACTGGGATAACCCCAAGTTTTAGGCAGCAATTGCAATTGATTATCTGAATATACTAGTACAGGAGCAATACCTTGTGGAAAGATATTCTGATTTTGGGGTAAGTTACTTGCGGGTTCTATTAATGGCAAGTTTAAGTCGTTTGCTAAGTATTTTTTAATTTCGGCCAAACTTGGCAGTTGAAATTGGTTACACATTTTTTCCTCCGTGTTTATTCATTACTTGATTTTTGGTAGAATTAATATAATTATTACATTAAAAAGATTTTAATTATTTAAGGAAGGCAGATTATGATGAAAAAGAAAGTTATCCTTACAGGTGATCGCCCAACAGGAAAATTGCATGTGGGTCATTACATTGGTTCATTAAAGAATAGGGTAAAATTGCAAAATTCGGGTGAATATCACCCATTTATAATGATTGCTGATACTCAAGCTTTAACTGATAATGCCCGTAATCCTGAAAAAATTCAAAAGAGTTTAATTCAAGTAGCACTGGACTATTTGGCAGTAGGGATAGATCCTGAAATTTCTACAGTTTTCGTTCAATCTAAAATACCTGCTCTGTTTGAATTAACAGCTTATTATATGGACTTAGTCACAGTCAGCCGCTTGGAGCGTAATCCGACTGTTAAAGCCGAGATCAAGCAAAAAGGTTTTAACGATTCTATTCCCGTGGGCTTTTTAAATTATCCAGTATCACAAGCAGCTGATATCACAGCCTTTAAGGCAACTTTGGTACCAGTTGGAGATGACCAAGAGCCCATGCTAGAACAAGCACGTGAAATTGTGCGAACTTTTAACCGCGTATATAACTGCAATGTTTTAGTAGAACCTAAAGGCTACTTCCCGGAAAAAGGCGAGGGACGGTTGCCTGGTCTAGATGGTAATGCCAAAATGTCCAAATCCTTAAATAATGCTATTTATCTGTCTGATGACGCCAAGACCGTTGAACAAAAAGTAATGTCAATGTATACTGATCCCCAGCATATTCATGTTGAAGATCCAGGTAAAGTAGAGGGTAATACTGTCTTTACCTATCTTGACATTTTTGATCCTGACAAGGATAAGGTAGCGCAATTAAAGGCAGATTACCAAAAAGGTGGCTTGGGTGACGTTAAAATTAAGCGTTACTTAAATTCGGTGTTGGAAAATGAATTGGCTCCAATACGTGAGCGGCGCGCTAAATATGAACAGAATACATCTATTGTTTATGATATGCTGATTGAGGGCTCTAAAAAAGCAAACGAAGTAGCTAATCAAACCTTACAAGAGGTACGAGACGCAATCGGTTTGAATTATTTTAAGAGGTAAAAAAATGCGTAAGCGAATTCCCTGGAAACAGTACTTTATGATGCAGGCTTTAGTGATTGCCCAGCGTTCAACATGTGACCGGGCTTTGGTTGGCAGTGTTTTAGTAAAAAAGAATCGTATTATTGGCACCGGTTATAATGGTTCCGTTACGGGTCAGCCTCATTGCGATGATGTAGGTCATCAATTAGTTGACGGTCACTGCGTGCGGACAATTCATTCTGAAATGAACTCACTTATTCAGTGCGCACGTAACGGCGTTTCAACGGATGATACCGAAATTTATGTTACACACTTTCCCTGTTATAATTGTGCTAAAGCCTTAGTGCAGGCTGGAGTTAAAAAAATCAATTATTATTTTGATTACAATGACAGTCCGCTGGCGATTAAACTTTTTAAAGACTGTGGGGTTCCTTATGAACAAATTAAAATCGATCGGCAATATGTGGAGCAATTGGCCCATAAGCTGGAAGATGCTGAAAACTAAATTAGCGTTATTTACGGCTTTATTCGGTATTTTTCTGACAATGACGGGCTTTTCAAGTCCTAACATTAAAGATAATAGTAATTTGCTCGAGCGTGAAACCAGTAAATTGATTTTGGCCAAAAATGACCGGTATTTTCAAACCAGTGAACAACCACAAATCATTGTCAAAACGGTGAATCGGGTTGATCATTTAACGCCCGTCAAATTAAATAAATATAAACGGACAGTTTTTATCGTTGTGGGTACTAAAAACAAGAAACGTAACGTGCAGATATATTCCAGTAAAGATCTCCACAGTGCGTTTTCTGCTGACGTCCGGACAAATATAATTCGGTCTCAATCTGACAAATTGCGTAGTAATAATAAAAAGAAATTTAATGAAGGATTACGTTTTGTTTTTAGGGCATGTGCCACTACCATTGACCAGCGTTACCAATATTCACTTGATAAATATGACTTGTCCAGTGATGAGCGCGCGCAACTTTCCCACCCTCATAGGCTGGCTTTACCTATCGCTTTAGCCTTGGCACTAGTAATCAGCGGCTTAGTTTACTTTTTTAAAAATAATTTGAACATAAAAAGGTAAAAATGTTGACTTTATCATGTGTTATGTATTAAACTCACAGTGCGAATTAAATAAGAACAAATAAACTGTTAGGTGAGACTCCTACGTGAACAAATGCTATCGCCCGGAAACATCCAGAGATGCCAACGGGTCAAATAGTTTTCGTCGATATAAGGCGCAAACCAGATAGCTAGCAGCATAAGCTTACGTCACGTAGTGTTAAAACTGAACGATGAGTATAATAATACCTGTTGAAAAGGGACGCCAAGCGGTTAGCTAGGTGGCCCTTTTTTAGTTTGTTTGAATTAGTTGTGTGATGAGGAGAGTGGGGAAAATGCTGAAAAAACCAAATGGTACTACTAGCAATAAAGATTTAGAACTGGTAAAAGCAATAGCTAAAGAAAGCAGATCAGAGACTTTAGCAAGACTGCATGCAAGCAGTGATGGTTTAACTAGCCAGCAAGCTGAAAAAAGCCGGGAGGAATATGGTTCTAATACTATTGCTACAAATAGACATAATTCTAAACTCCGCTTTTTGGCGGAAGCCTTCATCACCCCATTTACTTTGGTATTGCTAGTCTTAGCTACGTTGTCTTTATTTACTGACTATATTTTTGTGCCTGCTGGCGAAAAGGACCTAACCACTGTAGCAATTATGGTCACGATGGTTTTGATTTCCGGGATAACCAGCTTTGTGCAAAACGTCCGGTCATCTAATGCTGTGGATTCCTTACTTAAGCTTGTTTCTGTTACTACAGATATTATTCGCGATGGTAAAGACCAGGAAATTGATACCAGTGAAGTGGTTGTAGGTGATGTGATTCGGTTAGCTGCAGGCGACATGGTACCGGCAGATATGCGTCTTTTAACCAGTAAGGACCTCTTTTGTTCTTCCAGTTCTTTAAATGGTGAATCAAATCCGGTAGAGAAAATCGCTACTGCCAAGCCAAAAATCGGGGCGGACCGTGATTATCTGGATTATCCCAATATTTTATATGAAGGTACAACAATCGTTTCCGGTTCCGGCTTAGGAATTGTGTTTGCGACTGGTGAAAGAACCATATTCGGCAAATTGGCTCATGATATTTCACATAACGATGTTAAAAACACAACTTTTGATGTTGGTATCAAAAATGTTTCTAGATTATTAATAATTATGACTGCCATCATCGCACCTTTAGTTTTCATTATCAATGGTATTACTAAGGGCGATTGGGTAAATGCCTTGATCTTTTCAATTGCTACTGCAGTTGGATTAACTCCCGAAATGCTGCCTGTAATTGTAACCACCAATCTGGTTAAAGGATCAATCGAAATGTCCAAAAAAGGCACAATCGTTAAAAAGATGAATTCAATCCAAAACTTTGGCTCAGCTGATATTTTGTGTACTGATAAAACCGGTACCCTTACTCAGGACAAAGTAGTTCTGGAACGTCATTATGATTTAAATTTACGGGAAAATCCGCGGATTTTGGAGTTAGGCTATCTTAATTCCAATTACCAAACGGGGATGAAAAACCTGATTGACAAAGCAATCATTGAAGCTGCTGGGGATGAACTGGATATCAGTGAAATTCAGCGTGATTACAATAAGATTGATGAAATTCCATTTGACTTTTCCAGAAGACGCATGAGTGTGGTGGTGGAAAACGCAGATGAGCAACACGGCGAGCACTTGCTAGTAACTAAAGGTGCCTCAGAAGAAATGATGGCTGTTGCTACCAAGCTTGAAGTTGACGGACAGATTTTACCTTTAACACCTGAACGTAAGCAAAAAGTAATGGCTAAAGTAAATGACATGAATGATGATGGCTTACGTGTGATCATGCTGGGCTACAAGCGTAATCCTGCACCTGTCGGTGAATTTTCAGTAAAAGATGAAAATGACCTTATTCTTTGCGGCTATCTTGCTTTTCTTGACCCACCTAAGGAGAGTGCTAAGGATGCTTTGGCTCGCCTAAAGTACGATGGAATTAACGTTAAAATTCTGACAGGAGATAACGAGGCCGTTACCAGAACTGTTGGCTTACAAGTTGGTTTAAATGTCGATACAGTTTATTCAGGTGCAGATCTTGAAGGCAAGAAGCCTGAAGAGTTGGCAAAAATGGTGGAAGAATGCAATATTTTTGTCAAATTATCACCGGAAGATAAAACCAAAATTATTAATCTGTTAAAGCAAAATGGTCATACTGTAGGCTATATGGGTGATGGTATCAACGATGCCCCAGCAATGAAAGCAGCTGATGTCTCAATTTCTGTGGATACTGCTGTGGATATTGCTAAGGAATCTGCTGATATTATTCTGCTGCATAAAGATTTGAATGTACTAGAAGAGGGCGTGAGAATCGGTCGAAAAGTATTTGGCAATACTATGAAATATATCAAGATTACACTTTCTTCCAACTTTGGTAATATTTTATCAATTATGGTAGCCTCTTCATTCCTGCCATTCTTGCCAATGCTGCCACTACAACTCTTGGTTTTAGATTTACTCTACGGCACTAGTTGTCTGGCGCTACCATTTGATGATATGTCTGACAAGTTCTTAAAAGAACCACGAACATGGTCAACCAAGAAGTTGCCTAAGTTTATGTTTTACTTTGGTCCAACTTCATCCGTCTTCGATATTTTGACTTTTGCGTTGCTATTCTTTGTAATCTGCCCACAACTGACAGGTGGCAATTACAGCACCCTGGGAGCAACACAACAGGTTGCATTTGTCGCTCTTTTTCACACTGGCTGGTTTATTGAATCACTTTGGACTCAGGAAATGGTTATTCACGCTTTGCGTGATCCGCGCTTACCATTTATTAAGCAGCACGCTGCACCGGGAGTTACCCTGGCTACATTTGGTGCTGGTGTAATTGGAACTTTGATTCCATTTTCATTCTTGGCAACAAAGCTGGGCTTTGGCAAGATGCCAATTGAATTTATGTGGGTAGTATTCGGTATACTTGTTCTATATATATTATTGACTACAGTTGTCAAGTATTTCTATTTAAAGAGTGAAAAATTTTTAATCTAAAAATAAGTACAGAATACTAAATATCTACTAAAAAAGAGAACTCCGTAAGGAATTCGCTTTTTTGTTAGTGTAGTATAATATAGTATAATTAAGCAAAAATTAAGGAGAAAATGAATATGGCTGATAAAAAAACTTTTTATATCACAACACCAATCTACTATCCATCCGGCCGATTGACTATCGGTAATGCTTATACCACAATCGCAGCTGATGTAATGGCACGCTACAAGCGCAGCCAAGGCTACGACACTTTCTTTTTAACTGGTACTGATGAGCACGGATTAAAAATTGAACAAAAAGCTGAAAAGCAAGGGGTTAAACCGCAAGAGTTTGTAGATAAAATGGTGGCCATTTATAAAAAGTTGTGGCAAAGCCTTGATATTTCATACGATAAATTTATTCGGACTACTGATAAAGAACACGTTAAAGGCGTCCAAAAGATTTTTGAGCAGCTGTTAAAACAAGGTGATATTTATCTGGGCGAATATACAGGCTGGTATTCTGTAGAAGACGAGGAGTATTTTACAGAATCACAATTGGCTGAAGTGTATAAAGACGATGATGGTAATGTGATCGGTGGTAAGGCACCATCTGGTCATGAAGTCCAACTTGTTAAAGAACCATCATACTTTTTCAAGATGAGTAAATACGCTGATCGTCTTTATCAGTACTACCAAGACCATCCTGATTTTATTCTGCCTCATTCTCGCGAAAAGGAAATGGTCAACAATTTCATAAAGCCTGGTCTGGAAGATTTATCTGTTACCAGAACGACTGTTTCCTGGGGTATTCCTGTTCCAAGTGATCCTAAACATGTTGTTTATGTTTGGATAGATGCTTTATCTAACTATATTACTGCATTGGGCTATGGCTCAGATGATGATTCTTTATTTAAAAAATACTGGCCGGCTGATATTCACTTGGTAGGTAAAGAAATTGTTCGTTTCCACACAATATACTGGCCGATTATGTTGATGGCTTTAGGTTTGCCATTACCTAAGCATGTGATTGGTCACGGCTGGGTTTTGATGAAAGACGGCAAAATGTCCAAGTCGAAGGGCAACGCAGTTTATCCTGAATCTATTATTAACCGTTATGGCGTGGATGCATTGCGTTACTACTTAATGCGTGCCTTGCCATTTGGCTCTGATGGCGTCTTTACGCCAGAAGATTTCGTTGAGCGCGTTAACTATGACTTGGCTAACGACTTAGGCAATCTGCTCAACAGAACTGTTTCCATGATCAATCAATATCAAAATGGCAAAGTTGAACCAGTTGCCCAAGAGCAGGATGACTTAGGTAAGGACTTGGCCCAAACGGCAGCAGACGTTATTGCCAGCTATAAAACAGAAATGGATACTTTGCACTTTACTCAGGCAATTGAAGATATCTGGAAGTTTATTAATCGTGCTAATAAATATATTGATGAAACAATGCCTTGGAAATTAAATAAGGAGGGTAAAGCTGCAGATTTAGCGCGCGTAATGTCGAACTTGGCAGAGAGTTTACGTATCATTGCTTTGCTGATTGCTCCAATTATGACCAGGACTCCAGTAGAAATGTACAGACAATTAGGTCTTGACTGGGACAATGATGAGCACAAGCAACTTGAATTTGGTGCATGCACCTGGAAAACTCAAGTCATTTCTGATCCCAAGCCGATTTTTCCAAGAGTTAAGCCTGAAGAAGAAATTAAATACATTAAAGACGAGATGGCTAAAGCTAAGCCGAAGAAGGCAAGCCGCAGCGAACAAGGTAAGGATAAAGAAATATCGATAGACGATTTTGCTAAGGTTAAAATCCAAGTCGGTAAAATTCTGTCTGTTGAGCCAGTTCAAGGTTCTAAGAAATTGCTTCAGTTCCAAATGGACTTTGGCAATGGCGATGAAAGACAGATTTTAAGTGGTATTAGGCAGTATTACCCTAATGCCAGTGAATTACTGGGCAAAAAGGTTTTGGCAGTAACCAATCTTAAGCCACGCAAGATGTTAGGTCATCTAAGCCAAGGTATGCTGCTTTCTAGTGAAAAACATGGTGAAGTAAAGCTGGCTTTAGTTGGTGACGAACATGAAATTGGGGCCCAACTAAGTTAATGGAATTAATTGATAACCATACTCATTTACAAGATGAACCATTTCGTGGCAAAGAAGAGTTTTACCTCGATCGGGCACAAAAATTAGGTGTAACTAAGATAATTTGTGCAGGACAGGATCCAGAGTTTAATAAGCGCGCAATTAATTTAAGTCAGCGTTTTACTCAAGTCTCTGCGATGGTGGGTTATTGCCCTGATGTGGCCAAAGATTATAACCAAAAAGCAGAAGACTTGCTAATTGAACAGTTGCAACTTCCTGGCGTTGTGGCGTTAGGTGAAGTAGGGCTAGATTACTATTGGGATGAATCTCCGCGTGATAAACAAAGAGAGGTTTTTGCTAGACAGGTTGAACTGGCTCATGAATTAAAAAAACCGGTTGATATTCATACGAGGGATGCTTTTGGTGATTGCTATGAGATATTAAAAAGCAGCAACTTAGAGTACGGTGCAATTTTGCACAGCTTTAATGGCGATATTTCATGGCTGACTAAATTTTTGGATTTAAATGTATATTTTTCTTATTCTGGTGTTGTTTCCTTTACTAAGGCAACTGCAGTGCATGAAGCGGCCAGAAAAACTCCGTTAGAGCGATTGTTGGTGGAAACCGATGCTCCGTATTTAACTCCTAAGCCATATCGCGGTCGGCAAAATGAACCGGGCAATGTTTATTACGTAGCTCGCGCCATTGCGGAATTAAAGGATCTCCCGTTAGAAAAAGTTGCTCAGGCAACATATGCGAATACGATGAGGGTCTATGGTCTTAACTAAAAAACAATATAATGCCGTTGTTGTCGTTGAGGGAAAAGACGATACTATTCGTCTTAAACAATTTTTCCCTGGGATTGAAACTATCGAAACGAATGGCTCGGATGTGCCTGATACAGTACTTACTGAGTTGCAGGAACTAGCTCATAAAAGAGAAATTATTGTCCTGACAGATCCTGATTTAAACGGCGAGCGAATAAGACGCTTAGTTACTAAAGCAGTGCCGATCGCAAAGCAGGCTTTTATAACGCGTAAAGAGGGTGAGCCTCATAAAAAAGGTTCACTTGGCGTTGAGCATGCAACAAAAGAGGCTCTGGTAAAGGCACTAAGTGTTTTACATGAAAAGAAGCTGCCCAGCA
Organism: Lactobacillus melliventris; assembly: GCF_042679465.1. Classification (NCBI taxonomy): domain Bacteria; kingdom Bacillati; phylum Bacillota; class Bacilli; order Lactobacillales; family Lactobacillaceae; genus Lactobacillus; species Lactobacillus melliventris. Next base: position 64,273 of record NZ_JBHTMT010000004.1, on the reverse strand, counting down.
GTGATTTGACCAGGAAAAAATATCAAGAACTAGGTTTAGCCAGTGGCCCTAATTCACGCAAATTGCGGGAACAAGTGGGAATAAAGCTGCGCGTTGGCTATGGCAATGGCAAGCAATTCTACCATCGTTTACAGACTTTTGGGATTTCACTTGCGGAGCTTAAACAGGCTGTTGAGGAGGTTAAAGATGAACACTGAGATTCCTATTGGCTCTCCAGTTAGAACTCAAGCAATTATCAATCGCTATTTTATGAAAGCTAAAAAAAGCTTGGGTCAAAATTTTTTAGTAGACCTGGATGTACTTCAAGGTATAGTTCGAGCTGCTGCGATTAAACCCGGTGATCAGGTGATTGAAATTGGGCCGGGAATTGGCTCTTTGACTGAACAGCTGCTCAATGCCGGAGCTAAAGTTTATGCTTATGAGGTTGATGAAAACCTCCCAGAAGTGCTGCATAATGAACTACCGGCTAAAATAAATGGTAAACCTTTGAATCAATGCTTTAAATTAAAAATGAGAGATATTTTAAAGGCTGATTTTGCAGCTGATCTGGTTGACTTTTTTGATTTAAATAAACCGATCAAGGTTGTTGCCAATTTACCTTATTACATTACAACTCCAATCATTTTCTTTCTTAATAATTCTCAACTGAAATTTACCAGTTTAACCTTGATGATGCAAAAGGAAGTGGCCGACCGTTTGCATGCCCATGTCGGAACAAAGGAATATGGGCCTTTAACAATCGCAGTTCAAGCCGAAATGAGTGTGCGGTCCTATTTGACTGTCAAAAGCAGCTCTTTTATACCTCAGCCTAAGGTTGACTCAAGCGTCGTAGTTTTAAAACCTTTAGCGGCAGCGAATAAGCCTGATATAGCTAACCTTGAACACTTTAACCGGGTAGTTAAAATGTGTTTTGCTCAAAGACGTAAAACATTAAATAATAACTTAAAAGTTCTTCTCCCAGATGAAAAACAGCGCTTAGCTCTGATTAAATCTTTGGGAGTCGATTCACGCATTCGTCCAGAACAACTGACACTAGAACAATTTGTTGAAATTGCACATAGGGTGTCGGTTAAAAATTGACGAAAATATTCTGGGGTAGTTTTTAAAAAGAATTGAAAAAATAATAATAAAGTGGTATAATACAACTCAAAGGAGTTGTTTTCATTGCCAACATCTATTATGACCATTAAGAGTAAGCTGGATTCACATTTAGGTGATTCATTAACTGTAGTTGCAAGAGCTGGACGTAAGAAAGTAACTAAAAGACGTGGAATTTTGAAGAACACTTTTCCTGCAGTTTTTGTAGTTGATTTAGACCAGGATTCAAATAACTTTGAACATGTTTCTTATAGTTACACAGATTTGTTAACCAAAAATATAACATTAAAATTTGATAACGCTGTGCAATAAGTTTAAGGCGTCATCTTAAGATTACTTTTTGGCAATAACATTTGGTAAAATGTTAGTGCCTTTTTTTATGGTTGAGTGTATAGTAGTAACTGGCAAAAAACAAACAATAGGAGGTAATTTCTATGAAACGTTCAGAGAGATTAGTTGATATGACTAAATATTTAATGGAACGACCACATGACTTAATTCCGCTGCCATTTTTTGCGAAAAGATATGGTGCAGCTAAATCTTCAATTTCTGAAGACCTGGCAATCTTGAAGCACACCTTAGCAAGCAATCAAGACGGAATTTTGGAAACAGTCGCAGGTGCGGCTGGGGGTGTGCGTTATATTCCTTTTTGGGGTAAAAAGCACGCGCAGAAATATTTAAATCAATTGGCCAGTCGCATTGAGGATCCTGACCGCATTTTAGCTGGTGGATTTGTTTATCTGTCTGATATCATTGGCAATCCACAAGACTTGGATAAAATCGGTAAATTAATTGCTACTAGGTATGCATATTCTAATATTGATATTGTGATGACTATCGAGACCAAGGGAATTGCTTTGGCTCAGGCAGTTGCACGTTATTTAAATGTACCGTTTATCATTGCACGTAAACGCTCAAAAGTAACTGAGGGAGCAACAGTTTCTGTAAATTATATTTCTTCATCACTTGACCGTGTTTCTAAAATGGAATTACCAACAAGAGTGCTAAAAGAAAACTCAAATGTACTGCTGATAGATGATTATATGATGGCTGGCGGAACGCTGACGGGAATGCAACAACTGGTAAAAGAATTTAATGGCAACATTGCCGGTATTTGCGTTTTATGTGAAGCGGATTTTGACGATGTTAAACTAATTGAAGGTCATCTTTCTTTAGTAAAAATTAAAAAAATAGATGATAAGAGGAAAGTTATCATGGCAGAGCCGGGTTCTTTGATTGCTCATACTGATTTTGGCAGCTTTTAGTTTCTGCGACAATATACTAAAATATAAACAGTAATTTAAGAATATAAAAGAGGCTGAAAATCTATGAAAAAATTTGTAATTGTTCTAGCGGCTGGCAAAGGAACACGTATGAAGTCCAAATCATACAAAGTTTTGAACAAGATATGTGGGAAAACAATGGTTGAATATGTGGTCGAAGCTGCCCAGGCCACTGAACCGGATAAAATAGTAACAATTGTTGGCATTGGCGCTGAAGAAGTTAAAAAAGTCCTGGCCGGTAAGTCCGAATTTGTTTTGCAGAAAAAGCAACTTGGTACAGGGGATGCTGTTTTAACTGCAGCTGATGAATTGGCGAAAGAAAATGGTGCAACTCTAGTGATTACTGGCGATACCCCCTTATTTACAGGTGAAACTTTTCAAAAATTATTTGATTACCACCAAAGTAAGGGAAATGCAGCTACAGTTTTGACTGCTCAAGCTGCTAATCCTTTTGGCTATGGCCGCATTATAAGGGATGACCAGGGTAACGTCTTAAGGATTGTTGAGCAAAAAGATGGCACAGCAGAAGAATTGGAAACTAACGAAATTAATACTGGCGTTTTTTGTTTTGACAATCAGAAACTGTTTAGCGCATTAAAGCAGGTTAACAACCATAATGCTCAAGGAGAATACTATTTAACTGACGTCTTGGAAATCTTGCGCAATCAAGGTGAAAGAATTGGTGCATATAAAATGCCTGATTTCAGTGAAAGCCTTGGGGTCAATGATCGCTTAGCATTAGCACAGGCTACTAAAACTATGCAGAAGAGAATCAATGAAAAGCACATGGCTAATGGCGTTACTTTTGTTGATCCAGAGACGGCATATGTAGATGTAAATGTTAAAATCGGTTGTGATACCCAAATTGAAGGCAACGTAGTTATCAAAGGTAATACCGAGATCGGCAATAATTGCGTAATTACCTCTGGAACCAGAATTGTTGATTCAAAAATTGGCAATAATGTGACTGTGACTTCATCCACGATTGAGCAGGCCGAAATGGCTGATTTTTCAGATATTGGGCCAAACTCACACTTGCGTCCCCAGGCTATTATTAGAAAGGGTGCCCACATCGGTAATTTTGTTGAAATTAAATGTGCCGAGATTGGAGAAAACTCCAAAGTTGGTCATTTAACTTATATTGGCGATGCTACATTAGGCAAGGATGTTAATGTTGGTTGTGGCACTATCTTTGCTAATTATGATGGTGTGAAAAAAGATCACACTAACGTTGGAGATCATGCGTTTATTGGTTCAGGTGCTACCTTAGTGGCACCGGTTAATATTGCTGACCATGCTTTTGTAGCAGCAGATTCAACAATTACTAAAGATGTAGCTAAATATGATATGGCAATTGCGCGTGGCCGACAGGTAAATAAGCCTGATTACTGGCATAAATTGCCCCTGTCTAACGATTCTAACTGGAAATAATAATCAAACAGAGCTGAAATCAATTTTCAGCTCTGTTTGATTTTGCAGAATAACTAAAAATAGCTCCTGAGTTCTTTAAACTCAAGAGCTATTTTAGTAAGCTACACCTATTTATTAAAATTAGTTTCTTTAACAAACTTATTTTTAGCAATGATAAAGTACTTTTCGTGGTTAATTTTGACAGGACTGCCATAAGTTTTAATTACTTGCTGTTTCCTTAAAACTTTTTTGCTAATTAGATTACCATGTTGGCTGTAAACATAAGCATTATGCCTTAATTTAAGCATATTAGAATCAATATTGTTAGCGGCGATGAATAAACCATCATCCAGTTCGTAGTATTTCTTACCATTGATGAATCGCTGGTTAACCGTATTAACAATTGAACCGGCCAGTATAACGATCTTGTTAGCACGTTTACCGTTTTGATCATATAGATAGGAATTGTGCATAATAGTTTTTGCAGCTGCTGGTTGCGCCTTTTCCATTACGAGTTCGTTGTTCGGCGCTGCACTAGCGGCTTTTTGCAAAGCAATATTTGCAGCCTTAACAAAGCGGTTTTGGGCAATAATGTAATATTTTTTGCCCCGAATTGTGACTGCGTTACCATAGGTTTTAATATTATTGCCTTTTCTTAATACGCCAGCTTTCTTTATGCGATTGCCATGTTTATTGTAAACATAGGCATTATGTTTTAATTTCTGACTTGTAGGAATAACATTACCCAGAGCAATATAGTAAATTTTATTCTGATTGCCTTTATCGACCAAGACGTAATAGCTCTGCCCGTTAATCTCTTTGGTGCCGTAAGAAGTAATGATTGAGCCGGCACCAAGAATAACTTTGTTAGCACGTTTGCCATTTTCATCGTAAAGGTAAGCGTTGTGCATTAAGGTTAATTCTTCGCTGCTGGTTAAATCAAGTTTTGCCTCATTGTCTTCTTTGCTTGATGTATTAACAGGCGTATTGTTAGCAGGAACCGGGATAGAATGATTGTTAGAACTATGTTCATTTTCGCGATTAATATCATGAAGAATATGATCAATTGTGGCAGAATCCGTAGCATCAAGATACATTTGCTTAATAGCATCATCACGCAGTTTAGTAATTGTCTGACTGTCATTGACCTGAGGCTGTTTGAGAGCAGCGTTTGCCTGGGACATATCTGTCTCAATTTGCTTAATAATAGCTTGCTTTTCTTGCTCAGTGTACTTGCCAGACGACTGAATTTCACTTGTAGCTGCTTTTTGTGCTTCTGTCAGTGCTCCAGCAGCTATTTCTTTTTCACCAGCTAATCCTGTTGCAGCGAGTTTATCCGCGTTGGCAGGATCATTGAGCGCATCTTTAGCATTTTCGTATGCTTGATCAACGCTAGTGGTGTTTGCTTTATCCTTAAACCTGTCTTTGAGAAGTTTAACAGCGGAATCATAGGCAGCTGTTAGTCTTTCTTCTTGTACATTGCTATCGTTATTTAAAACATTCTCAAGTTCTTGACTATCGCTTACAATAATACTGCTTATCTTGTCAACTGCATTCTTTCTGGCAGTTTCTATGCCAGTTGAACTTTGAGCCTGATCAATAGTGCCCGTTTGATCCGAGTTAGCTTTAGCTGCTTCTTGGTCAATGTAATCTTTAATTGCCTGCTTTTCAGCACTAGTATAATCGCTGCCATCTTGATGCTTTAATTTATCAACTTGGTTTTTAGCGTTGATAGCAGTGTCTGCTACTGACCCCTTAGCTATTTCTTTTGCAGCTGCAGTCTTAGCTGCTGTAATATCTTCAATTGAGTCACCATTCACCTGTGAGTGCTCGTGATATGCTTTATCAACATTGGTGGTGTCAGCATTTTCGCCAAATTTTTCTTTTAGTTCAGCAACTGCTTTTTGATGTTCAGCAGCTAATTCATTGTTTGCTTCTGCTTTAAGCGAACTAATAGATTCCTCTTTAGCGGCATTACCAGCACTGCCGATATCGGATTTAGCGGTTTCTGTGATTTTAGCAATCTGGTCCTTTTTGCCCGATGTATCGCCTTTAGGAGCATTAACTGCATCAATTTGATCCTTGGCTTTCTGGCTATCATCTTTAATTTGCTCTTTCAGCCTGTTCTTTGTTTCAGCAGCTAATTTATCGTTACTGTCGATTTCTGCAGTTACTTTTGCAGCTTCCTCGTCGATGTCAGCCTTAGCCTGTTCCTTGTTAATGATGGTCATAGCCTCATCATAAGCAGTGCTAGCAGTCTGGATATCAGTAGCATTATTAATAGCTTTAATTTGCTCGTCAATATGATCTAGCAATTCTGGTGACAGCTTATCTTTCAGTCTGTCTTTTAATTTACTGTATGCATCGTTAATGCCGTCTACTCCTTCAGCGCCCTTAAGGGCATTATTTTGTTCATCATTGAACCATTCTGGTTCAGTGCCAGTTTCAGGCTTAGCCAACAGCCGATCAATGTTTTGCCCAATATCAGCTTCTTCTGGGATGTCGGCACTTGCAGCAGCACTTTCGATATCTTGGTAACTCTGCTTGTATGCATCATCAATTGCTTTTTTAGCTGCTGCCTTTTGCTCGGCAGTTAATTGAGATTGATCAATTACAGCATGAGCCTTAGTTTGTTTATCTTTCAGAATGTTTTCGGCTTTTGTCTTATGACCAGCCAGGGCTGTCTGTTCTTTAATGCTATTGATATTAGTAATAGCTTGTTTTCTATTATTATCTATTTGGTCTTTAGCGCCGGCTTCAGATTGCGAAACAGAATTAATGTCAGTTCTTGCTTGTTCAACAAGTTTTTGAATTTGCTCCTTTTGCTTTTGCTGGTCTGCTGGGGACAAACCAGATTTTTCTATTGCGTCATTTGCTTCTTTTTGAGCTTGTTCGATCTGAGAAATTGCCTCTTGTTTAGCTTTAACTATTTCGGCTTTTTCTTGTGCAACTTGGAAAATGCGGTCGATTTCTTTCTCACCAAAATTAGCAGTTTCACCTTCTGGCACTATACCTTGTTCGGCATTTTCAACTTGTGTTTTAGCATCTTCGTAGTTGTTTTCAAGCTTAATACCGGCAATGTTAGCAATGGTTTTGTTAACGGCTTCTTCCAATTGCTTTTGAAGAGCGTCAATTTGATCTTGCTCAAGGTTGGTTGCCACACTGGCAATTTCGCCTTTACTGTTAACATAGTCCTTAAACTTATTAATTTGTTTATTCTTTTCCGCAGTCAGTTTGCTTGGCAATTTTGCCTGATCAATGTTTGTTTTGGCATCTTGTTCTAACTGGGATAGCTGTTCACTTGTCCCGCCATAAATTGAACTAATACCATCATTTAAGGCCTGGTCAATGTCTTGATAGCCACTAGCGGCATCGTTGCCGGCTAAACCTATACCATCAATGTCAGCTTTGGCTTCTGCGGCGTGTTCTTTTAAGCTCTTAACGATTTGATTTTTACGATCAAAATCATCACCTAATTTGTTAATTGTGGTAATGCCATCATCTGCAGCTGTTTGAATTTGCGTAATGGTGTTCTGCTTACTGCTCCTAGCGTTAATAATCTTTGCTGCTGCTTTTTTTTGTTCCTGATCTATTTGTGCTTTCATTTGGTCAGCAACGGTGCTGTCTTCAGTTTCAGCAGCTTTAGCTTTGGCGTTGGTGGCTGCAGTTTGTAAATCATTTAGAGCTTGGGCTAGAGCTTCTTCGTTAGCAATATTATTATTGACCTTGTTAAGAGCTGTCTCACCATTACCTTTGGCAGCATTAATTTTATCCAGATCAGTGGCAGCAGAAATCTCGGCTTTAGCTGCACTTAAAGCGTCACTAATAGCCTTACTTAAGTCATCATATTGATTTTGATCAATTTTGTTATGCAAACGGTCATCGTTTAAGCGTTGGCTCAGCTTTTTAGCCTGCTCAACCAGTGAGTTGTAGGCGGCATTTTGTTCCTGCAGTAAAGCTGCGTTTTCTTTGGCATTTTGTACAATACCGGTAATGGCATTTTCAGCGCCTTGTTTGGCTTTTTCTACCTCGTCTGGACTTTGTGCCTTGTTAATATTTTGGATAGCTATCTCTTTATTTGAGTTGATTAAGTCAATTTGCTGGGCTTTCTCAGTATCACTTAGAGCTGACTGTTCGATCTTCTTGATATTATCTGCAGCTGTTTGGGCAATATTCTCTAAGTATTTATTGGCATTATTCTTAGCCGCTTGTAATTGAGCAGCGCTTAAAGCTTTGTCAATGTTGATAATACCAGTAGTCTTAGCGGATGCAATATCGTCTGTTGTTTGCTGAGCGTTAATCTGACTGACAGCTTTATTTTTAGCAGCGGTTGCCTGACTCTTATACTGAGCTTTTTCTTCAGCACTTAAGCCTGTAATTTGATCAATTTGAGCTAAAATTCCCGGAGCACCAGGATTATTAGTTTGACCGTTTAGTTCCGCTGTCAATGCTTTAATTGCTTCGTCTTTAGCATTTTTTATTTTGGCAGCATCATTAGAATCTGCTGTAGTCTTAATTCCTTTGATGTGATTAATGGCAGAATCTCTACTGCTCAAAACAGTGCTACTATCCTCAGCAGCAGTAATGGCTGAAGCGGCATTCTCTAGAATAGAATCAACACTGTCTTGATCCTTTTTATCTTTTAAGTTGTTTTTGATTTCGTCTGCGACATCTTTAATAGCTTTTCTGGCCTGTGCTTTGGTGATTGCTAAGTTACCACTTGCTTCCGCTTTATTGATTGCATTAATGGTATCAGTAGTGATTTTATTGATACCATCTTTTGTCTTGCCATTTTGTAATTTACTCTTGGCATCCGCAACAGCCTGATTAATATCAGAGATTGCCTGCTCATATTGGGAACTAGCTTCTTCTTTTTCTTCAGCGCTTAGAGTGTCATATGAAGATTTTAATCTGCTAATTGCTTCTTGAGCAGCTTGGTTAATAGCCTCTTCGCTGTGATGTTTAGTATTCTCCAAATCAGCTGTCATAGCTGTGGCTGCAACCTGACCAATAGCATCTTTACCATCATTTTTGGCTTTGTCTACGGCATCATTATTTTTTTGCAATTCAATATTTTGCTTAGCTTTAGCTCTTTCATCGTTGATTTTTGCAATGGTTTGAGTTTTATCCGCGTCAGACATCGCAGATTGATTAATGGTAGAAATTGCTTGATCAGCCTGCTTGTCGACTTCTTGCTTAGCATGATCAATATTGGTATCAAGGCTTTGCGCATCCCTAATAACTGTGTTCATATTATCAATGCCTTGCTGTTTTTCAGAATCGACTTGAGCAGCAGGAGCATTCTTTACTTTAGCAACTGCATCATTATAGTAATCAGTTAACTGTTTAATTAATCCGTCTTTAGTAGTGCTGTTAACATTTTGTAAGTTGGTAATTTGATTAGAAACATCGGTGCAGGTGTTCAACAATTCTTTAAGCGCAGCGCTTCTACTTGATTGCAATACTACTTTAGCAAGAATTTTATTTAAAGCTTCCCGACCGGCGTTTGTTGCAGTAGCAATTTCATCTTGAGAATGAGCATTTTGAATATCAGTTTTGGCTGAAGTTAAAGCAGAACTAATTTCGTCATAATAATCACTTTTTTCTTTGCCGGAAAGGTTAGGATCTTTTTCGATACTTGTCCGAATTTTCTCTGCTAGAGCATTTAGGCCAGTGTCTTTATTGGTTAAAGCATCATCTTTTTGTTGTTCTAAGTATTTTGCTTCTTCACTGGCAATACTGCTAGCAACGCTGGCCATAGCAGCAATGCCATCATCCCTATCTTTAGCCACTTGTTCAGCAGTCAAGTCGTTGTATACTTTGCTGGTTGCCGTTTCATAGAAGCCATTAATTTTGTCTGTTAGTGCGTCTTTTTGCTCGCTATTAATTTTATTATCAGTAAAAGCCTGATTAATAGTATCTAAGTCTTTTTTCTTCTCATCTTGCAACGCTATATTTGCCTGAGATTTTGCGACTATTAATTGACTGGCCGCCAAATCCTCATTAATACTGGTTTTACCAGCTTGTCTAGCAGAATTAACACCATCATTGTCTTTAGCTGCATTAATTGCTGCTTTGGCGTTAGCCAAGTCTTTATTAATAGTTTCTTGATAATGTTGTTTATCTTCTGGACTTAAAACAGTATCGTCAAAGTCGTCAATTGTACTTAAAGCGTTTTTAGCTGCTTCTTCAACTCCCTTGATTGCATCTTGACGCTGCTTATTTAAATTATTAGAGCCGGTATTAGCAGCATTTTCTTGATAACCGGTAATATTTTTAATGGCTCTGTCTTCATCTGTTGCAATTGTAGTTTCATCTTCATCTTGAGTGATTTTAGCAACACCAGCAGCAGTTGCAGTATTAATTAGTTCTTGATATTTGGTTTTTTCCTCGTCACTCAGATTTTTATTATTTGTAATCTTAGCAATAGCTTTGTCTTTAGCATCCTGAATTGCTGCAATGGCCTGATTACGTCGACCACTTAAGTTTTGCTCATCAAGTAAATTGTTTAATGCAGCAGTGCCTTCTCTAACTGCGGTATTAATATCAGCTATAGTTTCAGCCTTATCAATGCGGCTATTATAACCTTGACTTCCGGTAAGCAATTCACTGGCTTTATTGGCAGCATCGTCTTTATTCTTGGCCGTTAAATTAGGATTATTCTGAATTTTGTTAACAATGTCTTGTTTAACTGTTTCCAGTTGCTTTTTAGCAGCAGCCTTATAGGCATTTAAAACATTCTTTTTACCGTCAATAACGTCCTGGTTGATAACGGTAAGTGAGTCATGGCTAGCAATCGTGTTGATAGCATTAGTGACTGCCTCATCAATATTAGACTCTTGCTCAACCCCTAAATTGTTTTTAGCTTCAGTTGCATCTTGCTCAATTTGTGCTTTAGCAGCCGACTTATAGGCATTTAAAACATTCTTTTTGCCGTCAGTAATATCTTGCTTGATGTCAGCAGCAGAGCTATGACTGTCAATCGTGTTACCGGCATTGGTGACTGCGTCATCAATATTAGTTTCTTGCTCAACTCCTAAATTGCCTTTAGCTGTCTCTGCGTCCGCCTTAACCTGAGCTTTAGCATTTTCTTTAAATGCGTTTAAGATATTTTCTTTAGCGGCTTTTTCTGCTTGGACAATATTTGAACTACTTGCAGCATTATCCTCAATTTTATCAATTGCCGCTAGGGCATCTGTCATGGCGGTTTCGGCTTGGCCAACTTGACCAAGGACATTCTCGTAGTCCTTAGTATAACCAGCAATTTCAGCTTTGGCAGCTGCTTTGTTAATTAAACTTTCAGCAGCAGCTTTTCTCTTATTGATAATTTCACTGTCATCAGTGCCATAAATAGATTTGGCAGTATCACCAGTAGTAGCTGTTGCAGCAGCAACTGCTTCATCTATTTCATCAAGGTATGTTTTTTGTTCATCCGCTGTTAAATCAGAATTTTGAATCCGTTCTTTAGCTTGAGCAGCTGTCTCCTTAATATCTTTTGCTGCTTGGTCTTTTACTTTATCCGTATGTGTGCCATTAATCTTATCAATACCATTGTTAAGATCATCTTTAGGATTATTGCTGTTAATAATATCTTTGATAGCTTGATTTAAAGCAGCTTGAATTTCAGGTCGATCATCACCATACTGTGCTATTTGCTTTTTAGCAGCAGCTTCTAATGCTGCAATTGCATCAATAGTATCTTGCACACCTGGGAGTAGAGCTTTGGCTTCTTTTTGATGGTTATTAATAGCCGCTTCATCTTCGTCTTGATCAAGATCACCGTCAGGAGCAACAATTTCTTTTGGTCGCTTGAGCTTGTCTTTTATACCGTTAATTAACTCGTCTACCAGTGATTTAACATTCTCATCTTTTGAGACTGTGTCAATAGCATTTTCGACTTTTGTAATTGCCTGGTTAATATCAGTTTTTACATTATCTCGGTAATCTTTTCCTGCTTGATTAATAGCATTAATACCGTCATTAACAACCTGATCGATGTTAATGTTATTTGTGGCAGCAGCCTGTACTTTACTAATGGCTTGGTTTTTAGCGGCAGTGATAGATTGTTCCTGTGCAGGGAACTTTTTAACTTGCTCCTCAGCTTGCTGAGTTAGTTTGTCAATTGCAGCCGCTTTAGCTTTTTCATATTCTCCTTGACTTTGGGCTGTTTGTATAGCCTTATTGACCAAGTCTAAAGCCGTCTTTTTCCTATTATTTATTTCACTGATTGCCGTCTTGGATGATTGGACGCCATAAACTGATTTTTTAGAATCATAATTGCTATTTTTATTGGTAGCAGCATACTGGGCGGCTTCATTCAGTGCATCAGAGAATGCTTTTTCCTGATCTGCAGTCAAATTAGCCGGCTTTTTAGTTTTAGCAGCATTAATAGCATCAGTAATTTCCTGAGCTGCTTCTTGTTGTACTTCGCTAAACGGTTTGATGCCGAGACTAACTATAGTAGGGCGGTCGCCACTGGCAATGTCTAACGGACTATATTCAATGAAGTTTGCATGTGGAGTTAGTTGAATTGTGGCGTCTTTAGCCATCCTGGTAGTAATTTCGGCAGGGATGGTAATGGTGAAGGAGCCATCAGGAGCAACTTTAGCGGCAAATTTGGTAGGTAATGCTGCCAAATCATTTGCTTCACCGCGATAAGTATCAACAGTATCAGCGTAGGGATTAGCGATTGTTGAATCAATAACAGCTTGACCATTTCTGTATACACCACTATCTTTAAACCTGGCTAAAACATAGGCTTCGGTACCACCAGGTAAGATGTTTTTAAAAAAGCTGTCACTATCAGGACCATCTTTTGCAGGATCATAGTATAATACATAACCTTTGACTAGTTTTGAACCATCTTCTTGATTAATTACCGTCACATCTTCTGGGTCTATGTCTAAGAAGCCGCTTTGATTAGCCGGTGTAAATCTGATGTTATTGTAGCCTGGGTTGTCTTTATTGGAAAAAGCTGCTTCCACGATGGCTCGAAAGAGCTGGTCATAGCTTTGATGATTGTAATTTTGCAGCAATTTCTGGAAGTTTTCAGGTGCTTTACTGAGAATGGCGCTAAGCTGGGGGCTATCTTTTTTGACTTTTTCTAAGTCGAAGATCCTTTGACCGTTTAATACTTCCAGTTTGTTAACTGCGACAGTTTTAGCATTTTTTTCGACTTGTAAAACATGAAAAGGCGGCAAGACTAAGTTGCTGCCAAGAGCAGATCCATTTAACAGTTCACCAAGGTTTAAGGACTGGCGAACATTTGTCACGGTGATTTTATTATCACCGATAATACTGGTGCGATCATTGTTATTCAGATGAGCATCTAACACAAGAGAAGTAGGGTTATTAACAATCAGTTGCCCAGTATTGGCCACATCAACCAGCTTTATTGCACCAGTACCGGCATCACCAACTAATTGAATTTCAAAGCCGCCGTTTTGCACGTTAGCTGTACCGTCAATTTGCACTAGCGAACCACTATAATTGCCCATGTTTTGCCCGGTAATTTTGAGAGCACCACCTGAGTTAATGGCAAAATCGCCCCCAATATAAATCAGGCTTTGCTTATTTTTAGTTGAAATATTACCATTCGTGTTAACGGTAATTGCACCATTTTTGCTAATATTGACCTTTGAATTGGCGTTGTTTAAATAAATGGCTCTGGCCTGGCCATTATTTTGCTTGCCCGCATACTTAATTCCTTCACTTTGTCCGATGTTAATGTTCACCTGACCGTGAACAGTTACTTGCGCATCGTCACTAATAAAGATGGCACTGACTGGATTGCCGTGTTCACTGTTATTAGCACCATTTGAGCCATCGTACGTCTTAAGTGGGGTCAGGTCAACAACTGCTCCTTGTTCAACATTAAGAGAATTGCCTTCTCCTCTCATTTCAATCAAAGTTCCGCCAAATGTCGAACCGTCAAAGTGGCAGCCTGCTTTAAAAGTAATGCTGTTATTGCTATTGGTGAATTCTAAAAGCTGCTGATTATTACCGTCAAACCAACCGCCAATATTGCTTGGAATTTTGACAGTTTCAGCGTGAATTTGGCCTTCAAAAATAATGTCAGTATTATTTTTGGTATATGTTAATTGTGAACCATAAAAATCAATATTTCTAAAAGTGATTTTAGCCGTTTGCCCTTTAGTCATATTGTAAGTATCAGCGACACCATAATAGTCTGTACTTTTAAGTATTAAGTTTTCATAAGTAATATCTAAAGAAGAATTACCGGTAAGAGTAGGGTGGTTACTCTTGAAATCAAGGGTATATTTCGCATTACCTGCAGACTTAATTAATAATTTTCTACCTTGAAAAGCCTGGCGATTATGACCTGTCTCTCTGTCAGCAATAATATTATTGGTAATAGCAATTTCACTGACATTACTATTGTTTAGGGCGCTAATAAAATCCTTCCAGTTACCAACGCTTACTTTTTTACCAGCGTCTTTTGCATCTTTTGCGGTGATCTTAGACTTTGCGGCGTCCTTATTTTTATCTGTTTTGCCAGTTTCCTGCTTAGCAGTACCGTTTGTATGGGGCTCTTCTTTGTCCGAGTTATCGCTGCTAATGCCTGTTTTGTCTTCAGTGCCTTTGTTAATATCATTGTTGTCTGCACTATTTGCGTTAGGCTCTTCTTTGCCTGTATCGTCGTCATTGGCAGGGGTCTGACCTACTTGAGCAGTGTCATTTTGTTTACTGTTACTATTATTCTCCCTCAAAAACGAACTCAAGCCAGAAAATGCGGTTAAATTTGGTTCCCCTTCTGGCTTGTTTGTTTTGTATGTAGCAGTAGATGTAGCTCGTGTGGTATTTTTGTTGCTGTCTTGCGAAAAGATTTCTGCTTGAGAATAGGTATTCTTCTCAGTTAGTTGAGGTGGAACAACTGTATCAGCCTTAACTGTTTTGCTGTTTAAGCCTAAAAAAGTAAAGCCAAGCAATACAGAAGTAGTACCAATACTCAATTTACGAATTGAGAAATGGTCTTGCTTAGCCTGCTTTGCCATTTTTTTCACCCGTTCATTGTAATTATTCTTTCCTAACATAGAAATTTCCTTTCTAATTTCCATTTACTATATAATTATCAATTTAGTAGATGATGATATAAATGTCAATTATTGCGTTTTTTAAAGTATTAGTTTATAAATAACAAATTTTGCAAAAATAAGACAGCTTAAATTAAATAAAGATAACGCTAGCATTAAATTTTAGATAACAATAATTGGCTTTTATTGGCAAAAATTAGATGATGATATTAAAAAAACTGTTCAAAATAAGACAGCTAAAATTTATATATATATCTAAATAATATTGTTATATAATTTATTTGATTTGCTAAAATACGAAGAAAAAATACAGTTGCCGCAATGCATGATTTGTTATGTTTCAAATTAGTTGCACCATTTTAAGTATTGAGAAAGTTCTATGATATCCTGAAGGGGAGGAGGCATTTATGATGTTTAAATGGATTTTAAAACAGCCTGATTCGAATATGCTAGTTCCTAAAGAAAAAGTGGCACAAACATACAGATGGCGGCAACTAGGAGTTTTACTAGCAACTTGTATTGGCTATATTGGGTACTACATCATTCGCCTTGTATTTACCACAGAACAAAATGATATTATGAAAGAATATCATTTTTCTACAGCTAATATTGGTCTCATTTTGTCTTGTTTTGGTATTGGCTATGGCATAGCCAAACTCTTTATGGGGGTATTGGCAGATAGGTGTGATTCCAACCGGTATTTAATGGTAGGACTTTTATTGTCTGCAATCTTAAATATTTTTTTAGGTTCAACTCACAACCTTTATTTAATGATGTTGTTAATGTTTTTAATGGCAGTCACACAAGGAATGGGGGCTGCAGCTTGCCAAAAAATGATTCAGCTCTGGTGGGGACCAAGAATGAGGGGAACAATGTATTCCATTTGGTCTTCAGCACATAATGCCGGCTCATTTATTTGTGTAGCCATAGTGCAACTGGCGGTTTTCCTTTTTTCAGGTTCAATTCCAGCTGTCTTTTATACATCCTCAGCAGTTTCCTTTATCATTTGCATCTTAATTTTAGTTTTGGGTGCTGATAGACCTAAGGTGGTCGGGTTACCTGATATTTCTACTTATACAGGTGACAAAGTTATTCTGGATAATGGCCAAGTTTCTACTGCGGATCAGACTGATTTGAGTGTGGGCCAGATTTTTGTTAAATATATCTTGCAAAATAAATTAGTTTGGACAGTTACTTTGACTTCAATGTCACTTTATCTGGTTCGCTATGGCATTCAGAGCTGGATCCCATCTTATTTAGTCCAAAATAAAGGCTTTGATCCTGCAGCTGCTAAATGGATTATCGGCATTTTTGAATTAGCATCAGTTCCGGGAGTAATTATTATTGGAGCAATTTCAGATGCTTTAAAAAGTCGCCGTGCATTAGTTTCAATCGCTTGCGTAATTGGGACGTTAATTTGCTTAACGCTATATTTTTTCAGTAATAATCATGCTCTGATAATTGCCGCTTTAATCATAATGGGTAATTTGATTTACGCACCGTTGACACTTGTGGGTCTGATGATTAATGAAGTTGTGCCGAAATATGCAGTAGGTGCGTCAACGGGTTTCATGGGCTTTTTCCAATACATTTTTGGTGAAACTCTGGCTACTGCTTTAATCGGGATACTAGTTGATAAATTTGGCTGGATCGCCAGCAACTCAGTTCTTTACGTTGCCTCATTTGTGGCATTAATTTTCTTATTTTATACTGCTATTAGTGAAAACAAGATGCGCCAAGAAGCGGAAAGTAATAATAATTAGATTAAAAGAATTTTGCAGACATTTTACATTGATGCAAGAGTGTTAAAAAAAGGTAAGTAATGCTTTAAGCTATTTGAATTAGCGATTTTTAAGTATACAATATTATGTACCGATATAATTTTAAATAACGAGGTTGGAAACAAATGAAAATTAGTCGAAAATTATTAATGGTATCTGCTGCTGCATTAATAGGTGTCAGTCCTGTGCTTAGTGCAAGTCAAGCTGTTGTGGTTCAAGCCGCTAACAAGACTACCGCTAAGAAAAAGACGACAAAGAAGAATACCATTAAGTTGAGTCATAATGCTTATGTTTATGACAAAAATGGTAAACGCTTGAAGACCTACATGGGTAGTGCTAAAAACACTAAAATTGCTAAAGGCATTACTCTATCATTTAGTAGTAAAGTAACTATTAATAAGAAGGATTATTACAGCATTGGTAATAATGCCTTCATTAAGGCTGCTAATGTTGGCTATGTTAATGGTAAAAAGGTCACTAAAAGTGCACCAGTAGCTACTGCAAAAATTAAGCATAATTCATATATCTATAATGCTAAAGGCAAAACAGACAAGAAGAAAATTAAGAAAGGTCAAACTGTTACCGTCGACCAGTTAATTTATATTGGTAAAAAGTTGTTTTACAGAATTAGTGGTCAAAGTGATCAGTTTATAAAAGCCGCAAATGTTGGTAAAACCAGTGGTGCTAAACTAAAGCCAGTAAATAAGAAACCTGGTAAGAATGAAAATGTACCAAGCGATAATCAAAACGACCCAACTGTAATTCTTCTTAATCACAATGCATATGTCTACGATAGTAATGGTGAAACCACCAAGACTCTGATTAGGAGTGGTGAAAAGGTAACAGTTGATAAATTACAATATATAGGTAAAAAGCTTTATTATCACATTAATGACGCTAATTACCCAGGTAATGATCAATGGGTTAAAAAGAATAATGTGGGAATTGTAACTGGCAAGCAACTTGAGCCTGCAAATTCAAAGCCTGAAAGTGATGAAAATGTGACAACTGTTACTTTAGCTCGCACCGCTAATGTCTACAACAATAAAGGAGTTCTACAATCAACTAAGACCTTTGCTAAAGGCCACACTGCCCGTGTAACAGAATTGCGTTATATTTGGGTAGCTGCTGAAAACCAATCTGCACTGTTTTACAAGTTGCAAAGTGATAAAAATGGCTATCTGAGAGAATCGGATATTAGTAACGTTAATGGTGTTAAATTATCACCAGTCAACACTCCAGAAGCAGCTAAGAATGAAAATACTTTTGCTTCAGCAACCGATAAAAAAGCGTTGCAGGATGCTTTGAGTCAAGATACAACTGTTAAAGCCAGTGATGCTTATAAGCTTTCTGCTAAATCATTACGCGATGCTTATGACGCAGCTATATCCAGTGGAAGTCAGGTTAACACTGCTAAGTCAACTGTTACTCAAGTAAATGATGCTTTAAGTAAAATTAATACTGCTAAAGCAGCTTTAAATGGTAAAAAGATAATTGTTAGTGATTTAAAGAACTTGTCATTAACTGAAGCCAGTCAAATTGTTGATCTAGTTGCCAGCGTAAATGGTGTAGACAAGAGTGCTGTACAATTTAGCAACAATAATACGATACTGACAATTATTAGTGCTAATGGTTTCCAAAAACCTGTAACTATCACTGATTACGTCACGACAAATAAATAAAGTGTAAATAAAATCAGATAAACTAAAAAGAACGCAATTCACTGAAAAAGTGAATTGTGTTCTTTTTTATTTACACAAAGAGAAACATCTCTTAAAGCGTAACTAATTTAGTTTCTTGAAGTTTAGGAATACATATTTTTAAATTAAAAGGTGATTTTTTGTAAAAAGCGCGTTAATAAAAGTAGTTTATACCTTAATTGTCTAAGTCTTCTGCCATTTCTCTCATTCGTCTCAAGTCATCTGGTTCAATTATAATTTTCATAGCTTTACTATTTTCATCAAGCTGATCAATCGAAGTTGAGCCACTTAAGACGTTAATGTTATCACTTTGATTTAATACCCAAGCAATAGCCAAATTGGCTAAAGTACAATGATATTTTTCACATAAAGGTTTCCAAGAATCAAGCATGTCGTCTACTTTTGCCAGATTTTCTGGTTTAAACCATTTCTTACCATTACGTGCGGAACCTTTAGGTGGGACATAATCACGAGGAACAGCTCCGGATAAAATGCCCATTGATAACGGAGAATATGCTTGTAAAACAATATTATTTTCCTTGCACAATGGCAGCAGTTCATCTTCAACTTCTCTGTCGAGTAAACTATAACGACATTGAATAATATCCAATTGTCCGTACTTGAGGTATTCGCGTACGTCGTCAGCGTTAACATTAGCTGCACCTATTCCGCGAATAATTCCTTTATCTTTAAGTTCCATAAGGTATCTCATGGTTTCAGCTATTGGAGTTTTGTATGGCTCAACAGCTTGCCAATGAGTCATATAGATATCAATATAATCAGTTTGTAGTCTTTTTAAAGTATCAAATAGTTCTAACGAAATAGATTCAGGAGTTAGGTTCTTGTATAGTGATCTATCTCCAACTTTATTGAAGAATGCTCCTTTTCTTTCCCACGTAATACCACATTTAGTAATAATTTTATATTTTTCCCTATTACCCTTGATAGCTTCACCAACTAATTTTTCACTTTCACCAAAATTATATCCTGGCGCAGTATCAATCAAGTTGATACCGTATTTTAAGGCTCCTCTAATAGTATCTAGTGCAGCTTGATGGTTATCGTAGTCGGTAAAAGCTGGACCTCCGCCTAAAGCCCAAGTACCTAATCCTATTCTTGAAACTTGCATATTATCTCCTAAATTCATTATTATCTCCTTTTTGATAATTTTTAAGTAATTGTTCTACTTGATGTTCATTTTTTACACCATCAATAGCGCCCAGTTTTCTGACAGAAAGAGAAGCTACAGCATTACCAAACCGAGCACAGCTTTCAAAACTTTGTCCTTCAGCTAACTTAGAAATAAAACCAGCAGCAAAGTTATCACCGGCTCCTGTTGTATCTATATCGATATTTGATGGCACCTCATAGGATGGTAGATATTTTTTCATTTTCTTGTTTTTAATGAAACAGCCATTTGCCCCGGTTTTAATAACGACATTTTTAACACCGAGTTTTAATAGCAAATCAGATTGTGAGTCTAAATCAGGCTGGTTTGTCAGATCTTTTGCCTCAGTATCGTTTGGGAAGAAGTAGTCAATGTAGGGAAGAATATTTTTAATATTATCAATCGTTTCTCCTAAACGGGGGGCATCAATATCGGCACAAATTGTCATATTTTCCTTTTTGGCTTTTTGGAAAATTTTTAATATAACTTGATCATCAATTAATGGATTGTTGAAAATACTTGCCATTGATAAGATTTTACTATCAGTGATTGCCTGAAAATCTATATCATTTTCATTCATTTTCCAAAGACTACCATTTTTATTTGTCAGAAAAGTTCTTTGACCATCTGGTTTAACTAAGCCGATGTTGATTGAAGTAGTGAGATTAGGGTTGACTTCTACAGAAGAAATATTAACTTTATTTTTTTGAGCAATTTTCCTAATGTAATTTCCAGCTCCGTCATCACCAACAGCACTGATTAGAGCAACCTTTTTACCTAGCTTTGATAAGACAATGGCCTCATTTATTGCATCTCCACCTATTTTCATAGATATATCATTTAACGGGAAAGATACTTTATTTAATGTTTCTGAGCTAACAGGGTATAGTGGTATGTCAACTAAAGCAGTACCCACACAAATTACATCTTGCGTCATATAACTCACCTTATTTATAAGATTTGTCAACTATTACTACGCCTTTGATAAATTCGCTTTTATGTGTTGTAGCAAATTCAAATGCTTCTTGAATATCTTTATACATGAAATATTTATCTACAATTGACATTACATTGAATTTTCCACTTGATATCATTTTGATAGTTTTAGGATAATCGTTGACGTAACGAAATAGAGTATGAATTGTTACTTCTCTGTTAATTTTCAGAAATTCTACTGGCGTTGCTCCTGGTATAGTACCCAGAATAAAGAAGGTTCCAGTATGCTTAACAATCTTTAAGCCGATTTGTGCAGTCGCATTGCTACCAGCACATTCATATACAAAATCAGCGCCATTGGTTCCAACTACTGCTTTAATTTTATCAACTACATCTGGATCATCACCTTTAAATGTAGAATTTGCACCAAGTTCTTTGGCTTTTGCCAAGCGATTATCGACAATGTCTATTACAACAACTGTAGAGGCGCCTGCCATCTTGACTGCCATTGTCGTAAGTAAACCTTCTGCTCCTGCACCTAATATGACGACTGACTTACCAATTAAATTGCCAGCTGACTCGGCAGCGTGAATTGCCACAGAAGCTGGCTCTGTCATGGCTCCTTCAACCAGACTCATATTATCGGGTAAATGATAGGTCCACTCGGCTGGATGATTAATATAGTTTGTTAAGGAACCTTTATAGTTAGGAGCAGTTGCCAGGAAATCTACATTAGGGCAGACATTATAATGACCTGATCTGCAAAATTCACAGGTGCCATCAGGAACACCAGGTTCCATAGCTACACGATCACCAACTTTAAAGTTAGTAACATTTTTTCCAACCTTAGAAATTATTCCGGCAGTTTCATGACCCAAACCGATTTCTTGGTTTGGATCTTCAGGTGGTAAATAAGGTCCATCAGTAAAGCCGTGCATGTCAGAGCCACAAATACTAACATCACAGACTTTTATTTGTACTTCGTTATCTTTAGGATCTTCAATTTCTGCATCTTTAATGACCATTTTTCCTGGCTTTTCCAGTATTGCTTTTGTATTATGCATGATTAACCTCTCTATTACTTTCTAAATTAATGGAACTATCGATTTCATTAATTGTTTTCTTTCTGGTTTCAATACCAAATAAAATAATAATAAGTGCGCAAAGTCCTAAAAGAATTCCTAAAGTGATAAAAACAGCAACTACTCCAAAATCTGTAAGTATCCAGGCGATTAAATATGGAGATGTAATAGCTACAAATCTGCCAATAGCATTTGAAATACCTAAACCCCGCATTTTAACTTGTGTAGGCCAAAGTTCGGTTGCATACACTGCAGAGGAAAAACTATTGTAAATGTATAAGATAAAAATCATAATAAAGCCGATTATTAAAATACTCGCCTCAGACCTTTGTTGTGCATAAATATAGCCTAAAATTGCAATAGCTATGATAAAAATTCCTCCGAACAACTTTCGGGGTAAAAATTCAATAATGAATGTTGAAAAATAAGTTCCCAAAGGTGCCGCAACGATCATAATAGTGGTCATAAGAAGGGACTTGGTGACTGTTATACCGTTGTTGACAAAAATCGTGGGTATCCAATTATTTATCGTATAAAGCGCTAGGTTCATTGCAATCAGCGTAGTGGAACAAATTAATGTTCGCCTTCCTAATGCACCAAAGAAAAAATTCTTGAATGGTATTTTAACTTTTTGGCTTGAATTAAGTTTTCTGTTGTCATTTTCATTAACTGAAATATTAATTTTATGGCCTTGCTCTTTTTCAACTCTTTTAACTATTTCGTTAAGTAAGCATTCTCCTTCCTTTTTATGTCCGTTTTGTAATAACCAATGTGGCGATTCCTTGAAAAACTTATGGAAAAAGAAAAGTATAATGAAAGCACTAACCGAACAAATTATAAAAACTGATCTCCATCCAATAGTTGGAATTGCTATTAAGCAAAGCAGGGATGCAATTAAAGGTGAAAAATTGCCGAAACAAGAAAGCATGGCTTGCCATTTTCCCCTGAATTTGGCTGGCAATAATTCAGTAAATGAACCATATCCAAGTTCTATTCCAGCTCCCATACCTATTCCCATTAAGCCTCTGCTAACAATCAGCAAGAACATGTTGGGTACAAGTGCAGCAACTAATGAAAACACGGCAAAAGTCAAAATGGAAATTTCATTTGACTTTTTTCTGCCAATTTTATCGCCTAACCAGCCACCTATAAGTGATCCGATAAAAAAGCCAATCATCATAGCAGAAGAAAATGCTGCGTTTAAATAGTTATTAGACCAACCTTTATGAATTAAATCAGCTAAGATTGAATTTCCTGAAGAATTAAGAACACCGTTTATTTGAAGTCCAAACCCTAAAAGGAAAAAGTTTTCTAAATGCCATTTTGAAAAAGGCAGTTTATCGAGAACTTGTTCTGATTGCTTTGGTTCTTTCATGTCAATCCCCTTTTCTATTTCTGAAATCGCTAACATAATAATACACCCATTAATGTTCATTTGAAACATAAAATGTAAAAATAAAAAAATAATTATTTTGTTCACAATATTAAAAATGCTTTTATATAAGCAATAAAAGCTATAAATTTTGCATAAATAATGTTGCAAAAGAAAATTTATATCACAAAAAAGATTGACTTTTAACATTTTCGGCTTAGTATAATAGTTGAGTCATGACTCGATCGATAGTAAGGACTTTCTTGTAAGGAGGTCAACATGAAAAATGACAATTCGCCCTTTGCCGGGGCAAGATTAGATAGATTGCCAACTAGTAAATTTCATTGGAAAATTTTTGCAATAGTTGGTTTTGCATTATTAACCTGCTGGAGTAATGCAATAGGAGGGCTGGTCCTTGCACAATTAAAAGTAATTGGTTGGACAAACAATAGTCAGACAGCATTGTTTACTTCATTAAGCACTGCTGGTATGTTCTTTGGAGCTTTAATTGGTGGTTCCATTGGTGATAAATATGGCAGGAAAAAAACTTTTTTGCTTTTTGAAGTAATGCACATAATTACTATGTTAGTTGCAGCTGTTTCTCCGAACATGAATTTCTTAATGGTAGTTAGGTTTTTCATGGGACTGGCTTTAGGAGCGCTATTAACTATACTTTTTGCCAGTTTTACGGAATACATGCCTTCAAGAAGTAGAGGTACTTGGTCATCCCGAATTTCATTTGTGGGAAATTGGTCATATCCTATTTGCTCATTGATAGCAATGCTACTAACAGAAATTGTTGCTCCAGAAATGAACTGGAGGTTGCAATTTGTAATTCCTGCGTTACTTTCAACATTCATTTCTCTAATTGCGTGGAAAGCCTTTCCCGAAAGCCCCAGATGGTTAGAGTCAAAGGGACGTTATGCTGACGCAGAAAAAGTTTTAACCAATATTGAAAATGAGGTTTCAAAAGAGACTAATAGTGTTTTGCCTGAAATTCATAAAGACAAGACTGAAAAAAATGAAGAAGAAAAACAAAATATTTCTTATACGGAATTTTTTAAAGGAAAATTGCTTAAAAGAGTAATACTTGGTTCATTTGCTTTAATTGCTATGAATGTTACGCAATATACCTTAATAAACTGGTTACCAACTATGTTTCTCGCTCAAGGAATAGATCTTAAGAAGTCTGTTTTTCTTAATACTATGAACATGTTTGGTGCACCTGTAGGTATTTTTATTGCAACGCTAATAATGGATAAAATACCGCGCAAAGTTATGGGGATTGGTCTCTTGAGCATCATGGCCGTACTAGGCTATATTTACTCTTTTCAAAGGAGTATGTTAATGATCTCGATTTTGGGCTTTTTCCTAATGATTTCAGTTTATATGTTTGTTTGTTATGCGTCTGCTGTATATGTACCTGAAATTTGGCCAACCTATGCCAAATTAAGAGGATCTGGCTTGTGTAATGCCATAGGAAGGATTAGTGGAATAATTGTTCCTTTCATTGTTGCCAAGTTGCTTGATTCAGTTGGTATTACCGGAGTATTCATATTACTTGGAATCACATGTTTAATAACGGCAATTATAATTGGTATTTTTGGTATTGAAACAAGAGGAAAATCTGTAGAAGAAATTGGTTCAATAAAGTAGAAAGAGGATATTAAAATGAAAGCTTTAGCTCGTTATGGTAAAGAATTCGGCGGTTATAAGATGATTGATGTTCCTGTGCCAGAAGTTGGTCCAGAGGATGTCTTAGTAGAAATTAAAGCTGCCACTATTTGTGGTGCGGATATGAAGCACTATAAAGTTGATAATGGTTCAAAAGAATTTAACTCTATTCGTGGCCATGAATTTGCTGGTGATATTGTTAAAGTTGGCGACAAGGTAACAGATTGGAAAGTAGGCGACAGAGTAGTTTCTGACAATACAGGCCATGTTTGTGGTGTATGTCCAGCCTGTGATGATGGTGACTTTCTCCTTTGCCTACATAAGGTCAATTTAGGTTTAGATAATAATCATTGGGGTGGTGGCTACACTAAATACTGTTTAGTTCCCGGTGAAATACTGCGTATTCACAAACACGCATTGTGGAAGATTCCTGATGGTGTCAAATATGAAGAAGCAAGTTGTCTTGATCCTATTAGTAATGCATATAAAGCTGTTGCAGAGCAATCTGGCTTAAAACCTGGCGATGATGTAGTGATATTTGGTACAGGACCATTGGGATTATTTTCAGTTCAAATTGCAAAATTAATGGGAGCATTGAAGATTGTAATGGTTGGTCTTGATGCAGATACAAAATATAGATTTGATGTCGCTAAGAAATTGGGTGCAACAGATTGTATTAACGGCTCTAAAGAAGATGTTGTAAGCCGCTGCAAAGAGATTATAGGCGAAGATAATCTAGGCACTGTTATTGAATGTTCAGGCGCTATGGTCGCATTACACCAAGCAATTGAGATGGTACGTCCAAATGCTACGATCGTACGTGTCGGCATGGGTTACCAGCCATTTAACTTTCCAATCAATCGTATTACTGAATGGAATATTGATATTAAGGGCCACCAGGCATACAGTTCATCTACTTGGCGTCGTACAATTAAGCTGCTGGCAGCTCACAAAATTGACGTTGAATCAATGATTACTCATAGATTTGGACTATCGGAATGGCAAAAAGGCTTTGATGCTATGGCAGATAAATCGGCCATCAAAGTAGTATTTCATTATGACTATGATGATTAAGATTGGAGATAATTTGGTATGCTAGCAGATATTAGATATTGGGAAAAAATTGCACAGAAACATCATTTTGCTATTCCACATTTTAACGTTTGGAATGTCGAAATGCTTGAAGGGGTCATGGATGCCAGTGAACAAGAAAACTCTCCGGTGATTATATCCTTTGGTACTGGTTTTATTCACAATACAATATTTGAGGAATATGCTGGAATGATGGTTTCAATGGCTAAACATTCCACACTGCCTGTAATAACTCACTGGGATCACGGTCGCAGTTTTGATATTGTAAAAAATGGTTATGATTACGGAATGAATTCTGTCATGAGGGATGCTTCGAAATTACCATTTGAAGAAAATATTGCTGAAACTAAAAAAGTAGTAGATTACTTTCATCCATTAAATGTTGGTGTCGAAGCTGAACTTGGTCACGTAGCTGATCCTAATAAGTATGAAAAAGCAATGGAAGATTATCAGTATACCGATCCTTCAGTAGCTAAAGAATTTGTGGATAAAACTCATTGTGACTCATTAGCTGTAGCTATTGGTCAGGTACACGGTGTCTATACTTCTACTCCTCATCTTAATTTTGAGGTTTTGGAAAAAGTAGCTAAGGCAGTTCCTGTACCATTGGTTTTACACGGTGCTTCTGGAA
This sequence comes from Lactobacillus melliventris, assembly GCF_042679465.1. Lineage (NCBI taxonomy): Bacteria > Bacillati > Bacillota > Bacilli > Lactobacillales > Lactobacillaceae > Lactobacillus > Lactobacillus melliventris. Next base: position 37,992 of record NZ_JBHTMT010000004.1, on the reverse strand, counting down.
TTCCTGATGAACAGGTATCTAAAGCTGTATCAATGGGAATTTGTAAAGTTAACATTCATACTGATCTGGGTATTGCTGCAATGAAAGCTGCTAACGCTCATAGTGACCAACTTTATCTAGAAGTTCAAAAGTATGTACGTGAAGCTATAAAAGATGAAGCAGTTCATAAGATTCATGTTCTGGGCTCTCAAAATAAAGCTGACTTAAGGCTGGAAAACTATTAAGTTATATTTTAAAATTTATTTTATTGTCAGAATTATATAAAATAGACCAGGTTGAAAAACTTGGTCTTATTTTGTCTTTTAAAAAAATGTGAAACAATTTCATATTATATGAATTAAACATTTGCTAGAATAGTCTTATAGAACGGCGGAAGTGGGAACTAATATGGAACGAATAGAACTTATAAAAAAAGAATTAATGAACAATCACACTGTGAATATTTCAGAATTAAGTGATAAGTTTAATGTTACCAATCAGACTATTAGAAGGGATTTAAACCAATTAGAATCTGAGGGCTTCATTAATCGTACTTACGGAGGAGCGGTACTTAATGAAGCAAAGGTTGATTTTGCAGTTCCATTTTATCGGCGTTTATCTAAGAATAAAGATGGTAAGGATAAAATTGCTCTGCAAGTGATACCACTTTTAGTTAATTGCAATAGTATATTTGCTGATTCAAGTACTACTGTTGTTAATGCAGTGAAATATTTACGTGACTCTGATTTAACTGTAGTTTCTAATTCCGCTGAAGTTCCAAGACAACTATATACGGGAAGTGCAAACTTTATTTGCTCAGGAGGAATATTAGATCGACACAGTATTTCTTTTCATGGTGCGATAGCTGAGCGGACTTTGCAAAACTATAATGTCGATGTAGCCTTAATTAGCTGTAAAGGTTTAGATATGGAGCAAGGGGTAACAGACTCAACTGATTCTGAAGCTATAATCAAAAAAATAATGATTAAACAAGCAAGTGAAGTTTATTTGCTAGTGGATTCAACGAAGTTTGATAAAAAAGGTTTCGTTCATTTGATTGATGCTTCAAAATTAAGTAATGTGATTACAGATAAAAAACCAAGTGTAGAATGGTTAGAGTACTTTAAACAAAAGAATATTAAACTTATTTATCCGAAATAGTTCGCTATAAAGCTCTTTAACTTTAAGCTTATAATATTGATAGATTCTGAAAGTCAAAATGAAAACTGGCAGGAGGCAAAATGATGCACACAACTGAGCAACTTTTCGCTGAGGAAAAGATTATTAGAGAATATTTTAATTCATGGCTAGAAAGCGATTTTAGTAGACTTGATAACTGGTTTAGCCAAGATGTCTATTACCGTGAATGTTATGGTGCTACTTATGAGGGATTAAATGAGCTAAAAGCCTATATCAATTCAAAGTCTAAAGAGCAGACAGTTTTAAAATGGGATATTTTGAGCATGGCTTATACTTCCTCTAACCAGTTTGTAGTTACTTGGTTTTTTGATGCTAAAGAAAAGCAAGAATATTGTTTTGACGGTGTTTCTCTAATAGCTTTTTCTGATAACAAGATAAAAAGTATAGTGGAATATTCAACCAAACATGAGACATACCGACCATACAAGGACAAGGTGTAACTAAGAATTTGTGAACATGATATATGAAGCTCATGGTTGGATACAATATAAATTTAATAATTTCTTTTTTAATTGCATAAAGAAAAAAGTTAAAAATTTTTTGAAGAAAAATATGGTATATACCATTTATATTCAAAAGCTATAAATATATTGAAATACAAGACTAATTTGGTTTATACCAAAGCTCTAAGCCTTACTGCCACAACATTTTTCACCGATTTATAGTAAAACGTTTCCATTTAATGTGCTATAATACAATTGTAGTGAAATATTAGTAGGAGGAAATATTATGAATGCTATAATTAATTGGCTAAATAAGCATCTAGTACCTGTTGCAGCCAAGATTGGTTCAATTCGCTGGCTTGTGGCTTTACGTGATGCCTTTATTTCGATAATGCCAATAATGTTAGCTGGTTCTGTTGCTAGTGTATTGAATGCCATTTTTAGAGATGTTCCCACCAACTTAGGCTGGATGGGTGTTGTTAACTCAATGCAATGGCTGATCAGTATCAATGCAATGGTCTGGACAGGATCAACTGCTATTTTGGGCTTGCTGTTTGCCTTTACCTTTGGTTATCAGATGTGTGTACAGTATAAAGTTGAACCAATTGCGGGTGGTCTTCTTACACTAGGCACATTTATTATGAGCTTGCCTCAGAGCTTTTCAGTTGATTTGAAAAATGCTCTTACTAAAGGTGATATAAAGACCTTAACTGATGCTGGTACAGCTGTTGTCGGTAAAAATGTTAGTGCCTGGGGCTGGTTTAACTTTAACAAGTACTTTGGTGCTTACGGCTTCTTTACCATAATGATTATGGGTGCCATTTCAGTTGCAGTTTATATTGCTTTAGTTAAGAGACATATTACTATTAAGATGCCTGAAAGTGTGCCACCTGCAGTTTCTAATGCTTTTACTGGTATTATTCCAGCAACTGCTGGTTTGTTCGTTGTCGGTATTATTGATTATCTATTTAGTTTAAAGAACACTACGGTTATTGACCTAATTGCTCAAACAATTCAAGAGCCATTAATGAAGATGGGTCAAGGCTATGGTTCATTATTATTAATTGTATTCTTAGTACAACTGTTCTGGTTCTTTGGTATTCATGGTACCAATGTTCTTGCTCCAGTTACTGAAAGTATTTGGACAACAGCATTAATCGCTAACGTTAATGCCCACAAGATGCAAAAAGCTTTACCATATATGTGGACTAGAAGCGACTTCGACCTTTACGTTTGGATTGGTGGTGCAGGTTCAACACTGTTACTTATCCTAGCTGTTCTTGCCTTTTCAAAACGTGAAGATGAACGTGCTGTTGCTAAGGTTTCTCTTGTACCTGGAATCTTCAACATTAACGAGCCTATGATGTTTGGTATGCCAATTGTTTTGAACCCAATTTACATTATTCCATTCATTCTTGCTCCATTAGTTATGGTATCAATTGCTTACGGTGTTCTAAGTCTCGGCTGGGTAAGTCCGGTTGCAGTACAGACTACTTGGGCAATGCCGCCATTTCTTAACGCAATAATCGCTACGATTGACTGGCGTTCAGTTATCTTACAAATTGTTAATATGGTTGTTGGCTTCCTAATCTATGTACCATTCGTTATTGCATCTAATAACATGGATCCTGAAAAAGTTAATAAAGTTTAAGGAGCAATAATTTTATGAAACAGTTAGGTATTTCCCTTTATCCCGAACAAAGTACATTTGAGCAGGATAAAGAATATATGGATTTAGCTCACAAGTATGGCTACAGCAGAATTTTTTCTTCACTCTTGCAATTAAAGAGTGCCAGCGGTGAAGATTTACTTGCCAAGTTAAAAAAAGACGTTGCTTATGCAAATGATTTAGGGTTTAAAACCCTAGTTGATATTAATCCCGTTTTATTTAAAGAATTAAAAATTGACTATAATGATTTAGTCTTTTTCCATGACTTAGGCGTTTGGGGCTTAAGATTGGATGAAGGCTTCAGCGGTATGGAAGAAGCCGCCATGACTCATAATCAATATGGGTTAAAAATAGAACTTAATATGAGTCGTGGTACCAATTATTTGGATAGTATTATGGCTTATGATCCAGAGATTGATAATCTAATTGGTTGTCATAACTTTTATCCTCAAGAATACACGGGATTAAGTGAGAAAATTTTTAATGAATATTCACAAAAGTATCGTGACTATGGTTTACATACCGCTGCGTTTATTTCATCTAAAAATGCTCAATTCGGTCCGTGGCCTGTTCACGAAGGCTTACCAACAATGGAAAGCGATCGTCAAAGAGACATTTTTAGTCAAGTAACACATTTGCGCTTGAGTAAAAAAATTGATGATATTATTTTTGGCAATGCGTTTGCTAGTGAAGATGAACTAGCTGCTGCTGCAAAAGCTTTTAACAGTCCATTTCCTGTTCTAGGAAGTGAATTTGAACAAGATATTTTGCCAATTGAGAAGACAATTTGTCTTAAAAAGCCGCATTTGTATCGCGGTGATGCTTCGGAATTTTTGTTGCGTGATACCCAACCCCGTGTCGTTTATGCTAAAGAAGATATTCCTGCACATAATAACGATAAAGCCTCTTTTGAAAGAGGAGATATAGTTGTTGTCAATGATAAATATCCACGCTACAAGGGAGAATTACAAATTGTTTTAACTCCATTTGCAAATGACGGCAGACGTAATCTTGTTGGTCATATCTGTCCAGATGATTTGGACTTGTTGAAAGGCATTGCGCCTTGGAGTACATTTATATTACGAGAATCTAACTAAGTTAATTTAATTATTAAAGCCATGAGCAATTGCTCATGGCTTTTTATTGTGCAATTTTTTAAGAATAAAATAGTATAATTGTACATGTAAGTGATTTCATATAAAGGAAGAGAATTAGAATACTATGCTAGGTTTTTCAATGTATCTCAACCGCGATTTTACGGCTGATGACTATAATTATTTGCTAGCGATGCGTAATGCTGGTTTAACTACTGTTTTTACTTCATTGCACATACCAGAAGATGATCAAAAAGTTGTTTTGAAAAGATTAGCTGAATTAACCAAGTGGTGCCAGAATTTAGAAACAGATATCATTGCTGACGTTTCTGAGAAGGGATTAGAGCAATTAGGTATTGCACTAGATAACGAAAAGCTGGTTGAAAGTCTGGGATTAACTGGACTAAGAGTAGATGACGGTGTATCCACAGCTACTATAGCTAAACTTTCGCAGAAAATGCCAATTGCTTTGAATGCCAGCACTATAAATAAAGATGACATCACAGCTTTACGAGAACACGGCGCCAGTTTTGAAAATTTACAAGCTTGGCATAACTTTTATCCTCGTCCGGAAACCGGCTTAGATGCAAATTGGTTGGAACAAAAAAATAATTGGTTACACCAAATGAATTTGGAAACTATGGCGTTTGTTGCGGGCGATGATGTTCTGCGTGGACCTATTCATGCTGGACTGCCAACTCTTGAAAAACAAAGGGGTGAGAATCCTTTAGCTGCCACATTGGAATTAAAACAGCTTGGTTGCGACCATATTTTTATCGGGGATCCCTCTTTAACTCCAGACATGATTAACTGTTTTAAAAATTATACTAAACAGCAGACTATTACACTTCACGTTGATGGGAACCTGCCTGAATTATTCAATTATGAATGGAGTAATCGTCTGGATGTGGCGCGAGATGTGATTAGATTGACGGAGGGGCGTAGCCGCCAACTTTTTAACATAGAACCAGAGACAAAAGTAAGTTCACGTCCTCAAGGAACAATTACCTGTGATAACAAATTATATCTGCGTTATCAGGGTGAGTTACAAATAACTAAGCGTGATTTACCAGCAGATAAGAAAGTTAACGTTTTAGGACATGTCGTGCCTCAAGACTTACCGCTTTTGAATCAAATTGGTGCAGGCCAAAAAATTCATTTTGTGGAACTGAAAAAAGACTAGGGATTATTTGTGTAAAATTAAAAAGCCTGCTAGCAGGTATGCCTTGCTTTTCCAGCTAAAATATTTGGTAAAGCAATCTATTAATCAAAAAATTGGTATAGTACAATTATGGCTTAAAATTTAGATAATAAGTTTATAATATTGATAATTGGTATAATTAATACTATACTTACTTTGTGCTGACATTGTTCTGAGTAAAAATTTTATCGAAGGACATAAAAATATTCACTTAAAATTATTTTTCTGTAATTTTATTAAAGGAGTCGAAAATGAAAATTAAAAAATGCGGATTAGCCATTTTAACGCTACTTCCGATTGTTTTCTTCTTAGCTGGTTGTGGCAGTAAAAAGAAGGCAGCTAATCCTGCTGTCAAGCCAAATCAGAGTCAAGTAGTTACTACTACGATGTATTCCAAAAAAATGCACTTGGACTGGAATTATGATGTCTATCTGCCAGCGGGTTATGACCCTAGTGGCAATAAAAGATATCCTGTTTTATACATGCTGCACGGTGTAAACGGCAATCACAGGAACTTACTTGAAAGGTTTAATTCTCAACAGATCTTGGATGGGTTAATCCACCGCAAGAACAAAAAAATGATAGTGGTTTTTGTAGATGGGTTTAACAGTTTTTATGTTAATCAAAAAGACGGTTTGCCAATGGAAGATGCCATCGTTCACGACATGGTGCCGACAATTAATAAACTTTATAAAACTAAAACAGATCCTGATCACACGGCAATTGGTGGGATTTCAATGGGCGGCTATGGAGCAGCTAGATTTGTTTTGAAATATCCTAACTTGTTTGGTAAGGCGGTTTTGATTTCACCTTCAGTGTGGTATAACCTGCCTAACACTAACCCTATTAAAATGAGCATGCACGCGTTTACTGATGGAAAAAAGAGCTGGTCGGATAAAGTTTACCAGTCTTTATTCCCGACAAATTATCTGGGTGATCAATCAGCCAAAAGCAAGTTTTTTGTCGAAACCACTTCATCAGATACTACTGTGCCGGTAAAAGATGTTAATCGCTTTGTGAAAAAATTGCAAAGTAACAATATCAGCGTTAAATATATTAAAGACAGTGGCGATAATCACAACTGGACTTATTGGGCCAAAGCTGCACCAAATGCCTATAATTGGGCTTTGGATGAAATGAACTAGTGAGGTGAGCAAAATGACAAAAAAATCTGATCAAGATTTAGCACAAGAAATATTAGAATTAGTCGGTGGAAAATCAAATATAAGTGAAATTGTTTCTTGTATGACAAGGCTGCGCTTAACTGTCAAAGATAATTCACTAGTTAATATTGATGCTTTGAAAAAAGTCGCTGGTGTTTTAGGAGTTGTGCAATCAGAAACGCTGCAAATTGTTTTAGGACCCGGAAAAGTTACGAAAGTAGCTCAAATAATGGCTAATTTAGCTGATATCAACCTCACTACTGAAAATGGTAACAGTGATTTAGCAGAGGTTAAAAAACAAGCGCAAGAAAATAAAGCTGTCCAAAAGGCTAAGCACGACAAGCCACTCCAAAGAGGGTTACATCATATTGCTAATGTCTTTGTACCGCTCTTACCAGGTATTATTGCCGCAGGACTGGTAAATGGTATTACTAATGTTATTGATTACCAAACTGGCAGTGCATTTGCTAATGACTGGTGGTACATGGCTATTAAAACGATTGGCTGGGGTCTATTTGCCTTTTTACCAGTATTTGTAGGGATGTACGCCGCCAAAGAATTTAAAGGTAGTCCAATCCTTGGCGGTATTGGCGGTATCTTCTGTTTAAGTCTAGGTTTACCAACATTCCCTTTAGCTTCGCTTGCAATTTCTATGCCCTTCACAAATAAACCTTATGTTACGGGTGTCGGTGGCTTACTGACCGCTTTATTTATGGGTATATTTATCGCACTGACGGAAAGATGGATTAGAACATGGATGCCTAATATATTCGATACATTTTTCACTCCGATTTTGACACTGATTTTCTGCTGCTTGATTTCAGTAGTTTTCCTGCAGCCTGTCGGAAATTGGCTAACAAATATTATTTATGTAGTCCTTGATTTCTTATATACCAAATTAAGCTGGATCGGTGGTTATCTGTTATCCTCAACATTCTTAGGCTTGGTTTCTGTAGGATTGCATCAAGCTCTAACTCCTATCCATGTTATGTTGAATGATCCTACTGGACCTACTCACGGAATTAACTATTTATTACCCATTTTAACAATGGCCGGTGGCGGTCAAGTTGGAGCTGGATTTGCTTTATACTTCAAGAGTAAAAACAAACGGTTTAAGAAACTGGTCATGAGTTCAATTCCAGTTGCGATTTTAGGTGTTGGCGAACCTTTAATGTACGCTGTCACACTTCCATTAGGCAGGTCCTTTGTTACTGCCTGTTTAGGTGCCGGCTTTGGCGGTATAGCAGCCTCACTCTTTCATTTAGGGACTGTTTCTCAGGGAGTTTCAGGAATTTTTGGTTTACTAATAATTCAACCAGGACAGCAGTTACAATTTGTGATTGCCATGTTAATCGCATATTTAGGTGGTTTCATTTGTACTTGGTTCTTTGGTGTTGATCAAAGCCGCATTAATGAACTATTTCCAGAATAAGATTTAACTATGTCAATTAAAAAATAAGTTAGGAATAATATGGAAATAAAAAATTTAGTGACTGAAACTCGTAATCCAGCTACGACTCACATTGATACCATGTCCACACTTGATATGGTAAAGACGATTAATGCAGAAGATCAAAAGGTAGCTCAAGCTGTTGCACTTGCAGAAAAGCAAATTGCACTTGCGATTGATGAAGCTGCAAAAAGATATGCGCAAGGTGGCCGCTTAGTATATATGGGTGCTGGCACCAGTGGCCGTTTAGGCGTACTGGACGCTGCAGAATTAGTGCCTACGTATGGTATTAAACCGGAGAGAGCAGTTGGCTTAATTGCCGGTGGTAAAGGTGCAATGTTTTCTGCCGTAGAAGGTGCAGAAGATTCTACTGTACTGGGCAGCACTGATTTAAACAAGATAAAAATAGCTGCTAATGACGTGGTTATTGGATTAGCTGCTAGCGGTCGCACACCTTATGTTGTTGGCGGACTGGAATATGCCAAGAAAAAGGGTGCCTTAACCATTGCAGTAGCTTGTGTGCCAAACTCAGTTATTGGTCAAGCAGCTGAGATTGCGATTGAGGCAGTAGTTGGACCTGAAGTCGTCACAGGTTCAACACGCATGAAAGCCGGTACAGCACAAAAAATGATTTTAAATATGATTTCAACCGGTGTAATGATCAAACAAGGCAAAGTTTACCAAAATGTGATGATTGATGTGCAACCGACTAATGCGAAGTTGGTTGACCGTGCCTGTCGCATTATAAGTGAGACTACAAGTGTTACCACTGAGGAGGCTTTAGTTTACTTAAAACAAGCCGATAACAAAGTTGACTTAGCGATAATAATGGCAAAAACTAAAAAAGATAAAAATGCAGCTGGCAAGTTGCTCACAAGATATCATGGCAATGTTAGCCGTGTATTACAGGGAGAATAAAATGTTTGGCTACGAATAATTTTGGCTAACCTTTCAGATGGTATTTAAACCAACTGAAAGGTTTTTCTGTGATAAATTATGAATTATTTTGTTAAAAAGTCCTATTTTACGGTTTAATCTAGTATTCAAGGCTTGAATGTCATTCATTAAAGTTGAATAATAATATAGGAAGTAACTTTTTCAGACAACTTTTGGTAAAATAATAAGTTGTTAACAATTTTAATACGGAGGAAATTATGTCTTATAAAGACAATATGATGTTGTTTGCCCTTAATTCAAACGTTCCGCTGGCCCAAAAAATTGCGGAACGTGTGGGAGTGCCCCTAAGTAAGTCCAGCGTTCAACGCTTTAGTGATGGCGAAATTCAAATTAATATTGATGAATCTGTCCGGGGCAAAGATGTATATTTAATTCAGTCAACCAGTGTGCCGGTTAATGATAACTTAATGGAGTTGCTAATCATGATTGACGCTGTGCGCCGTGCCAGTGCACAGACGATTAATATTGTAATTCCTTACTATGGTTATGCTCGTCAAGATCGTAAAACAAGACCCCGTGAGCCAATCACTGCTAAACTAGTAGCTGATATGTTGCAAGAAGCTGGTGCAACTAGAGTTTTGTCACTTGATCTTCACGCCCCACAAATTCAAGGATTCTTTGATATCCCAGTTGACAATTTAATGGGTGCACCTTTACTTGCTGATTACTTTTTAAGAAATAATTTGCAAAAAGATGCCGTGGTAGTTTCACCTGACCATGGTGGTGTAACTCGTGCCCGCAAGTTAGCCGAGTTTTTAAAGACACCAATTGCAATTGTCGATAAACGACGTCCACGAGCCAATGTTTCAGAAGTAATGAATATTATTGGTAACGTTAAAGGTAAACGCGCTATCATTATTGATGACATGATTGATACTGCAGGAACTATCACGCTTGCTGCTCAGGCTTTAATAGATGCTGGAGCTACCGAAGTTTATGCCAGTGCTACACATGCGGTTTTATCAGGACCCGCTATTCAAAGGTTAAACGATTCTCCGATTAAAAATTTGGTGCTAACTGACTCTATTAATCAACCTGTAGAAAAGAAACTGGAAAAAACTCTTCTAGTTTCGGTTGGCCCGCTTATTGGGGATGCAATTAAATGTATTCAAAAACACGAGCCTCTTAGTCCATTGTTTAACACCCGCTATGAAAAAGATAAACATTAATAGGTTAAAAAAGATAGAAGATCTGCTTGAAATAAGGCAGATCTTTTAGTTTGAAAGAATTACCACTTAGTTTACTTTATTAACCTCTTAGTAAAATTCTATTGATTTTGAAATAAAATTAAAGTTTAATAAAAACATACTTAAAATGAAAGGATCAAAGGGTTATGTCACTGAAAGAACTTTTGAAAACCAATATTCCCCGTAGTGTGTTTATTCTAATCGTTTTCTTAGGTTATGCCATTTGTGGAACACTAGGAACATATCTTTTTAAATATGCAATTAATGATTTAACAAAGGGGCATTGGGACAGATTTGTGTTTTGGCTGGTTGTTGATTTTGTCATATCAATCTTTTCCGTTTTGCTTTTACCAGTAGGAACATTTTTATTTAATAAACAAATTCAAGAATGCTTGCATAATATTCGTGCAGAACTCATGCGCCATTATTATCAGTCAAATACTTATAAAGTTTCAAATATTCAAAACCAGTTGAACAACAATCTCAAAATTTTAACTGATGATTACGCCACTCCCTGGATACAGGTCTGGACTAATTTGTTAAGTATAATTATGGCAATAGGTACATTGCTTACACTTCACTGGTCATTAATTTTATTCGTTGCCATAGCAGCGGTCATTGTGCTGACATTACCAAAAGTAATGACTAAAAAGTTATCGAGCTCAACAGCTGAAGCGTCAAAGAAAAATGCCGAATTTTTAAATACAATTGAAAATTGGTTTTCTGGTTTGAGTGAATTGCGTCGTTATAGTGCAGGCGCTCGCTTGGACAGAGCACTTGGTCAAGATAGCAGAAAACTGGCAGCAGCCAATGTTAATAGAAGAAAAATCCAAGGAATTTCTATTAGTATTAATGGCTTGGGTAATGCTATTGGTCAAATTGGTGCAAGTTTATGGAGTGGGCTGCTATTTTTTGCACATATTATCACCTTAGGTGATTGGTTTATAGCGGGCAGCTTTGCTTCGACAATTTTTAATGGTCTCTGGTCAGTTATTAGCGCAATGACGCAGATGAGATCTACCAAAAAGTTGCGTCAGGAAATAGCTAATTTGACAAATGATATACCTGAAAAGAAGCCTGAAACAGTTGTTTATGGCGTTGAATGTCATAATTTGAAGGTACAATATCAAAATGGTGAAAGTATATCCTATCCTGATTTTACGATCAACAAAGGTGATAAAGTCTTACTTTCAGGTGACTCAGGTACAGGTAAATCGACTTTATTCAAAGTTTTATTGGGGCAACTTAAACCCGAAACAGGTGAAGTATATTTCACTGCTAAAGACGGCACCAAAATATCACCTCAAAAAGCTCAACTGGGTTATGTAGCTCAGGATGCAACGCTTTTTCCTGATACTATTGCTAATAATATTACAATGTTTAACCGCAAATTGACTGGCAAACTAAAAGAAGTTACACAAAGAGTTCAGTTAGTGCCGGATTTAGCCAAGTTTCCAAAACAAATTAATACAACAGTTGATTTAGATCAAGGCAATTTATCAGGTGGGCAAAGACAAAAAGTGGTTTTAGCCAGGGCTGAAATTCATGAAGAACCATTTCTGTTACTTGATGAGGCAACTAGCGCCATTGACAGTAAAACTACCAATGAAATTATTGGTAACTTGCTCGATACTGATAAAACAGTTTTGATGATTGCACATAACTTTAGTCCTGAACTAAAAGGTATGTTTGATTATCAGATCCATTTAAAATCAAACAAAAAGCTGGGTAGTAAAAATGACAATTAAAGAATTTTACAAAACCAATCCTTTGCGTTTTATTGTTTTACTATTAATCAATATTAGTTTTTATGCTCTGCTAATTATTGGCACAGTATTCAGTATTATAGAAACTACGGCAATTCAACAGGGCAATTTTAAAATCTTTTTAATTACTATTTTATGTAGTTTTGTATGTGTAATGGCAGATTATTTAATGCAAGGTCTGACAAACTACCTTTTGTCTTGTCAGGAAGAACAGTATAATATCGCCATCAGAGCGAAAACCGTTAATCACTTTTATGAAGATCAAAAAGATCACACAGTGGCACAAGTTCAAAATCGGCTAACAAATGATGTAGTCCAAAGTCAGCAAAATTATATCACTCCTTTTTTTAGTTTAATTGGCGGAGTAGTCATCATAGTTTCTGCTGTTATATTATTGATTTCATTGCATTGGAGTTTGCTTGTTACTATTGTAATAATGGTGGTAATTTCTTTACTTTTACCCAAGCTGTTAGAGAAACCCTTGCAAAAGTCAATGCTTCGAATTTCTCAAAGTAACCAAAAATATCTTGATTGTCTGGAAAAATGGCTAAATGGACTTGCAGAAATACAGCGTTATTTTAGTGGGGCAAAACTATTTAGGGTAACAGGTAGCGCAGCTAAAGAATTAGAAGATGCCAATGTTAAGCAAAATGGTGTCATGCAATTATTAACTGTTATCAACGGCTTAGTGTCTGTGGTTTTCTCACTGATTTTATTTTTATTAGCCGGATATTTGTTTCAGCAAAAATTAGTAGTGTTTGGCGTCATTACCGCAGTAGGTAATTGCTTAAGCTACTTGAAACAAGGAATTCAGTTTATAGTAACTTCTTATGGGCAAATGAAGGCAACGGCATCTCTAAATAAAGAAATTGTTAAAACCGCAAAACCAGTAAGAAAAATTCAAACTGAAAAAATTGTGACTCCAGCAGCGATTAGCACATCTAATCTTAGTTTACAGTTTCCCAATGGTGAAAGTTTAACGTTCCCAGATATGGAGGTGAAACCTGGAGAAAAGATATTATTAACCGGAGACTCTGGAGCTGGTAAGTCAACGTTGTTTAAACTCATCTTGGGAGAAATCAAACCAAGCTCAGGGCAAATTATATTTAAAGATAAAGATGGTGCAAGGATTAATCCAGATATGAGTAAAATTGGCTATATTCCGCAAGACCCTGTGCTTTTTCCGGTAACTATTGCTGATAACATGACGATGTTTTCCGATAGATTAAAAAAGACACTGCCACAATTAGTTGAAAAAGTTCAACTTGCTGGCGATATTGCCAAATTTGATGATGGCTTAGAACAAAAAATTGATTTAAACAAATTGAATATTTCTGGTGGTCAAAGACAAAAGATTGTTCTAGTACGAGCTTTAGTCCATCAAAGTGAAATTTTTTTGATTGATGAAGGAACCAGTGCCATTGATCAAGAAGCAACAATGCAAATCTTGCATGAAGTTACTTCAACCCCTGCTACAGTAGTCTTCATTGCACACAACTTTAGTGACAAAATGAAAAGCCTATTCGATAGGGAAATTCACTTAGTTAAAAATGTTAAAGCTAAAAGTAAAAATTAAGAGAAAAAATCAATAAGTAAATGACTAATTCAAAGCTAGTTTTGGATTAGTTTTTTTCTACCAAAATAATTGAAAGCGATTTAAAAAAAGTGTTGATTTATTTCTAAAAACTGGTACACTTAAAAGTGAAATCGGACTTATTAAATATCCAATTTTGTTTATCTTATTTTTTTACTTGGGAGGTAAAAAATGGAAACAGAAAAAGTAGAACTAATTAATTTTAACCCAGATGCCTATCTAAAAGACGGCGAAATGGTCTATTCCAAGAGGTCAGAAATTGAAGAGTTGGCTGATAAGCTAACCCAAGAAGGATATAAAAATATCTATCTGATGGGAATAGGCGGAACTGAGTTTGAATTGTACCAGTTTGCATATGCGGTCAATAGAATGTCAGATTTACCTGTTAAAGTGATTAATGCTGCGGACTTAAATGCAGTTCATCCACGTGATTTGACTAAAGATACAATTGTTATTACTGCAAGTGACAGTGGTAATACCCCAGAGATTATTGAAGCTGCACAGTGGTTGATAAAAGATAATATTAGACTAATTGCGTTTACTAAAAAGAGCGGTGAATTAGGTGGAATGGCACCAACTGTAATTGAAGTAAATGGCTCAACCGGTTCTGGACAAAACTACTATATGGCAGAAGCTATGTTAGTTTACAGCTTGCTTTATAAACATGGTGATTTTCCAGACTACCCTCAGTTTGCTGATCAACTGAAAAATGTCTTTAAAGATTTACTCGACATCAGAAAGAAGTTTGAACCAAAGGCTGATGAGATTGCTCATAAATGCTACAAAGCACCTTACACTATTTTCACAGGCTCAGGAGCTCTATGGGGTGAAACTGAATTATTCGCTGAATGTCTGCTTGAAGAAATGCAATGGGTAAGAACACGCCCAATTACCAGTGCAAAATTCTTCCATGGTACTCTGGAGCTGGTTGAAAAAGGTGTACCAGTTTTCATTGTCGAAGGTGAAGACGAATTTAGAAAGCAAGACGTTCGCGTACAACGTTTCTGTGAGAAGATTGGCGCCGAGCATTACGTAATTGATACAAAAGAATATAGTTTAAGTGTTGATGATAAGTTTAGACATTTGGTTATTCCATGGATTGTTAACTCTCTGTTAACAGACAGATTAACAAATCACTACCAAGTTTATACAAAGCATAATAAAAACTACAGAAGATATTATCGTCAATTCGAATATTAGTATGATAAAAAGACGGGATACTTGTGTATCCCGCTTTTTATTCAAATTTTTAGTTTGGAAGTGAATATGATGGAAATGCTTGATTATGTTAAAGCGTCACCACAAAAAGTTAAAGAAAACATTAATGATAAAGAAAGTTTAGTTACACCATTAGTAAAACTTTTTTGTGATCAAAATTTTGTAAGCGTTATCATAGTTGCGTCTGGATCATCTATGAATGCTGCAAAAATGGCACAACCATATATGGTTAAACGTTTAGGATGTCCTGTATCGGTAATAACCCCTGAATTGTTTGAACTGATAGAACCAATTAATTTTAACAAAACATTCGTATTCTTTATATCTCAAAGTGGGGCTTCTACCAATATTCTGCATGCGATGAATTACATGAAAAAGTTAAGCCACCAAACTATTTTATTGACAGGTAATGTTCATAGTCAGGCTGCTGGTAATGCTGATTACGTAATTGATTATGGTGTAGGCGTAGAAACAGTTGGTTATGTGACTATTGGTTTGTCTACCTTAATTCTTTATTTAGCCCTTTTTGCAAATGAAGTTGCTATTAAAGGTGATCGTGAACATAACTCTGATGATGAATTTATCCAATTAGCTAATGTTATGTCTAGCACAGTAGATAAGGGAATTGATTTTGTCAATGAGCACTTCCTGGAGCTTGCTGAAATGGGTCCAACGTTTATTTGCGGTAATAATATGAACCTGGGTGTTGCCAGAGAAGCTGCTCTTAAATTCCAAGAAACTTTGAAAATTCCTACGATGCATTATGAAGTTGAAGAATTTATGCATGGACCAGATATTCAGTTAAGCCCAAAATACACGGTGTTTTTAATTGATAATCTGCAACATAGCTCACGAATTTCTAGTATTTATGAAAAACTAGCTGTAGTAACTTCAAGAAGATACTTGATCACGTTTGGCAGTGAACCAAAAGAGCAAAATGTTATTAATATTACCAAGCCGGTGATTAAAGATTTGTGTTCTATGGCTGTAATACCATTTTTCCAAGTTATTGTTGCCTCTATGATGCCCGCACTGAGTACGGAAAAATCTCATCCATTGGCAGATAAATTTATGAACGCAATTACTACTAAAAATTATAGTCAAAATAACAAGGAGTAAAAATGGTTCAAGTATTGATATGTACGCATGAAGAGATGGCTGTTGGCGTGAAAAAGACAGCGGAATTCATTATGGGTCCGCAAAAAAATTTACATGCTATAGCAGCTTATACTGATGAACATTTAGATTATCAAAAAATGATTGCTGAGTTTTTAGCAAAACATTCTTCTGAGCCTGTTGTTGTGCTAACAGATATCCTTGGTGGTAGCGTTAATACAACATTAGGGAAAATGTTAGATCAATACCAGAATCTGCATATCATCTCGGGAGTCAATTTACCAATGATAGTACAACTATTATTGTCAAATGAAAAAACCTTGGATGAAACAATCCAAAAGACAATTGCAGAAGCAAAAAATGGGATTCAGTATGTAAATCAAACACTCACTAAACAAACGAGTAGTTTAAGTGATGATTTCTAAGGGGATGTTTTAAATGATTAAAATGATCAGAGTTGATTACCGTCTATTGCATGGCCAAGTCGCTGTGTCATGGACAGGAACTCTTGGGGCTGATGCACTCTTGCTAGTTAGTGACACTTTGAAAAATGATAAGTTAAGATTGCAAATGCTTGCTTTGGCTAAGCCCAGTGGTGTCAAGGTAGTAGTAAAGGACACACAAGGTGCAATTGATGTCATCAAGAGTGGCAAAACCGATCGCTACAGTCTATTCATTATTTGTGAAACTGTTGAAATAGCGGCTAAGTTAGCTCGTGAATTTAATATTAAATCAGTTAATTTGGGCAACATCTCATTTGGTGACGGCAAACAAAAGATTAGCAAGAGTATTTATATTAATGAAGACGAAAAACGAACAATTAAAGAATTAATTGATGAAGGGGTTGATGTCTTTATACAAATGGTACCTACAGAAAATAAGATTGAGGCTAAAAACGTAATTTAGAGCGGTAAAGGAGATGTTCTAAATGATTTTAAAAACATTTTTGATTTTCATTGTGGCTTTAATAGGCTATAGTGATGCTTTTACTGGTACGAGTTTAATTCAACGTCCACTAGTTATGGGGATGTTAACAGGACTTGTATTGGGCGATTTAAAAGACGGCATCATTATGGGCGGTGCCATGGAACTCGCCATGGTAGGTTCAGTTTCCATTGGTGCTTATATTCCGCCTGACATGGTTTCTGGAACTATTTTAGGAACTGCTTTGGCAATTCAAGCACATGCGGATTCAGCAGCTGCTTTAACATTGGGTATTCCAATTGCTACTATAGTATTGGCTTTAGAAACTGCAATTGGTCAGCCACTAAAGTTGATCTTTGTTCACAGAATTGATAAAAATGCCCAGGATGGAGATACTAAGGCAATTGCACGTAATATGATCCTTGGTGGTTATGCTGGTAAATTACCGGGCTTAGTTATCGTACCAACCGCATTTTACTTTGGTCAACATGCGGTTACTACTTTACTCAGCAATATGCCTAAATTTATCTCGACGGGGATGACTATTGCTTCAGGGTTACTGCCAGCATTAGGATTTGCCATGTTAGCACAAATGATAATGAACAAGAAAGTTGCTGTGTTCTTTTTCATTGGTTTCTTCATGGTTGCTTACGGTAACTTATCAACAACAGGTGTAGCTTTATTTGCTGCTTTAATCATCATTGTAATGTACATCTTTGTTGAGAGAAAAGATGATAAGAAAGGTCAATCTGCAGCCACTGAACCCGCCACAGGACAAGCAACAGAAGAACAAGGAGATGGTTTCGATGAGTTTTAAAATACAGCCTGAATATAAAGGTAAAATTACTAAAAAGGATCTACAAAAAGTATTTTGGCGCAGTATTCCAACAGAGCATTTGTGGAACTACGAAAGAATGATGAATGTTGGCTATACTTTTGCCATGATTCCAATCTTAAAGAAACTTTATCCTAAAAAAGAAGATTTATCAGCTGCATTGACGCGAAGTCTAGAAGTTTATAATGTTACTCCGTATATTATTACTTTACCAGAAGGCATTGCTACTGCTATGGAAGAGCAAAATGCGAGTGATCCAGATTTTGATACGCAATCAATTTCGGCTGTGAAACTCGCTATGATGGGTCCTTTATCAGGAGTTGGTGATGCTTTCTTCTGGGGAACATTAAGAATACTAGCTACTGGTGTTGGTACTTCCTTAGCAATGCAGGGAAATATATTGGGACCTTTACTTTTCTTGATAATTTTTGATGTACCACATTTTATAATCAGATATGTCATGACTTTTTTAGGATACGGTCTTGGCTCAAACGTGATTGATAAACTAAAGAAGTCCGGTATTATGGATAAGGTTATGGAATATGCTTCAATCATGGGGATCATGGTTGTTGGTGGCATGACGATGAGCATGTCAAAAATTAACTTTATTACAAAAATAGGTTCCGGTAAGGGCGCCCAGACGATCCAAGGACTACTTGATGGTATCGCCCCGGGACTAGGTGTCTTAGCACTATTTGGTGTGATGTACTGGATGCTTAAGAAGAAAATGAATCCATTGTTAATTATGTTGATTGTCTTAATCGTAAGTATAGCAGGAGCTTACTTTAATATATTAGGAGTCTAACTAATATTTAATTTAAGAGTCATCAAAAAGAAATGAGATTAAATAAACTCATTTCTTTTTGTTTTTTAAATAAAAAACAAGGTGAAAAAAGTGTTAAAAAAAAGACAGTCTATTTCTTTAAAGTGGCTACTTCTTGGTGTTTTAATTACTAATACTGCAATGAGTTTTATTTGGCCTTTAAACACAATTTATATCCATGAAACATTACATAAAAGCTTGGTAATTGCAGCATCCGTCCTATTTTTAAATCAGTTTGCCACTATGTTAGGTAGTTTGATAGGTGGAAAATTGTTTGATAGTTGGAGTCCCTATTACTCTATTTTACTGGGAATAGTTTTAAATATATTTGCTTTAGGCGGACTTATCTTTTTTCATGCTTGGCCGGCCTATGCTTTATTGCTCATTTTGTCTGGTCTTGCAAACGGTATTTCTGTAACTTGTGAAAATTCTTTGGCGACTAGAGTCGGAAATCATCGTTCAAGCTATGTATTTAACCTCTTATACTTTGCGTCAAACTTTGGTTTAGTTTTTGGAACGCTCACAGTCGGATATATTATGCCTTTGGGAATTGGCTACGTATTTGCCATTGCAACAATAATTCAAATACTATTTTTAGTGGTAGCTGTTATTAATTATAATATTCAGTTTAACCAAACAATGGGCGACAGAAAGCAAGCAATAAAAAAGGGAAAATTAACACCCAAGATTTTAGGCGCTCTTGTCATGGTTTTAATTTGCTGGCTCATTTATGAACAATGGCAGAGCAATCTTTCAACTTTTATGGTAGAAAAAGGCTTTAAAGTTAAAAGTTACAGCTTTCTCTGGACATTTAATGCAATTCTGATCGTCCTATTTCAACCTGTTGTTACTCATTTTGATGAATTATTGTTAAAACATATTAGAGGACGATTAAATATAGGTATTTTATTATTGCTGGCATCATTTGCACTTTTATTATTACCTTTTAAAGACAATTATGGTCTTTATGTGACATCTATGTGTTTACTCACACTAGGAGAGATATTGCTTTTTCCAGGGGTTGCCAGCTTTGTAGACATTGAATCACCAAAAAATTTAACTGGTTATTATCAGGGCAGAGTTCAAATGTTTAGCGCTCTAGGTAAAGCAATAGGCCCACTGTTTGGAGCACTGATTATTGATAATTCCAATTACGAATTTTTATTCTTAATCTGTATATTAATGGCTTTATTTGCTTTGGTTATTTTTTCCTGGCCGGTATTTTCTAAAAAAATATAATTTTTACTTACTGAGGTCTATGTGATAACGGATTGAGCCTTCGCTTGCAATGACGTAGCTTTCAGTATATTCAATGATATCTTGATTTTGATCGGCGGTTGAATAACAAGATTTGAAAACAAATGAGTTGGTACTAATTTGTAATAGTTTTGCTTCTACTGGCATCAAGGTTTCGAGTTGCTGATAAGTTTGATGTGCCTTTAAAAAGTGTCCCATGCTTTCAATATAATCGTATAAACCGATATTATTAAAATCAATTTGATAAAAGTTAGGGAAGAACTTTCCCGGAACAAAGGAATTTTCAAGTGCAAAGGGTTTGCCACAATGTAACTTTAAACGTTGAACCCCATAAACGGGCTCAGTTTCATTAAGAGCTAATTTTTGCCGTAAAAATTTTGAATCAATATTAGTAAAAAATTTAATTTGTTTGTTTGTGATAATAATTCCTTTAAGAGACATTGAATTGGTCAGGGAACGGGAACTGTCAAATGAAATATTAAAGCGTTGGTCAATACCACTGACGACGAAAGTTCCTTTTCCCAGTTTTCTCACTAATAACCCGTGTTCAACTAAGGAATTGATAGCACGCTTTGTGGTAGTCCTGCTTATTTTATAGTGTTCAGCTAGTTCACGCTCACTAGGTATTTTTTGCCCCGGTAAATACTCTTGAGTTCTAATTTTTTCGTATAAAAGGTGTTCAATTTGTTCGTATAAAGGAGCTTTATAAGAAATTTTATTCATTAAATGTACCAAGTTTTTCACTTATTATCTGAGACGGCATAATACTTACCGTATTTTTGGCGTCACTATATTGTTCTATAAAAAAACAAGTCTGATTGCTTGTAGTGGTAAATGTAGTTTCAACAGATAGCAAAGGATCCTGCACTTTGACGTGAAGAGCTTTAGCAATTAGCTTATCAGCAAAACAGAAGCTTAAAGTAACATCTGCATCTTGTGCTGTTTGTAATTTTTCTTTGATTTTATTAAAAATTATTTCTTCTTTATTTGTTGAAAAATTTTTGTCAGTTGGTAAAAAAATTCTATAAACTACATAACCGTTTGATTCTTTTTCAACAGATCTGAGAGTTATTAGTAGAATTTTTGTTCCCAATAACACCTTTAATTTTTCAGAAAGCTCTTTGTCGGTGTCAATGAATTTATGTCTCAGTATTTCATATTTGGTGTCATGTTGAGAAATATTAAGGTAATCAAGTTTATTTGAAAAAGAATTAATCAAATTTAAAAGAGGTTCATGTTTACGGTAGTTAACAAAGTAACCTGCTGCCGGTTTGCGAGAGATCAACCCCTGCTTTTCCAGTCTTTTTAAAGCCATTCTGGCAGTTCCGCGAGACACTGAATAATTTTTGGCTGTAGTACGTTCAGTCAATTTTTGTTCATATTTAATGAAGCCTTGTTCAATTTGGTATTGAATATCTTTAGCTATCAATTCTTCTTTCTTTATAGCCGACAAGATAGCCACTCCTTAGATAGATTAATTCGGAATTAATTGAAAACATTTAATTATATTTAAAGTAATTTTATCAAATTTATTTTGATATAGATGTGATGTGTTGATAAATTATCAAAAAAATCACTTCTTTATAATGCAAAATTTATTATATCATGATTGAAAAAAGTATTGTGTTAATAAGTTAGACAGTGAACAACTTGTGTATTGTTAAAAAAGCCTTATTTCGTTTTAAAAAGCGAGATAAGGTTTTTAAATGTTCGAGCCATTAAATCTATATGTATATAAGTCAGGGTTATAGTATGAAACAAATACTCCTAGAGGTACCCGCTTACCAGATATGGAAATTGTATCAACGTTAGCTAAAGTTTTTAAAAGAAAGTCAACACTCAAATGTAATAAGCTTTGTTGCTCTTTTGTGGCTCTAACTGCGTTAATTTCAGCGTAGTTCTCAATTAGTGGTAACTTACATTTTTTTAAATATTGGTATTTTGATTTTTCAAAAGAGCCAAATCAATATTTTGCATTATATCGAAATTTAAATATTCTTCATTAATAGCTATAGGCTGATTATTACCTGTTCTAAGTCTTTTTAAATAATGAAATTTTCACCTTTTTGTTAAATTGGAAGAATAATTTATGAATATTTTTTATTTCTTAGGCTTTCTTATATATCTTAACGCACCATTTTTAACGTAACGTTGGAATTTTTGGTATAGGGGATCAAAAATTTGGGGTTCATCACTATTTGACATCATTATTTTTGGAAAAAAGAAACGTTCATCGCCTTGAAGTGTGCCATTTAATGATCTTACAAGTGGACTTAATTGTGACAATTCAATCAATTGTCCGTCATCCTGCATGATTTCAATTTGACTGTTGGCATTTTTGCCTGATGGCTTATAGGCATCGTATGGCTCGTCAAAAGCCGAATTGGTATCTGTATAATAGTTTGGATCAAAACCTGCTTGTTTAATCAAATCTTTCAGTTTGGGTAGTAAATTTTTGGTTTCCTGATCAATACAAATACTGGCTAAGGGTTGTCTAAAAAGGTAGCGTTTGGTTAGATCCGCCAAAATTGGGTCACTAACTTTAGTCCACATTGAAAAATTAGTTTCCATTACGCCATCATCTAGCTTCAAATAATCATCAAGCGTCCAGTCATTGGCTAAGAATTTGGCTAAACTTGGTGTTACTGGCAAATTACCCTGCTGGTAAATAATTTTTGCTCTTTCAAGCAAATGTTGTAAAATTACTTCCATTGAACGACCAACTCTATGAAAGTAAACTTGTTGATACATTTGATAACGGGAAACAATATAATCTTCAACAGCATGCATACCTGCCATTGTGAAGCAGATTCCCTCATTGTAGGGACGAATTTCCTGTAAAATTCTTGATAAATCGAATTTACCGTAGGTTACACCAGTAAAATAAGCGTCACGTTGCAAATAGTCCATTCTGTCAGCATCTGCCTGACTGGATATCATTTTTACCACCTGTGGATTAGGATAAGTTTTGGCAATAACGCTAGCTACAAGAGCTGGAAAATTGGGTGAAACAGATCTCAAAACCTGATTGATTTCGGTATTTGGATCAGTGATAATTTTTTGACCGATTTTTTCGTGATTTGTACCAAAAAGATGCTCGAAAGTATGTGAATAGGGGCCGTGACCAATATCATGCAGTAGTCCCGCACATTCAACAAGGAGTCTGTTGTTATCGTCCCAGAGACCATCACCTGAGCGTTGAGAAGGATATTTTTTGGCAAAAATATTACAAATTCTGCGTGTCAGTTCATAGACACCTAAATTGTGTTCAAAGCGTGTATGAGTTGCACCAGGAAAAACATATGAGATTGGCCCGAGTTGCTTTATTCTCCGCATACGCTGAAATTCTTTGGTTTTTAAAATATCAAGTATTACCTGATCTTCAATATGGATGTATTCATGAACCGGATCTCTTAAAACTACTTCTTTTTTAAGTTTTTGGCTGTAGAAATTTGGCATATAAAATCCTCGAAAATTACTAGATTAGTCTTTAAAGGTTATTTGATACCTAAATTATAACAAACTTAAGCCTTTTAGTTTAATACAGTTGCCGTTAATATTATTTTTATTAAAATTAAATAATGAGTTTTGCCAGTTGTGGCAAAACTGTTCATAATTGTAAAGGCACTAATATTATTAAATAGATGGGAGATCATATGAACTATATAGGCAACAAATTAAAAGCCTTACGTCAGGAATTAGGCTTAACTCAAACAGAAATGGCAGCTGGTGTAATTTCCGTTTCCTTTTATTCAAAGGTCGAGCGAGGCTTAAATGACATTGGTGTAAATGATTTTCTGGAAATTTTACAGAAGCACAATGTTGACCCACAAGAATTTTTTGATGAATTTAAGGGCATAAAAAATAATAAAAAAACAGTAACAGCTTTAATGAACAAGTTAGTAAGGGTTGCTAATGAGGACAATGACGTAGCTATTAATAGTATCATAAATAAACTTAATAAAATAACACCGCAAACACCCTTTATTAAGTTTGCTATTTTACAAGCAAAATTAATTTCTAATACACATGATGTTAATGCTTTAAGCAACTTAACAAATAGTGAAAAAAAGCAAATAAAAAAAGTTATATTTCAAAGGGATACGGAAGAAAACGAATATTATCGATTAATATTAATTACAAATATTATTCAAATTTATAGTATTGAAGAATCTAACTTTTTAATTAGTAGTATTATTCGTCGCTATAAGGATACTGATAATTTGGATCGGAAAACTGTTGTTGTTTTAGGTGCGTTAATGATTAATTTTGTTGATTGGAGTTATAGGAAGGATAAAAAAGAATTTTGTTATTTACCATTAAGTTATTTAAGATCTTTACCTAACATAATTGAAGTTGCCTTTCCCAAAATCTTAGGCGTGTATTTTGAAAACAAAATTGGGAATAAATACGACGAGGCGAATGAAATAAAAAATATTCTAAAAAAAGCAGGATATGATACATTTGTAAATAAAATGAATAGGTGATTTTCAAATATGAAAAAATACCCACAATTTATAAAAATAGAATTAGAATAGTAATTAAGAATTTATTTAATATGTAAAGGAGTAAATTATGGATTTGTTAAGAACTCTAATTGTCGTTGTTGCTGAAGAATAGTTTAATTAATATGTTAAATTAGTTAATATTAAAAAGAGACCTTTAGGTTTCTTTTTTTTTTGAAATTTGATTGCCTAAAGTATTGATAGAACAGGAATTTAGAAATTAGAAAATATTTCTTAAGTTGTTATAAACTTATTTATAATTAGAGCTTGCAGAACCTCTGCTATTTGAAATTGTATCAAAATAATTAAATTTAATAATGAAATTAGAAGATTTAAAACTAAAATAAACCAGTTTTCCATCCAGACAGGGTTTCAAAAGTTTATTAACTTTCGGAGCCTTTTTATTTATTAAAATTTTTTACAAAAAATAATTTATTATTAAAAATTAATGGTAAAATGAAACAAAAGTAGTTTTTAATTTTAAGATGATGTTCCTAAGGTAAAGTTTTATGAAAAATTTGTTTAAATACGTTAAACAAGAACCGGCAAAAGTAACTTTGGTAGTAATTCTCCAACTGATTTGCTCAGCTTTTCGGGTTCTTAATTCATTAATTAATGTTTTCATTTTAAATAGTTTAATTAAACTTGATTTTCAAGCATTTTTTAAATACATTTTGCTCAATATCTTATTGTTTTTGGTAATGACTGTATTCTTAATTAGTGAACAAGTATTGAGCGTAAAAACGGTGCAGTTTCTTAGCTTAAGGTTACGTCAGGATATTATTGAACACATAGAAGATTATTCGGTTTCCAGGTTTGAAAAACATGATACTGGAGTTTACACATCATGGCTGACTAATGACATGAATTTAGTTGAAGAAAATGGTTTTACAAATTTATTCTCAATGGTACAAATTTTTGGTGATTCCATCTTTTCTCTAATTGCATTGATAAAATTTAATTGGACTTTTCTGCCTCTGGTAGCCATTTTGACCCTTTTTACTTTGGGATTACCTCAGCTTGTGCGAAAGAAAGTCGCCACCAGCAACTTCACTACTAGTAAGGAAAATGAAAAAGTGGTTAATGTAATTAATGATTGCTTACAAGGGTTTGCTACTTATAATATTTTTACTTCAGAACAACAAATAGAAAAGCGTATTACTGATGCTATAAAAAAATTAATTGGGGCGAAAGTACGACAAGCAAAGTATAGCTCATATAATGGCAGTATAGCTGGGGCCAGCAATGTTATCAGTCAAGTAGCTATTCAAGCTTGGACAGGTTTTCTGATTTTAGAAAAGCAGGTAACTATTGGGGTAATTAATTCATCTACTTCGCTTGCCTTTAATGTTTTTAATTCATTAGCGGTTATTGCACCGATATTGACTGAATTGCAGGCACTCAATCCGATTTTTAGCAAATACCAATTAGACAAGCCACTTAAAGCTCATACTCAAGGCGGTAGTAAAATTGCTGACATTAATATTACAGCTAAAAATTTACAAATTGCTTATCATCCAGGTAAGCCAGTATTTAAAAAGCCACTCAACTTTACCATTCATGATGGTCAAAAAATTGCTGTTGATGGAGAATCAGGTAGTGGTAAGAGTACGCTATTAAAAATTTTAGCTGGTAGGTTGACCGACTATACAGGTGATCTTCAAATAGACCAAACCGAGATTAAAAATATGGATAATTGTACATTACGGTCTAACATTGTTTACATTGATCAAACAGCATATCTTTTCAATGCTACTGTGCGCTATAATCTGGAACTTGGCCAGCATTTTACTGACGAAGAAATAAAATCTGCATTGGAAAAGGCTGATCTATGGGATTTTGTCAGCACTTTGCCTCAGAAACTAGATACCCCAGTTGGCGAAGGTGGCGCTAGTTTATCTGGTGGGCAAAAGCAACGTTTGGCTTTAGCTCGAGGATTGTTACGCAATCGTAAGTTATTCTTACTGGATGAATCGACTAGCAGCTTAGATAAAGCAGGAGCCATCAAAGTTGAAAATGACTTTTTAAATCAACCTAAGATTACTGTTGTGTTTGTTAGTCATCAGTTACATGAAGAAAATAAAGATAAGTTTGACCAAATCATAACTGTTTAACTTATTAAAAGAAACTCTTTTGTAAATCTAACTTAAATATGACTTGAAACATTTAAAGAACAAACGATTATATATTTTAAACACTTTTTTAAAACGATATTAACAAGCTAAGCTTTAGAGGAAAAATCATGTTAGAAAAAAGACCGTACTTACTTTCCCGATTAGTCAGTGGTTTAGGCAACTCTCTTTTTGGTATGGTATTTATTTGGTGGATCCAAATACAATCTAAGAGTTCATCTGTTGTTGGTATTACCAATGCCATTTTCACAATAACTGCAGCCCTTTCTATTTTTTATGGGCCATTCATTGACAATCATTCTTTCAAGAAAACCAGTATTTATTCAATGGTGATCCAAGTAGTCCTACTTTTTATGTTAACAGCTGCAATGATTTACTTTAGTAAATATTACGCTTTTGCCATTATTATTGCTGGGCTTCTGTCCATTTGTGATGAGTTTTTTGGTCCCGCTGATCGGGCTATTTTAAAAGAATCTGTGTTAGACGAAAGCGAAATGACCAGTATCATTTCCCAGATTAATATTGTTGATCAGCTAGTCAATGTTGGTGGTACTGCACTTTCTGGCGCATTACTGGCCTTTTTGACAAGTGGAGATATTATTTTAGCTTGTTCATGCTTAAGCTTGCTCGGACTTTTATTACTAATTAGAGCTCTAAGAAATATTCCTGTTCACAATGTAGTTAAAGAAAAAGAGAATAAAGATGAAGGCTTAACAAAATATTGGCAAAAAATTCTCAACGGATACCGTTACATAAAGGGAAACAGCTTTTTGTTTCACTATCTTTGGTCCAGCGTACTATATTCATTTGCAGAGCCTGCACTGATCTTGATTTTGCCTCGTATAGCCGCAAAGGCAGGACAACCGGCACTTTATAGCACTTTTTACATTTGTATACTGGTAGGAATAATTCTTGGTGCTGTCATCGGTGGCAAAATGAAAGCCAAAATTAAAACAATTGGTTGGGCCTGGATTATTAGCGCTATACCTATCATTATTATGCTCTTTTTCCTAAAGAATATGGTTATGCTTTGTATCCTGCTTTTCCTGTTTGGCCCTGCAACCAGTATTCATAATGTCCTTGAAGAATCTATTATTCAAACTTCGACCTCTGATAATTACTTAGGACGAGTTTTGACGACTATCAGGACATTTGCCAATATTGGTGGACCGATTTCGTCAGTTGTTGCCGGAGTAATTCTTGATCATCTTGGTGAAAAATTTATTGTTGTTATTAGTACAAGCCTAATTATAATTGGTGGTATTAATATTTTGCTGTCAGCACCTAAAAAAACTAATTAGTGGTGTTAAAAAATAATTTGTTTTATAATATTTTCTGCTAAAATTAAGAAGGATGTTAAATTATATTAGCTAATCGTGATGGTTGGCTTTTTTATTACAAAGAATCAGATAGATGACTAAAGTAAAAATTGATTTTACTAGTAGAATAACTCAAGGAAAAGAAAACGAAACTTTTACTAAGAAATGCCAAGGAGAACTAATTGAATCAGGTGAAACTACTAGAGTTTCATACTTGGAAGATGGCAAAGTACCGGTTAAAATACTGATTAGAGAAAATAATGTGATTATTAGGCGTGGCAGAGATCAGAATAATTACTCGCAGTTACATTTTATAGTTGGCGAACGTAAAGATTGTCGCTATGTGGCACAAGGTTATCAAATGGATCTGCAAAGTACAACTGAATTTATTAAATTTTTTTCTAAAAATAATAATTCCCGTGAACTTCAGATTGAATATAACCTTTACAGTGGTCTATACTTAATAGGTAATTATACCGTCACATTGATTTTTACATGAACGCCTAGTAAAATAAAAAAGACTGTTTAAAAGAGAGGAATACAATTGTGGGATTAAACGACTTTAAAGACAAAAATCGCAATGAATTATCAATGATTGAAGTTGCTCGCGCAATTTTAGAAGATAACAATAAGAGAATGGCTTTTGCAGATATTGTTAACGCTGTGCAAAAGTACTTAGGTGTGAGCGATGAAGAAATAAGGGAACGTTTGCCCCAATTCTATACTGACATGAACACCGATGGTGAATTTATTTCAATGGGTGAAAATGTGTGGGCTCTTCGTTCATGGTTCCCGTATGAATCTGTAGATGAAGAGGTTAATCACCCTGAAGATGAGGATGAAGAAGATACTCGGACTCACCATAAGAAAGTTAATGCCTTTTTGGCAAGTGCTACTGGCAGCGATGATATTATTGATTACGACAATGATGATCCAGAAGATGAAGACTTGGATGCCACTGCTGATGATGAGCCTGATGACTTTGATGATGACGATGATTATGTCAATACTGATGATGACGATGACGAAGACTTACCAGATGGTATTGAAGGTCAGTTATCAGAATTAAACGATGATGACGACGAAGATGACAATGAATAATTTTCTTGACTTTGCGTCCTAAAATAGATAGTATTTTATTTGGGCACGTTATGTGCGTTTAAGCTCCCGTGAGGGAGCTTTTTTATTTTTTGATTATTCTTATTTTTTGCAAAGGAGTTTGGGCTAATGACAAAATATATCTTCGTTACTGGCGGTGTTGTTTCTTCACTGGGTAAGGGAATTACCGCTTCTAGCTTAGGTCGATTATTAAAAAACCGCGGTTTAAAGGTGACAATGCAAAAGTTTGATCCCTACATTAACATTGACCCCGGAACAATGAATCCTTATCAACACGGGGAAGTGTTTGTCACTGATGATGGTACTGAGGCGGACCTTGATTTAGGACACTATGAAAGAATTGTTGACGTACGTACCAGCAAATATTCCAATGTTACTACCGGTAAAATTTATAAAGAAGTACTGGAAAAAGAGCGGCGCGGAGACTATCACGGTGCCACTGTTCAAGTCATCCCCCATATCACAGACATGATTAAGCAAAAAATTATGCGTGCTGGTCTTACTACTGATTCAGACGTTGTTATTTCAGAAATTGGCGGTACTGTTGGTGATATTGAATCTACTCCTTTTATGGAAGCTATCAGACAGATGCGCCGTGAAGTAGGTGAAGAAAATGTAATGTACATTCATTGTACGTTAGTACCTTATTTACATGCGGCACAAGAAATGAAAACTAAGCCTACCCAACATTCTGTCGCTGAACTGCGCAGTATTGGTATTCAGCCTAATATGTTGGTGTTACGTGCTGAAATGCCAATTGATCAGGAGCATAAGGATAAAATTTCCAACTTCACTGATGTGCCGGTTGACCGTATTATTGAATCAATTAACGCACCATCGCTTTTTGACTTGCCGTTAGCTTTTCAAAAACAGGGAATGGATCAAAAAGTCTGTGATTTTCTCCATATCAAGAGTCCTAAGGATGAAGCTGATATGGCTGAATGGCAAAGGCTTGATGAACGGGTTAAAAATTTACAACACACTACCACAATTACTCTTGTTGGTAAGTATGTTGAACTTGAGGATGCATACATTTCTGTTACTGATGCGTTAAAACATGCTGGTTACGCCTACAATACTGATGTCAAAATTAATAAGGTGCAGGCAGAAGATGTGACTGAAGATAATATTGCCGACTTTATGGAAGGTTCCGATGGTTTAATCGTTCCTGGTGGCTTTGGCTCCCGCGGCTTTGAGGGAATGATTACCGCAATTAAGTATGCCCGTGAAAATGATATTCCGTTTTTAGGAGTTTGCCTGGGGATGCAAATGGCGACTGTCGAATTTGCGCGTGACGTTTTAGGATATAAGGATGCTAATACCACCGAAGCAGATCCTAAGACTAAGCATAATGTAATTGATATTATGGCTGATAAGCGTGACGAAGAAAATATTGGCGGAACCTTGCGTTTAGGTCTTTACCCAGCAACCTTGAAGAAGGGCACAAAGACTGCTGCTGCATATGATAATCAAGATGTCATTCAGGAGCGTCACCGTCACCGTTACGAGTTCAATAATGAATATCGTGAAGCATTTGAAAAAGCAGGAATGACTTTTGCCGGAGTATCACCAGATAACCACTTAGTTGAAATTATTGAATTAACTAAAAACAAATTCTTCATTGCTGCACAATATCACCCTGAATTTTTGAGTAGACCGCAAAGGCCGGAAGGATTATATAAAGCATTTATAGGTGCTGCATGTGGTCTTCCTGAAGAAAAGCTTTAATTGGCAAAGTTGAATAATACAAAAACCAGATTTTTGGGTGAGGGAAGGCAAAGGTCTTCTCTTGTTTTTTCTGTTAAATTCCTATAACATTATTATGACTAAACGAAATAGAAAAGGATTTTTTCGCCAATGAAGCAAATGATAATTCATGGTGGAAAGCCCCTGCAGGGTGATGTCTGGATTGGTGGTGCCAAAAATTCAACGGTCGCATTAATTCCAGCATCTATATTGTCGCGTACACCAGTAACTTTGGAAGGTGTTCCAAAGATTGCAGATGTTGACAACTTAATGGATCTGCTCAGTGAAATGGATGTTGTGAGTGATTTTCACAATACAACATTGCGTATCAATCCAGAACACATTAAGATGAGCCCATTGCCAAGTGGTAAAATCAAGAGTTTGCGTGCATCTTATTATTTTATGGGTGCCCTTCTTGGTCGTTTTGGTAAGGCTGTTGTGGGCTTCCCTGGTGGAGATGATATTGGTCCCCGCCCCATTGACCAACATATTAAGGGATTTGAAGCCTTAGGCGCATGTGTAAAAAATGAGAATGATCAAATAAAAATTACTTCCCCTGCAGAAGGGCTCCATGGTGCTACTATTCATTTAGCAATGCCTTCTGTAGGCGCAACAATGAATATAATTATGGCATCAGTAACCGCTAAGGG
Source organism: Lactobacillus melliventris (assembly GCF_042679465.1). NCBI lineage: Bacteria > Bacillati > Bacillota > Bacilli > Lactobacillales > Lactobacillaceae > Lactobacillus > Lactobacillus melliventris. The sequence goes on along the minus strand of NZ_JBHTMT010000004.1, from coordinate 6,645 downwards.
ACAAACTATTATTGATAATGCTGCTAAAGAACCTGAAATAATTGACTTGGCTACGTTTTTAAATAATATGGGAGCAATTATCAGGGGTGCCGGAACGGATTCGATTAGGATTGAAGGAGTTAAGCAGCTGCAAGCTAAGACCCCCCACACTATAATTCCTGATCGAATTGAAGCGGGCACTTATATTTCCCTTGCCGGTTGCATTGGCAATGGCATCTGTATTCATAATATTATTGAGGAGCACCTTGATTCCTATTTAGCTAAGGTAGAAGAAATGGGTGTAGTAATTGATGCAACTGAAGATTCCCTTTATGTTTATCCTGCTGGCGATTTAAAAATGACACAAATTCGCACGTCTTCTTATCCAGGATTTGCGACAGATTTGCAGCAGCCGGTGACTCCGCTTCTGCTTTCTGCCAAGTCCGGTGAAGGCGTGATTATTGACCAGATCTATCCTAAAAGAATCGGTCACATTGAGCAGTTGCGTAAAATGGGTGCGGACATTAAAGTGGAAGATAATATTATTTTGATTCATCCAACTGCTAAACTTCATGGTACGAATGTTTCAGCTGGTGAAATTCGTGCAGGAGCCTGCTTAATGATAGCTGGTTTGATGGCAGATGGCGAGACTGTAATTGACAATGCTGATAATATTCTCCGTGGTTATGATCGCGTGCAAGAAAAACTCCGGCTACTTGGTGCGGATGTAAAAATCCAGGATGCACCTAATGAATAATTTAATAGTAACTGAATAATAATTGAGTGGGCTAATCATAATGATTAGCCTTTTTGTTTATATTTTAAAATTATAAAAAGTACATTATTGTTTCTTTTGTAATAAGAACGTAATATAATTACATTATTATTACTAAAAGATGAAATAATGAGGTATAAAAATGAAAAAGGACTTTCATAAATTTTCTAAAACTGTCATAGCTGCGGCTTTGCTAAGCCTTCCTGTCGGAGCAGTTTTTTCTGTAAACAATGTTGGAGCAAAAACTGTTACAAGCGCAGAAAAACTCTTTCACTATTCAAAAAAGGCTTTGTCCAAAAAGTTTGCTAAGGCCGGTTATGTTTTTAAACTAACTGATGCCACAAAGGGAGCCTTATATAAGTCTACTGGTAAACCCTATAGTACTAAAGTCATTAAAAAGATTGTAAAGAACAATACACTTTTTAAAGTTAAAAAAGTTACGCCAATTCATAATGGCATGTTTGTTGATTTAGTTTCAAAAGATGGTAAATATAAGGGTTCTACTACATATCTAACTGGTATATATAACAAAAATACAGAAGATGAAAAGCTGAAACCTTTGGTGCAGGCAGAGCTGGATGTTACGACAGCTAGAGATAATAATAAGCCAACTGCAGAACTATTAGCTAAAGCTGAAACATTAGCTAATGAATTGAAAGGACACGAAAAGAAAATCGCACTGACATCTATCAAAGAACTAAAAGAATTCGTTAAGTATGGGACTATGGGAGAAATACCAGTGCTATTAATTGGAAAGTATCCTGATTAATTAAAGGAATAGATCAAGTATAGAATTATGTGGTAATACAGCTACTACTGATTGAAAATTGTTCAAAGACTTAATATAGATAAGATAAATAATATAGTTTAAGAAAAATATAAAGCCTGAAGTATGATTGCTTCGGGCTTTTTTATTAAATAATTGTTTGTATGGCTTGCAGGAAGACGCACTTTTTATTTGAGAAAAAAATTTTTTATTCTGATTGAGAGTTATAATAAAAAAGTAACTAAAATGAAAGGTCAATTAAGGAGTTATAAATGCTATTAGGTTCAATAGAAGCTGGCGGTACCAAGTTTGTTTGTGCAGTCGGCAATGAAAATTATCAAATTAAAGATCAAACAACTTTTCCCACCACGACACCAGAAGAAACTTTGCAGAAAACAGTGGATTACTTTAAGCAATTTGCCGTTGATGCCATTGGAATTGCATCTTTTGGACCGATTGAGGTGCGGAAAACAGCACCTAATTATGGCTTTATCACTGATACACCCAAAAAGGGATGGAACAATACTGACTTTGTCGGATTTTTGACTAAAACAATTAAAGTCCCAGTTTTCTTTACTACTGATGTTAATGGTTCGGCTTTTGGGGAATACGTGATGTCACAGTTATCAAACGAAGATGTTGACTCTCTTGTTTACTATACAATTGGTACTGGAGTAGGTGGCGGAGCTATTATTAATGGTAAGTTGGTAGGCTCTTTAGGCCACCCTGAAATGGGTCACGTAAAAGTTAAACGTCATCCAGATGACTTGGATTTTGCAGGAATTTGTCCTTTTCATAAAGATTGCCTTGAAGGTTTAGTTTCAGGTCCTACTTTTGAAGCTCGCCTTAATAAAGCCGGTAAAGATGTGCCGCTTTCAGATCCTGTTTGGGATATTATGAGTTACTACGTAGCTCAGGCTGCCTTGCAAGTCACCTTAATTTTACGTCCTGACAAAATTGTTTTTGGCGGCGGTGTTACTAGTGAAAAATTTCTAGAAAAAGTGCGGCGTGATTTTGCGACATTATTGCATAATTATGTCCACGTGCCACCATTGGAGCAATACATCACTATGCCGGAAATTAGTAATAATGGTTCTGCGACTGTTGGTGACTTTGCTTTGGCGAAACGGGTGTTGAGAGAATAATTCATTTTAGTAATTTTACAAAAATAGCGAAACCTGAAATTAATTTTTTTAATTTCAGGTTTTTATTATGGAACATATTTTTACTCAGTGGATTTCTAGCCTGTACTTTTTTGGATTGTAACCGTATTGTTTTTTAAAATAGGAACTAAAAGACCTAGAATTTGAAAAACCATTTTTAAAGGCAATTTTATTGATTGATAAGTCTGTCATTGTTAAGTCAAAGTATGCATGTTTTAAACGCACTTTAGTTAAGTACTCTGAAAAAGAAATACCTGAATGCTTTTTAAAAAATTTAGAGAAGTATGTGCTAGAGTATGAAAATAATTTGGCAGTTTCCGCTAATGTTATTGGATAATGATAATTTTCTTCTATATAAATCATTATTTTTGATAAAATTTCTTCGTATTTTTGAGAGGTATTGATCATCTGTGTATCAAAATCTCCTACTTTAAATTCGGTCAACAGTAAAAAAATGATGTCATTAATACAAGCTTTTATCCTAAAACTTAGCTCTAGCCCTTGATTTCGTTCTTGAATAATATTTAATTCTTCCATATAATTTCTTAATTTTACTAAGGAAATATAATTTTTATCAGATAGTTTTGTGTCAAATTCATAAGTACTAAAAATATCTTTATATTCACACAAACACTCTTTTTCAATGGTTAGCCGTAATAGTTGAAATGGCACTTTTGATTTTATTGAATGACTTTTAAGACTATTTATAAAAAGTATTCTATTTTTTGTCAAATTATGATTTTTAGAACCAATTTTAACTGTTGCATTGCCTGAATAGCAAAGTAATAGTTCAAAAGAATTATGCCACCGACTTGATTGTGAAAAATTATTACTTTTATTTGAAATAATATTAGTCGAATATAATTGCTTAACCTTATAGTTCATCGGCATGTAACTCATTTTTGTTTTCCTTACTTAATTATGTTGTAGCAAAAGTTTGCACAAAAGAAACTAATTATTTTGTTTTTGGTAGCGCTTTATTTTAATAAACTAAATTTAGATTAAGTGCTTAATTATTTTTTGTCAAAACAATTTTTTTAGAAAGGAAAAATAGAATGAACGAAAACAAAGCGACATTAACTGACAGATTTACTGCTGTGGCAGCTAAAATTGCTAATATTACTTACCTTAAGATTTTAAGGGATGCTTTCCAAGTTATTATGCCAATGTTTATCTTAGCTGGTATTGGTACATTATTAAATAGTGTAATTTTTCCAGCTTTAACGAATGGCGATTTGTTAGCAAAATTGCAAGTATTTGGAACTTTAATTAGTAATGCAACATTAAATATTTCAGCAATGCTCGTTGCGCCGATGATTTCATATTATTTAGCAAAGGCTAGAAAATTTGATTCCCCAATGTCTGCAGTGATAGTTACAATTGGTAGTTTGTTTGCCATTATGCCAATAATTAATCAGGCTACGATAAAAGGCACCGATAAAGTGACAGAAGTTATTGGAGTAGTAACTTTTGACAAAATTGGTACTAACGGTATGTTTGCTGGCATTATTATTGGCTTTGTGGCGACAGAAATTTTTATTAAATTGTCAAAATTAAAGGCTTTAAAAATTAATTTAGGGCAAGGAATTCCTCCTGCTGTTGCTACTAGTTTTGAATTAATGATACCAATTTTCATAACCATTTTAATTATCTGTTTAGTATCAACTCTCTTAGTTGATTTATGGAATACAAGTGTAATTGATTTTATTACAATGGCTATTCAAAAACCTTTAACTAAAGTTGGTAATAGCTTTATTGGTTTTACATTTTTATTTGCGCTTGCGAATTTTGTGTTTTCAATTGGTATTCACCCTTCAACCATTACAAGTTCAATTATGAAAGCTCCTCTTATGGTTGCTATGAATGAGAATATGACTGCAGCAGCAGCTGGTCGTCAAGCTCCTAATATAATTAATTATTCATTTAGACTTGTTTTTGGTCAAATGGGAGGTACGGGTGCTACACTTGGTCTTTTAATCGCTATTTTATTATTTACAAAATATAAGCCGTTTAAACAGGTATCAAAATTAGCTCTTGCTCCTGCAATCTTTAATATTAATGAACCAATTGTATTCGGACTTCCAGTAGTATTTAATGTTTCTTTGATGATTCCCTTTGTCTTGGGGCCAATTATTGGAACAACAATAGGTTACGTAATGACAGCTATAGGTTTTATTAAGCCACTAACAGTATTAGTTCCATGGACTATTCCTCCATTCGTCAATGGTTTTTTAGCCAGTGGAGGAGATTGGAAAGTAGTTTTAGTGCAAATTATCATAGTAGCAGTTCATATTATTTTATATCTACCATTTTTGAAAGTATCAGAAAAGATAGCAAAACAACAAGTTGACTAAATATTTATAGTTTGAGGAACATCATGAATAGTAAAATTTTTCCAGAAAATTTTTTATGGGGTGGAGCAGTTGCCGCTAATCAGATAGAAGGTGCCTGGCATGAAGACGGCAAGCTACCAAGTGTAATTGATACAGTCGTTGGCCTTCACTCCCGAAAACCAAGTATCAAATGGAATAAAAATAAGAAAATATGGGAACTTAATCTAGATCCTACAAAAACTTATTTGACTCATGAAGCGATCGATTTTTACCATCATTTTGATGAAGATTTAGAGCTAATGCATGAGCTTGGCTTGAAAGCTTTTCGAACAAGTATTGCTTGGTCTAGAATTTATCCAAAGGGTGATGAGGATAAACCAAATGACAAAGGATTAGAGTTTTATGATCAGCTTATTGATACCATTATTAGTAAAGGAATGGAACCAATAATAACGTTGAGTCATTATGAAACTCCATTTAATTTGGTAGCTAAATACGGCGGTTGGACTAACCGTAAAATGATCGATTTTTTTATTAAGTATTGTCAAACTGTTTTTCAGCGATATAAAGGGAAAGTTCACTATTGGATGACTTTTAATGAAATTAACAATTTGATGAAATATCCTTATGTAGCGGGTGGTATATTACCGATACCACCTAGAAATCTAGATGATCCTCTATCTGATATAAGTTTAAAAGATTGTTTTCAGGCTAGTCATAACATGTTTGTGGCAAATGCAGGAGCTATTCAGATATTAAGAAAGATTGACAGCAAAGCAAAGATGGGACTAATGTGTAGCTTTTCTCAGCTTGCACTATATCCTAATACCCCAAATCCCAAAAATGTTTTTGGTGCTTATCTTTTTACCAGAAAATCATTTTTCTTTAGTGATGTAATGTGCCGGGGACATTATCCTATGTATATTATTCGTTATTGGAAAGAAAATAATTTAGCTCCAGAAATTGAGCAAGGGGATTTAGAACTAATTCAGAATTTTACATGTGACTATATCGGATTTAGCTATTATAAAAGTAGTGTCTTTGATGTAGATAAAAAAATGAAAGTAGATACTGGAGGGCCGATTGGTATTGAAAATCCCTTTTTAAAGCTGAAAGCACCACAACCTTGGAACTGGCCGATTGATCCCGAAGGGTTACGTTATGTTTTAAACATATTAACCGACCGTTACGAATTACCCCTTTTTATTGTAGAAAATGGTCTAGGTATGGATGAACATCCAGATAAGAAAGGTTGCATTTATGATAAAGAACGATGTGACTATCTTAAGATGCATATTGAGCAAATTGCTAAGGCAATTCAAGATGGTTGCAATGTAATTGGTTACTTATGGTGGGGGCCTATTGACATTGTTTCAGCTGGTACAGGAGAAATGAAAAAACGCTATGGTTTTGTTTACGTTGATAGAAACAATGATGGTAGTGGTACTTTAAGAAGAATCAAAAAATTTAGTTTTAGCTATTACAAACAAATCATTGAATCGAATGGGACAGATCTTTGATAAAATTGTTACAAACAAAAACGGCAGAGCTGTGAAGCTAACCCCTAAAACTGGACGTTAGTTTTATATCGTTTTACTTAAGGCTTGATTCCGATATTGAATCGGAGTT
>NZ_JBHTMT010000003.1:28239-249045 GCF_042679465.1 Lactobacillus melliventris | reverse complement strand
TAACCATGCCGAACACAGTAGTTAAGCTTCTTCACGCCGAGAGTAGTTGGTGGGAGACTGCCTGCGAGGGTAGGACGTTGCCGTGCATATGGAGGATTAGCTCAGCTGGGAGAGCATCTGCCTTACAAGCAGGAGGTCACAGGTTCGAGCCCTGTATCCTCCATTCCGAGTCGTTAGCTCAGTTGGTAGAGCATCTGACTTTTAATCAGAGGGTCGACGGTTCAAGCCCGTCACGACTCATGGCCCCATTTTGCGGGTGTGGCGGAATTGGCAGACGCGCTAGATTTAGGTTCTAGTGTTTTCGGACGTGTGGGTTCAAGTCCCACCACCCGTATTCGCCAATAATATATACCATATTTACATTTTGCCGATTTAGCTCAGTTGGTAGAGCATCTGTCTTGTAAACAGGGGGTCGTACGTTCAAATCGTATAATCGGCATTTCATATTTTGCGGAAGTAGTTCAGTGGTAGAACATCACCTTGCCATGGTGGGGGTCGCGGGTTCGAATCCCGTCTTCCGCTTTCATTACTTGCCGGGGTGGCGGAATTGGCAGACGCACGGGACTTAAAATCCCGCGGTTGGTTTCAACCGTACCGGTTCGACTCCGGTCCTCGGCATTTAGTGATGCGCCCTTAGCGCAACTGGATAGAGTGTCTGACTACGAATCAGAAGGTTGAAGGTTCAAATCCTTCAGGGCGCATAATAACGGGAAGTGGCTCAGTTTGGTAGAGCACCTGGTTTGGGACCAGGGGGTCGCAGGTTCGAATCCTGTCTTCCCGATTGTAATCTAATATATGGTTACATTTGTTGGCGGTGTAGCTCAGCTGGCTAGAGCGTCCGGTTCATACCCGGGAGGTCGAGGGTTCGATCCCCCCCGCCGCTATTTCCCAGAGCTTGGACCTTTAGCTCAGTTGGTTAGAGCAGACGGCTCATAACCGTCCTGTCGTAGGTTCGAGTCCTACAAGGTCCATAAAAGTATGGAGTTTGTTTGTACTTTTAATTTAAAATAATCGCGGGATGGAGCAGTCTGGTAGCTCGTCGGGCTCATAACCCGAAGGCCGGTGGTTCAAATCCACCTCCCGCAATATGGTCCATTGGAGCAGTGGTTTATCTCGTCTCCCTGTCACGGAGAAGATCATCAGTTCAAATCTGATATGGACCGTAGGATGGCTCGGTAGCTCAGTCGGTAGAGCAAAGGATTGAAGCTCCTTGTGTCGGCGGTTCGATTCCGTCCCGCGCCATTTATTATTAGTGCGGGTATGGTTTAGTGGTAAAACGAAAGCCTTCCAAGCTTTAGTCGCGAGTCCGATTCTCGTTACCCGCTTTTAGGGGCCTATAGCTCAGCTGGTTAGAGCGCACGCCTGATAAGCGTGAGGTCGATGGTTCAAGTCCATTTAGGCCCATTGTGGAGACTTACTCAAGTGGCTGAAGAGGCGCCCTTGCTAAGGGTGTAGATCGGGTTATTCTGGTGCGAGAGTTCGAATCTCTCAGTCTCCGCTATATAATAAAAAGGCCGTAGATTTTTCTAGCGGTCTTTTTTATTGGTAAATTTCAATTATTACTAAGGTTTTATTGAGCAACAAGTTTTAATTTTTCTAGGCTTTGCAATAAAAAAGTTTTATGCTAAAATTGTTCAACTTTTTGCACAAAACTCTTGCAAGATGAATCATAATCCTGTATTATTAATAACGTTGTGATTCAAAAACTTAAAGGATTTACAGAAGCAACAAAATAAAAAAATAGTTGACTTTTAGTAATAAGTTCGGTATTATAATTAAGCGTCTTATGACGTAAGAACGATAAATATGACCCGTTGGTCAAGTGGTTAAGACATCGCCCTTTCACGGCGGTAACATGGGTTCAAATCCCGTACGGGTCATTACCATTCTTTGGTATATTTACAATTGGAGGATTACCCAAGTGGCTTAAGGGGACGGTTTTGAAAACCGTTAGACGGTCTTGCCGTGCGTGGGTTCAAATCCCACATCCTCCTTTATTATAATCGCGGGATGGAGCAGTCTGGTAGCTCGTCGGGCTCATAACCCGAAGGCCGGTGGTTCAAATCCACCTCCCGCAATATGGTCCATTGGAGCAGTGGTTTATCTCGTCTCCCTGTCACGGAGAAGATCATCAGTTCAAATCTGATATGGACCGTAGGATGGCTCGGTAGCTCAGTCGGTAGAGCAAAGGATTGAAGCTCCTTGTGTCGGCGGTTCGATTCCGTCCCGCGCCATCAGTCTGGAGGAGTAGCGAAGTGGCTAAACGCGGCGGTCTGTAAAACCGCTCTCTCTGAGTTCGGCGGTTCGAATCCACCCTCCTCCATAATAGGGATATCGTATAAAGGTAGTACATCGGTCTCCAAAACCGCTAGTGTGGGTTCAATTCCTACTATCCCTGTTAACCTTCATGGCGGAATTGGTGAAGGGGTTAACACACCGGTTTGTGGATCCGGCATACATGGGTTCGAATCCCATATTCCGCCCTAGCATTGGGATATAGCCAAGCGGTAAGGCACTAGACTTTGACTCTATTATGCGCTGGTTCGAATCCAGCTATCCCAATCTATTGTTAATAAAATTCGATGGCGGTGTAGCCAAGTGGTAAGGCAGAGGTCTGCAAAACCTTAATCGTCGGTTCAAATCCGATCCCCGCCTTTATCGGTTCGCTCATTGAACTGTTAATTTTAAATTATTGATATGGCGGTGTGGCGGAATTGGCAGACGCGCCAGACTCAAAATCTGGTGTCCGTTTAGGACGTATCGGTTCGACCCCGATCACCGCTATTGTTGGAGCAGCTCTCATAAGAGAGCTGCTTTTATTTTAGTAAATATATATTATATAAAAATTGCACAAGCTTTGTGTAATCTTTATAATACCTTTTATGGAGGTATTTCAGATGAATATAGGTATCTTTACCGATTCATATTTTCCGCAATTAAGTGGTGTAGCCACATCAATCAAAACTTTAAAAGATGCTCTTGAAAAACAAGGTCATAATGTATTTATCTTTACTACTACTGATCCTCATATAAAAAAGGGAACAGTTGAAGCTAATGTCTTTCGCTTTAGTAGTGTTCCCTTTATTTCATTTACTGACCGCCGTGTCGCATTCAGGGGCTTTTTTGAAGCTACAAAGGTCGCACGGGAAGTTAAACTTGATATCGTTCATACTCAAACTGAGTTTGCCTTGGGTATGATAGGCAAATATGTTGCCCATCAATTGAAAATTCCGGCAATTCATACTTATCACACTATGTATGAAGATTACTTACATTATGTTTTAAATGGGCACCTGCTAAGGCCTTATCACGTTAAACAATTTACTAACGTTTACTTAAAAAATATGGATGGCGTTATTGCCCCTAGTAAGCGCGTAGAGGCCCTTTTGAAGCGCTATAAGGTAAACATACCTATGAGAGTAATTCCAACAGGAGTGGACGTAAATAGCCTAAATAAGGCAGCTAATAATGATATGCGCCAAGAATTAGGCATACCTGCTGATGCTCCGGTTTTATTGACCTTAAGTAGAGTTGCTGAGGAAAAAAAGATTGACCGTATTTTGAATGCTATGCCGGAGATTATTGATGAATTTCCTGAAACTCGTTTAGTAATTGCCGGCGACGGCCCTGATATGGAAGTTTTGCAGGAGCAGGTTGAACGATTAACATTAGAAGATAATGTAATATTTACAGGTGATGTACCTCATGATGATGTAGGTTCGTACTATAAAATGGCAGACTTGTTTGTTTCAGCCAGTGATACTGAAACACAGGGTTTAACTTACATTGAAGCTTTAGCTTCCGGCACAAAATGCGTCGTTTATGATACGGATTATACAGAACATGTTTTTGATGATGATGAACTTGGCAAAGTTTTTAATGGTCCTGGTGAAATGCTAAGCGAAATATTGTTTTATTTAAGACAAGGGCGCAAGCCAATTCCGCCTGCAAAATTAGATGCTAAAATGGATCAAATATCGGCTAAAAAATTTGCCAGTGCAGTTTACCAATTCTATCAGGATGTCATTTTAGATTATCAAAAGGATCACAAAGAGGAGTCAAATGATTAGAATTAATATGTTTTCACAGGCTGCATCTGTAAAAGGGCAGGGAGTTGGTTCAGCGTACATAGAATTAATTCACTTACTTAGAACGCACCTAGTCGATAAGTTTTATGTCACAAATAACAAATATGGTGCAAGCGATCTGACTCATTATCATACTGTGAACCCCACTTATTTTGCCAACAGTTTCTCACCGGCTCGCGGACGCAAAATTGGCTATGTGCATTTTTTGCCTGAGACCCTTGAAGGCTCGGTAAAACTGCTACCGTTAGCAAAAAAAGTTTTTTACAAATATGTGATTGATTTTTATAAGCGAATGGATGAAATAGTCGTTGTCAATCCTATTTTTATAGATAAGTTAGTTAAATATGGTATTAAACGCGAAAACGTTAAATATATTCCTAACTTTGTAGCTAAAGACGAATTTTATCCTGAAAGACAAGAAAGAAAGAACGCATTTCGTCATCAACTGGGTATACCCCTTGATAAATTTGTCGTTTTTGGTGATGGCCAAGTACAGGAACGCAAAGGGGTTGATGACTTTGCCAAACTGGCTGTGGCCAACCCAGAGATACAGTTTATATGGGCTGGTGGTTTTTCTTTTGGAAAAATAACAGATGGCTACGACCATTTTAAAAAATTAGTAGATAATCCACCCCAAAATCTCAAATTTACTGGAATAATTGATCGGCAAAAGCTCGTGGATTATCTCAATATAGCGGATTTATTTGTTTTGCCATCTTATGACGAATTGTTTCCTATGTCTGTACTTGAAGCTTTTAGTTGTGGAACGCCAGTCTTGTTACGTGACCTTGACTTATATCAGGCAATAATTAGTGGCTATTACATGAAGGGGCACAATTTTACGGAAATGAATAATCAGTTGCAGGCAGCAGCCCAAGATCCAGCCATTTTAAATCAATATAGCAAGTTATCTGCTGAGGCTAGTGACAAATATTCAGAGGACAATCTGGCACGGATCTGGGATGATTTTTACCACGAGCAATATGAAATCGGCCGGAAATTAGGACAAATTCGCTAATGAATAAAAAGCACTTGTGGGGTGTTGCCGTCGTTCTTTTAATCAGTGGTATTGTTTTATACGTTGATTTAAGATCGACTCCCATTGCCCAGTTAGAACAGGCAACTCGTAATATTAATGTTATTGCTTTAATTTTGGTGTTCGGCTTAATGCTTCTTTCCTATGTCTTTGAGGCCAGTATTTTAGCCGTTTTAAGTGAACGTAAAAATGAACCCCAGCGCTCGAAATGGTCTTTTTTCAGAATCCCTTTAATTCAGGCTCTTTTTAATGCGATTACTCCGATGTCAACCGGAGGCCAACCTTCGCAATTAGCTGCGATGGTGCAAATGGGCATTGAAGGAGGGCGTGCAACTTCTCTGCTGCTTATGAAGTTCATTATCTATCAAATTGTAGTGTTTTTGGCTTATGTCACAACAATTATAACCGGCTTTCACATGGTCGCAACTAAGTTTGCCGGTTTAGCCATTTTCATTGCCATTGGCTTTTTGATTCATGTTGGTTCAATCATCTTTTTGCTTGCAATTTTGTTTGCCTATAACTGGACTAAAAACGCTGCTAACTGGATTATGAACTTGCTGGCTAAATTTATTAAGCAAGATCGAGTCAGTGTTTGGCGCCAAAACACGCTTGAAAAGATTGATACTTTTTATGATGAGAGCCAAAAATTAAAAAAGGAAAAAAAGAAGTTAATTGTATGTGGCATACTGACCGTTTTACAATTATTATGTTTTTATTCCATCCCTTACATGACTTTAGTTACGTTAAACGTACCAGCCGATTGGGCGAGCGTAACGCAAATGAATATTATGATTATTATGTTTATGGCGATAATACCAATTCCGGGAGCATCTGGGGGAGCTGAATACAGTTTTCAAACTTTATTTTCTACCTTTATTTCGGCTAATGGTACCTTAATTGTAGGGATGTTTTTGTGGCGGTTTGTGACCTATTTCTTTGGCATGATCTTGGGAATTTTTGGCTGGATTTTCAAGCCTAAAAAAGTAGTGAGCCCGTCAAATAATTAATTTTTATTAAAATCCCTACTTATAATTGCAGTTAAGGGTAAGATATAAGCTTAGTGAGAGGAGAATAAGATGACACGGATCAAGTCTTTTCTACAATGGCTGACACAAACCAAACTAGGCTTTTTTACTATTGTTTTAGTGACCTTTTGGTTAAAGACTTACGTTATTTATCTGACAAAATTTAATCTCGGTGCTGAAGGAGCAATGCAGAATTTTCTGTTGTTTTTAAATCCTTTACCAGCGGGTTTGCTATTATTAGGCATTAGTCTTTTCTTTAAAGGCAGAAAATCATATTGGATTCTGATTGCAACTGATTTGGTACTCAGTTTATGGTTATTTGCCAACATCCTTTATTATCGTGAATTTTCTAATTTTTTGTCGTTATCAATTATTAAAACTTCCGGTTCAACCGCGGATAATTTAGGTAAAAGTATTGTAGGGATTACCCGAGCAACTGATTTTTTAACTTTTATTGATATTGCTTTTGTCATTATTTTGATGGTTAGCAAGATAGTTAAGTACGATTTACGCCCATTAAAGCTTAAATTTAATCTTTTGCTTGAAGGTATCGCAGTTCTGCTGATAGGGATCAATTTGATGATGGCCCAAAAAGACCGTCCAGGGCTATTGACGAGAACTTTTGACAACAGTTACATTGTTAAATATTTGGGTATGAATGAATATGCCGTTTATGATGCTTTTAAGACTGCACAAACAAGTGAACAGATGGCTAAGGCAAATGTTTCTGATTTGCAAGCAGTCAAAAAGTACTTGAAGCTTAATTATGTCAAACCCAATAGCGCATATACCGGAGTAGCCAAGGGCAAAAACGTGATGGTTATTCACCTTGAGAGCTTCCAGCAATTTTTAATAGGGTACAAATGGAAAGGCAAAGAGGTCACCCCTAATTTAAATAAACTCTATCACGCCAAGAATACGCTTAGCTTCTCCAATTTTTACAATCAAGTTGGACAAGGAAAAACATCGGATGCTGAAATGATGCTGGAAAATTCTCTTTTTGGTTTACAGTCTGGTTCAGCAATGTCCAGTTATGGTACTTCAAATACGTTTGAGAGCGCCCCTGCAATTTTAAGTCAGCAAGGTGGATACACTACGGCGGTTATGCACGGCGGCGCCGGTTCTTTTTGGAATCGTAATAATGCTTATAAACAATTTGGTTATGAGTACTTCATGCCGCTTTCTTATTATCAAAATAAGCCTAAATATTACATCGGCTATGGTTTAAAAGATAAGATTTTCTTCTCCCAGTCTATTAAATATATCGAACGTTTGCCGCAACCCTTTTATCTTAAGCTAATAACCGTCACCAATCATTATCCTTATGATTTAGATAAGAAAAATCAGTCAATTGCTAAAACTGAAACTGGTGATGAAACAGTTGATGGTTACGTTCAAACTGCCCATTATCTCGACCAGGCGATTGGTCAGTTAATGCGGTGGCTGCAAAAAACAGGTTTAGCTAAAAACACTTTGTTAGTCTTTTATGGTGATCACTATGGTATTTCCGGTAATCACCACAAAGCTAGCGCAGAGCTACTTAACCAAGATGAATTTACTAATTTCGATAATCTGAAGTTCCAACGAGTTCCCTTAATGTTTCATATGAAGGGCCTAAAGGGAGGCATCAAAAAAACCTATGGTGGTGAAATTGATGTACTACCTACACTGCTTAATTTGCTTGGAATTAAGAACCAGAAAACGATTCAGTTTGGTCATGATTTGTTAAGTAAAAATGCACCACAGATAGTTGCACAACGTAACGGTGACTTCATCACGCCCTTATATGCTAAAGTTGGTAGTACCTATTATGATACTAAGACAGGTGCAGAAATAATTAAGCCAGATAAAAAATTAAAGACTGAATTGGTAGCAATATCAAACAAAGTAACAACGCAGCTTTCATTATCTGACCGTGTTATCGCCGGCAATCTGTTACGCTTTTACCATCCCAAATGGTTTAAAAAGGTCAAACCGCAAGATTACGACTATAATGAACAAAAGGCTCTAAAAAAACTATATTCAAAAAATAAGACTTCTCTGTGGTATAAAAACCACCAGAAAACAACACAAAATAAATTTAAAACTGATGCTCCAGAGCTTGAAAAATAAAACTCGAAATTAAATCTATTTTGTGCTAAAATTTACCAGTAACGTATCTGTATATTGGAGGCAGCGCATTGTACAATTTATTTATGACGCTACTAATTATTGTTTCAATCTTAATCATTATTGCGACAATGATGCAGCCGCAAAAGCAGCAAGATGCATTGAATGCACTCTCTGGCGGTGCAGTTTTTAGTGGTCAAACGAAGAAACGTGGTTTTGAGGCATTTATGGAAAAAGTAACCTCTGTTTTATTGGTTCTCTTTTTCGCTTTTGCTATTGTATTAGCTTATTTGTCTTCAAAATAACTAATGGTTCCTCCCGATCAAGTGATGGGAGGACTTTTTTTATCTTTTTAATAATGAAATGGAGTTAAAAGTGCATGGCACAAAACGAGAGCATTTTAGCTAATGTTTTAGAGATTTTTCGTCGTAATCCTAAAAAACAGTATCAAGTAGAACAAATTGACCGTATGTTACGCCGAGACAGACTTGGCAGTTTTTCTGATATGGTCAAAGCACTATCTTATTTAGAGCAAAAAAAGAAAATAATTACTGATGGTAAGGGTCACTACCAATTAGCACAGGAAAATACTGAAGTCGAAGGTATTTTTAAAGCAAATAGCAAAGGCTTTGGCTTCGTCAAACTTGATGATGAAGATGCTGATGATATTTTTATTGCCCGCGACTATACTGAATATGCTGTTGACGGAGACAGTGTGAAGGTTAAAATTACTGCAGGTGGCAATCCCTGGAATGGTAAAGGCCCTGAAGGTCAAGTGGAGCAAATTCTTGAGCGGGGGACCAAGACACTTGTGGGTGAATTTTATCCAATGACCGATGCCCAAGTGAAAATTAGTCATTTTATTGGTTATGTTTTAAGTTCAAATAAAAAGCTGGCTAATTATCGGGTTTATATCAGCCAAGACGGTTTACAGCCGCAAAAGCAGGACATTGTTAAAGTAGCTATTGCTAGTTATCCTGACAAGAACAATCCTGATTCAATGACTGGTGTAGTTACCAATGTTATTGGTAACAAAAATTTGCCGGGCGTTGACATTATGGCAATCGTTTCAGAGCATGACGTTAGAACTGAATGGGCCGATGATGCCCTTGCTCAATCTAACGCCATTCCGGATCACGTAACTGAAACTGAAATGGCAAACCGTGAGGATATTAGGGACCAGCCTGCTGTTACAATTGATGGTGATGATTCTAAAGACTTTGATGATGCAGTCGTGTTATGGAAATTGCCTAACGGTAACTATCATTTAGGTGTTCATATCGCTGATGTTGCTCATTATGTGACAGAAAATTCTCCTTTGGATAAGGAAGCTTTTACCAGAGGCAACAGTACTTATTTAGTTGATCGCGTTATTCCAATGTTGCCTTTTAGGCTTTCAAATGGCATATGCTCCCTCAACGAAGGTCAAGATCGTTTAGTATTATCCTGTGAAATGGAAATTTCCCCGGAAGGACAGAGGGTTAATTATCGTATTCATCCTTCGGTAATGAGATCACATGGCCGGATGACATATAACAATGTTAATAAAGTTTTAGATCCTGATAATCATGAAGAGCTTGAAGAAAAATATGTTAAGCTTGCTCCTATGCTGCAGGATATGGCTGAACTGCACAATATTTTATACCAGCAGAGGCATCAACGTGGTGCAATTGACTTTGAAGAACCTGAAGCAAAGATTATTGTGGATGATCAGGGTAAACCAACGGATATTGTGTTACACGATCGCGGAATAGCTGAAAAGATGATTGAATCCTTCATGCTGCTGGCTAATGAAACTGTTGCGGAAGATTTTTATCGTAAGCATGTCCCGTTTTTATACCGCGTGCATGAAACTCCTGATGGTGAGCGGATTAAGAGCTTCTTTGAGTTTTGTAGTGCATTTGGCTTACATATTACAGCTGATCCAAACCATGTTAAACCAATTGATTTACAAAAAGTAGTTGCTAAAACTACTGGTACTCCCGAAGAAGCCGTAGTCCAAATGATGATGCTGCGCAGCTTGAAGCAGGCACATTATTCAGAAGAACCTTTAGGACACTTTGGTTTGGCAGCTAAGTTTTATACCCACTTTACTTCGCCAATCAGAAGGTATTCGGATCTGATGGTTCACAGGATGATTCATGCTTACAGTGAAAAAGGGACTGACAAGAAAACGCAGGATCATTTTGCCAGCTATTTGCCAGATGTAGCTGATCAAACTTCAACTCAGGAACGAGTTTCCGTTGATACTGAAAGAGAAGTTAATGATCTAAAGATGACCGAATTTATGGCTGATAAAGTGGGTGATCACTTTGATGCTGTAGTGTCATCTGTTACCAGTTTTGGTATGTTTATTCAACTTCCAAACACTGTAGAGGGACTTATTCACATTTCCAATTTAACAGATGATTTTTACAATTATAATGAAAAAAGCATGACATTAACTGGTCGTGGGACTCATAAACAGTTCCACGTAGGGATGCCGCTTAAGGTCACTCTGACAAATGCAAATGTTGAACAACATCAACTTGACTTTGAAATTTATGATCCCAATGCCCCTAAAAAGCCTCATAATAATCGCGGCGTTAAAACTGAAAGGCGGGGCAATCGGGGTTTTCGCAATGATCACGCACATAAAGGACATTACCGTAACAATTTTCAAAAAAATGGCAATCATCCACATTTAAGTAGATATAAACATTAGGTTGAAAAATTGAAAAAAGAAAAAAATGAGAATTTAATTGCTCAGAATAAAAAAGCACATCATGACTATTTTATTAAGGACACATATGAAGCCGGTATTGCCTTAACAGGTACAGAAATTAAATCCGTGCGGGCAAGACGTATTAACTTGCGCGATGGTTATGTACAAGTTATAAATGGTTCGGCTTTTCTGGAGAATGTCCACATTAGTGAATATAAACAAGGTAATCGTTATAACCATGAACCTCTTCGTTCAAGAAGATTACTTTTGCATAAAAAGCAGCTTCAACGACTTGCTAAAGACCAATCTACGCGGGGTATTGCAATTATCCCTTTGAAGGTTTATCTTAAACATGGTTTTGCCAAAGTTCTTATTGGTGTTGGCCAAGGAAAGAAAAAATATGATAAGCGCGAGAGCATTAAGAAGCGCGATCAAGAGCGTGAATTACGCAGGCAATATAAAATTTAAGGACGGTTTAATTAGTTTTCTAGTTGAACTGTTTTTTAATTCTGCATTTGTTTTAAAAGCGGCAACTTATCAACACTTTGCTTATTCATTTATATATAATTAAGTAATACTTATATAGTGTAAAAGCAGCACGAAAAATTTTATGTTTTAAACAAAAGTTGTCCTTAGAACAATTTTACTAGAAATATTCTGTTAATCTTACTGAATACCTTTGCAATATTGTGTATAATTTATTAATATAATTAATGTTTATATGACTGAATTTATTAGATAGTAATACTTTAATTTATAGCTTTATATAAAGTGTAAACAAGTGAGTATAGCAAAAAACGAGAGTTTTTGATTAATTCTACCTGTTTTTAAAATTTTAGAGAGATTTTGTTTAATAAGTAGAGTGTTTGATAATGCTATTTGTATGTAAGGATTTGAGTCGTAATGGAATTTGATAAAGTTTATAACCATGAACGAGTTACTCGCAAGTTTACTAATAGAAAAGTTAACGAAAAGTTACTTGCTAATATTATTGAAAGGGCACAATTATCCCCGTCACTGCTTAACTCGCAACCTTGGAAGGTATATATGTTAACTGGTGATGCACTTGCTGGTTTAAAAAAAGAGGTCAAATCTCAAATAAAGAACAATATTGAGCCTCATGAAGATTTTGTCAAAATGCTGTCACTTAATTGGGATTCATATCCCAGTCAAAATATGGCTGCAGTTGGAGCTTCACAACCATATTTTTTCAATAATAAAATGGACTTATTTACAGAATCAAATAACAACATGTTTAATGCTCAAGATGTGGCATTTCTTACGATTCCTAGAAATTCCCCCATTTGGTCAGTTTATGATCTAGGGATTTTTTCTCAAAGTATCATGTTGCTGGCGCTTAATGCCGGATTAGCAATTATGCCGGCGCACTCAATGGTGTCTTATCCCGATTTAGTGCGTAAATATGGCAAAATTCCAGAAGATGAGCTTATTGGTATGGCAATTGGGTTAGGATATCAAGATAATGCAGCTGAGGTTAATGATCCCAAATTTTATCCTGATCGTCTGCCATTCAAAAAAATATATAAATTAGTTAAATAGACAAGTACTTCAATTTAAATAAAGCGCTATTAATGATAGAATGTTTAATAGGAAATTTTCACGGTTATACTGATAAGGATGATATAGATTTTGAGTACAGCCCAAATAGTTACTAATTTAATAGCAACTTTAGTTATTTTTGTTTTTGCATCATTCTTTGTTGCTGCAGAATTTGCTTTGGTTCAAACCAGGCCCAGCCAGCTTGAAGATATGTTGTCTAATAAAATTGGCAACCAGCGCAAAGTAAAGCGCGCTTTGCACATGACTCATAATTTAAATGAATACCTTTCAACGACACAGGTTGGAACTACTTTAGTTGGTGTAGTTTTGGGCTGGTTTTCAGCGGATACTTTGGCTGCAATATTTGAAAGAGCATTTAATTTATTAGAACTTAATCATGCGGTAATTCGTTCACTAAGTGCGATTTTAGGTGTAATTTTGTTAACTTACTTAGAAGTTGTAGTAACAGAAATTGTACCTAAGAATATTGCGATTGACATGCCAGTAAAAATCTTGCTTAAAATTGTGACCCCTTTGCAGCTTTTCCATACCTTGGTTTATCCCTTTGTGTGGCTGCTTAATGCCAGTTCAAATGGGTTACTTAAAATGTTGGGTTTTGAGCCGGCTGATGAAGAAAATCAGGTTTATTCGCAATCAGAAATCATTAAATTATCGCGGAAAGCAGTTCACGGTGGTTCGCTTGATAAAAATGATCTGACATATATGAAACGTGCTTTTGAGCTGAATGATAAAATAGCCAAAGATATTATGACGGATAGAACGCGGTTAGTGGTTATCAATTCGACTGATTCTATCAGGCAAGCTCTTAAGTTGTACTTGGATGAAGGTTCAAGTAGAATTCCGGTTGTTCGGGATAATAACAAAGATGATATTGTTGGTTACATCTATGCCTTTGATGTTATTCAACAGAGCCAGATTGACGACAAGGTGCCAGTTACACGTATTATTAGAACAATGATTACAGTACCTGAATCCATGCCTATCCAAGATATTTTGCAGTTAATGATTAAAAAGCACACGCCAATCGTTTTGGTGGTGGATGAATATGGTGGCACCAGTGGAATAGTTACTGATAAGGATATCTATGAGGAACTATTCGGTACGGTTAAAGATGAAATAGATGACGTTTCTGATGATTATATTATTAGAGACGAGCAAGGTAATATTCATGTATCTGGCAAAACGACCCTATATGATTTTGCCAGATATTTTAAAACTGACTTAAAAAGTTTCCAAGATAGTGATATTATCACCATTGGTGGCTATATGATGGAACACTATCCAGACTTAAAAAAGGGCGAAAAAGTTAAATTAGAGGGCTTTGAATTTAAGCTGGATGATATTGAACAGGGTTTCATGCGCTGGTTTATCGTTAAAAATATTAACGAAAAAGCAAAAGAGTCTCAAGAAGAATAAAGGCATTTAAAAAGAGTTGTCCTTAAGACAACTCTTTTATTTATTATTAACCAGTTTAATAATTTCAGGCTTTAATACACCAATATAACGTAGGTTACGATAATAATTCATGAAATCAAGTCCGTAGCCTACTACAAACTCGTTACCAACCTTTGAACCATAATATTCTACATCAACATCGACGTTACGATTTGCTTCCTTGTTAAGTAAAACGCAACATTTAACGCTTTTTGCTCCCCGTTTTTCAAGCAACTTTTTCATAAAATCTAAAGTCAGACCAGTGTCAACAATATCTTCCACGATTAAAACATCACGATCTTTCACATCAGATGCTAAATCAGAAACTAGCTTAACTTTCCCGGAAGACTCCATTTCATTACCGTAGCTTGAGACATCGAGAAAATCAATTTCAGCTTTGACGTCCATTTCTCTAACCAAATCAGTTAAAAAGAAAACAGCACCCTTAAGAGCACCTACAATTAATGGTTTTTTACCAGCATAATCATTGGTAAGCTGCTTTCCTAACTTAACACACATTTGGTGAATGTCCTCTTCACTAAACAATTTATGATCAATAATACTATTAATATTGTCGTTTTTTGGCATTTATCTACCCTTCATTGTAAAACAATTTAAATTCCTAATATTTCGATTATATCATTTTTTTGCTAAAAAAACAGACCATTTTCAACTATTTTAACTTTTTTAGCAGTCAATTACGTACAAAAAGTAGCTATATTGCTAAAAGCAGTAAGATAATTCTCGATTTGCTTAAATTTTTAACGTGTAACCTCAGTTTTTGGTAAAATTAATGCATAAGTATTTTTAGTGAAAGGTAAAAAAATGCAAAAACAACAAGAAATTAAAATGCTCAAGGCATTTTCTGATGCCAATTCTACTTCCGGCTTTGAAGGAGAATTTGTTAAACTATTTACCGATACTGTTCAAGATTTTGCTGACGTAAAGGTTGACGGTATGCTCAATGTGTATGCCAGCAAAAAAGATAACCAACCAGGTCGGCCAGTGATTCAACTGGATGCACATTCAGATGCTGTTGGCTTTATTACCCAAGCTGTCCGTCCTAATGGCATGATTAAATTCGTGCCTCTTGGCGGGTGGGTTAAATATAATATTCCTGCTCTGCGCGTAAAAATTAAAAATCGTGCAGGTGAATATGTTCCCGGTGTTGTGGCTACTAAACCACCTCATTTTATGACTGCAGCCGAAAAAAATAATGTACCGGACGTAGCCGATATGTCAATTGATGTTGGTTCCAGTTCACGTGCCGAAACAATTAATGATTATCAAATCGATACGGGTTGTCCTATTTTTGTGGATGTTAAATGTGAATACAATGAAAAATCTGGTTTGTTTTTCGGCAAAGATTTTGATGACCGCTTTGGCGCTGCTGCCATGGCTGACGTTTTAGACAATTTAAAAGATGAACAAACTGAGTTTAACGTTGTTGCAGCACTTTCCAGCCAGGAAGAAGTCGGTCTGCGCGGAGCGTATGTTACAGCAAGAGCCGTAAAGCCTGATGTAGCAATCGTGCTTGAGTCTTGTCCAGCAGATGATACTTTTACTCCAGAATGGTTGTCGCAAACCGGACTGAAAAGGGGACCGATGTTGCGTGACATGGATACTTCGTTTTTGCCTAATCCTAAATTTCAACAGTATGCCTGCGATTTAGCTGATAAGAATAACATTCCGTATACTCGTTCTGTTCGCACTGGCGGTGGCCAAGATGGAGCAGCAATTTATTATGAAAATGGCGCACCAACCATTGTGATTGGTATTCCAGTTCGTTATGAACACTCTCCTTATTGTTTTAGTGCTTATTCAGATTTTAAAGCCTCTGTTGCTTTGACGCTTGCTATTATTCGTGATTTAACTAAAGAAAAGTTGGCAAGTTTTAGTCAATTTTAATGGCATTAACTACAGTAATCGTCAAAAATAGGCAACAAATTTAATTAAAGTATGCTATAATAGTAAAAATTGAATAGCAGTCACTAGGGGTGCCAAAAAGCTGAGAAATACCCTCTGAACCTGATCGGGACAATACCTGCGTTAGGGAAGTGTAAAATTAGGTAATAATGATACTCCTACTGACATGTAAAGTTAGGAGTATTTTTTTATGTTTACTAGAACTTCAAAATGGAATGTAAAGTCGATTATTTTAATTGCATTAATTGGAATTATTATGGGAGTCATTTATACGTATGGCTTTAACTGGGCTTTTAATTTAATCAAAATGCTGCTGGTGCCGACAGGTTTTGCACCGGTGACTGATACTGTTTTTACAGGTTTATGGCTTATGGCTGGACCTTTAGCGATGTATTTTGTTCCTACTGCAGGATCCGGTACGATTGGTGAATTATTAGCTTCTGTGGTTGAAATGGCCATAGGTGGTCAGTGGGGTGCTACTACGATTCTTTCCGGAATTATTCAAGGTGCTACTAATGAAATCGGCTTTTTCCCTAAAAAAGAACGTTATCAAAATTTCACTTGGAAAAGCGTCTTAACTGGTGCGTTTTTTGCTTCATTTGGCTGTTTTATTCCTTCATATATTTTATATGGCTGGAGCAAATTCAGTATGCAAGTGCAAATCGTAATGCTTATTACCAATATCATTTCTGCTCTGGTTTTTGATGGCGTTTTAGTTAAGTTGATTACGAATTTATTTGATAAAGCATTAAAGCCAAAAATAGCTTAAATATTTAAAAAGGAGTATTGCTCTTGAAGTAATGATATGACCCCCGAAATTGTCTTAATTCCGGGGGTCATATTTTTTATTTTTCTTTTTTACTTAAAATTGAGTGTACCTTAGTTGTAAGCATATCAATGGCCACATCATTTTTACCGCCTTCTGGAACAATAATATCTGCATAGCGCTTGGTAGGCTCAATAAATTGATGATACATCGGCTTAACTGTGCTTAAATATTGTTCAATTACGGAGTCAATGGACCGGCCTCTCTCATTTAGATCACGTTCTAAACGCCTAATAAAACGAATATCGTCATCTGTGTCAACGTAAACTTTGATATCCATCAAATCACGAATTTTTTGGTTTGCTAAAACTAAAATTCCTTCAAGAATAATGATATCGGCAGGCTCAGTATGAATGGTCTTTTG
Organism: Lactobacillus melliventris; assembly: GCF_042679465.1. Lineage (NCBI taxonomy): Bacteria > Bacillati > Bacillota > Bacilli > Lactobacillales > Lactobacillaceae > Lactobacillus > Lactobacillus melliventris. The sequence continues at coordinate 231,952 of NZ_JBHTMT010000003.1, read as the reverse complement.
ACTTCGGGTATGTTCTTTAAAATCGTAAACAGGCATCTCGACTGACCGATAATTTAATAAGTCTTGCAACTGCTTTCTAAGCAAAGGAACATCAAAAGCATCTGGGTGATCATAGTTGATGTTCTTTCTTTCACTCATAGGAATCCCGGTATTATCTTTGTAATATGAATCCTGAGTCATAATCAAAACGTGTTCATTCTCTTGCATTTGGGCAACAATTTTTTGCGCAATGGTAGTTTTCCCGCTGCCTGAACCACCGGTAATACCAATCACTACAGGCTTTTCAAGTCTAGACATTATGCCACTCCTTTTTTAATCCTTAAATATTTTACTTTACTTTTGTCATAATTACCAACAGTTAAGGTGTATTTGGTAATTAATGCTTCTTTTCTATAGAATACGGTTTAAAATTGACTTTATTTTTTATATGATAAATGTGAAAAAAGTAATTTGTGTTAAATAACATAGGTGCAAAATGAATTATAACTTAATGCCGGTAAAATATTTCGTTGATGTCGTTCAAACGCATGGCTTTATTTCAGCAGCAAGGAGAAACTATGTTTCAGAAACAGCTGTCAGTTCAGCTATTAAGAAATTAGAAGATGAGCTGGGTCAAAAATTGCTTAACCGTTCTGCTGGTAAATTCTCGTTAACGCCAGTAGGAGAAGTTTTTTATAAACGCAGCGTAGAAATTATTAATTTGTACAGTGAAATTTGGCACCACCCGGATCCTAACCCGGAGAAGCTGTTACGTGTCCATTTTTTGCAAGGCTTTGAAAATGACGCTGCATTATTTGCTTCAAAAATACCAGATATTTGTCAGCCAAATTTTGACGAAGAAAATTTTGATTCTTGCATCAAAAGATTGATTAATGGTAATTATGACATACTGGTTGGCTTTGACTTAGCTTTTGCCGGTAATAATAAAATAGACTGTCTACCTTTTAGAAAAACTAGTTTTGACTTACTGCTAAATAAAGATGACCTAAGACAATATCACGGGGATGAGCAGCAGCTCGCTGAGAACAGTATGCTTTATATGCAAAACTGGAAGTCAACTGGTATTACTGATATTCAGCTTGCTATGCTTAAAATCTATTGTCAAAATGGCTGGAAATATAAAGAAGTGGCAGAGGTAAACAGCTTTGCCGCTGGATGTTTAAATGTAAACTTCAATGGTGGTATCACAATCGTACCGGAATCATTTAATTTACCGCAAAACTGCAATAATATTGAGCGTTTATCGCCAGTTCAATTGCAAAAAACTTTTAATGTGGTAATAGCAATGAATTCAATGGTTTCAACTAAATTCGGTAAAATGCTTAAGCATGTGACAACTTTAACTTATCGCTGATAACTTTTATGTATTAGCGCTTTGATCTAAATTGACATAGAATTCAATTGTAATAAGAATCACAAAATATCAGAAAGGGTGAAGTTACATTGAATTCTTTTTCAACTGATGTCGTAGTTGTTGGCTCAGGATCGGCTGGAATTTCAGCTTGTTTTGAACTTTATCAAAAGCATGTGCCATTTGTACTTTTAGAAAAAGGTAACAAAGTCGGAGGTGCCGGCAAATTTGGTGCTCATGGAGTTTTTGCTATTAATTCCACTGAACAAAAAAAGCGGCACGTAAATTATGGCTATCGTGAAGCTTTTAACGGATTAACAGATTACAACCACTTCTTTGTTAATGGTGAATTATTGGCGCGATTTTTAAAAAAGTCAGGTGCCAATATCGATCGTTTAGCAGAAATGGGTTTACCGGTAACTGTGGAACAAAGCGAACAAAAAGCACACTTAAATGATCCACTGGTCTACCATAAATTTAATAATTTTAAAGAGAAAATGACTAACTGGGATAAATTACCAGATAAATTTACCGCAGCTGGCAATAAGGTAATGTTGGAAACTGCAGCCGTCGATCTGGAATATGATAATGGCTTAAAAGCCGTTATTGCCAAAAATAAAGCTGGTGCAGAGATTAGAATTGCTGCTAAAAAAGTAATATTTGCTGATGGCGGCTATTGCGGCAGTCAGGAAATGATGACAGCCAATTTCTCAGATACTAAAGCACTTTTGAACCTGGGAGAGCGCAAATCTACGGGTACGGGAATTAGATTAACGCATAAATTAGGAGCAGATTGTCGTCACCGTCCAGTTCTTTTTGCCCATGGCGGTGCACCGAGCATGAGTATTAATCCTATGAAAAGAGATAGTGCTGTTGAAACTCTAACCAATTTACCGCTACTGTGGTTGGATCAGACCGCTAATCGTTTTGTAAACGAGGACGTTGTTTATGATTTTGCTATGTGGGGCAATGCTGCCCATAACGTTAATGGTATATATTACGTTTTACTGGACCAAAAGACTTTAGACACTTTTAAGCAAAAAGAGGTTAATCTTGAAGACACTTTTGAAAGACAGTTCTGTGATGTGGGCCAAACGCCTAGAACAACTGTGGGGCCTTTACCTAATATTCAAACAGACTTTGACGAAGCGGTTAAAACGGGTGAAGTAGTAAAAGCAGATACCCTGGAAGAAATAGCCCAAAAGTTACAACTGCCTTATTCTTCACTCACAAGGAGTGTCAATGCCTATAACCAGGCCGTTAAGCAGAAAGAGGACGACACTTTCTTAAAGCCGGCTGCTGAATTATTGTTTGACGTTCAAGAAGGACCGTTTTACGCAATAATTGAACATTGTGCGATTTTAGGAACGTTAGACGGTGTCAATGTTGACCGCAACTGTCAGCCGGTAAAAGAAGATGGCACTCCACTAAAAGATTTATATATTGTTGGTAATAATGTTAACGGTTTATATTCTGATGGCTACCCCAGTTATGAAGGTATTGCTAACGGCTTTGCCTTTGTCTCTGGCTGGATTGCTGCAGAAGAAGCAATTAAGAGTTTAAATCAGGAGGAAAAGTGAATTGTTAGAAGGAAAAGTTGCTGTTGTTACTGGAGCTGCTCAGGGTATTGGCTACGCTATTAGTGAAGAGTTTGCCAAGCAAGGTAGCGATGTCGTTTTAACTGACTATAACAAGAAAGTGCTGGACGTTGCTGCTGAAATGAATGAAAAATATAACGGTAAGATTACCGGCTTGATTTTGAACGTCATGGATAAAAACAGTATCAAGAACGGTTTACAAACTATCGTTTCCGATTACGGTAAGATTGATTACGTGATGAATAATGCCGGCGGTGGTGTTTTGAAGCCATTTGCCGAACTGACTGATGAAGATTTTGACAATACGATCAACTTGGATTTGCGTGGGACCTTCTTATGTATGCGCGAAGAAATCAAACTTTTCTTAAAGCAAGGTTATGGCTCAATCGTTAATACCAGTGCTTTGGGCAGTATTTATAATCCTGGTGGTATGGGCGCTTATAATGCAGCCAAAAATGGCATTATTGGTATGACTCAAGCTGCGGCGATTGATTATGCTGACAAAAATATTCGTGTTAATAGTGTTGCTCCCGGCCTAACTAAAACCCCACTTAACGAAGGCGGCTTTTTGGAGAAAGTTTTACCAACTGTACCAATGAAGAGGGCAGAAACCGCTGCCGAAGTTGCTAAAGTCTTTGTTTTTGTGGCGAGTGAAGCCACATTTATGACCGGTCAGACAATTCTAAGCGATGGCGGTGTTTCAGTCGGCTTGAAGTAGGAGAAAAAATTCATGTTTCCTAAAAATTCCGAATATAACCTAGTAATTGTTGGTGGCGGGCTTAGCGGTTTGGCAGCCGCTGTCAGTGCTGGCGAGCAGGGTATTAAGACCTTGGTAATTGAAAAAGGCAGGACACTTGGCGGTGACGGCAACTATGTTGAAGGCGCAATGGGAGTCGACAGCTTTTTGCAAAAAGAAAAAGGTATTAAGATTGATCCTACCCAATTGCTCCAAGATGAACTGAACTATTCGCACTATGAAGCCAGTGCCCCTCATTTACGAAAATATATTAGTCAAAGTGGTTCAGTAATTGACTGGCTTCATACTCTTGGAGTTGAGTTTAGTAAAGTTGGTCCTCAAGGCAAGAGCTGGCCTACTATTCACACTTTTGCTGGTGGTGGTCATGCTGTGATTGCAAAGTTAATACCTAAAGCTAAAGCTCTTGGCGTGGAAATTGTGACTAGCATTAGTGCGCAAAAAATTTTACAACATAATGGTCATGTCAGTGGTCTAGTTATTAAAAATGAGGCTACAGGACAGTTAAGAGAATTAACTGCAAATAACATAATTTTAGCTACAGGCGGCTATGTGGATAATCCTGATTTAATTAAGAAGCGGGCTCCTGCGACTGAACGCTTGTTATCAGTTAGTGATGGCAAATCTACCGGAGACGGTATGAAACTAGCATGGCAGGCCGGAGCTGAACACTATCAAATGGGTGCTATTCAGTATGGTGGCGGTGCCATTTTGGATAAAACCCGTCCACCTTTTGTTCATATGCCTGAACAATTGGCAGCAGCAGCGACTCAGGAGGCAATTTTATGGGTGAATGAGCAAGGTGAACGCTTTGTTAATGAAGATGTCAATGACAACATGTGTCATGCCGGCAGCGCTCTTTTAACCCAATCAAGAACCTTTTCAATCCTTAATCAAGAAACGGTTGACCATTTAACTAATGTCGGTCTTTACAAGGAAGTTGGCAATTCACCAGTTTCACCTGAAAAATTGGAGCATTTACAAGAAGAAATTACGCGTGACTTACAGAATGGTGATAAGTACTTGACCAAATCCGACACTCTGGCTGAATTAGCAGAGAAATTGAATTTGCCCAATTTGCCGCAAACAATTGGGCGTTATAACGACCTAGTGGCTAAAGGAACCGATACCGACTTTGGTAAAGCTCCCGCATATATGACAGCTTTAAAAGATGGTCCATATTATGCAGTAGAATTGGGTATTGGTATGGCATGCGCAATTGGTGGTATTCGCGTTGATAATAACAATGCTGTTTTAAATTCATACGGTTATCCACTTACCGGAATTTATGCTGTTGGCAATGATGCTGCAGGGATGCTTGTTGGTGATACTTACGCTGTCACTTTACCAGGAAGTACAGCAGGGTATGCCGTATTTTCAGGTAGAAATGCCGTTCAAATTATTACTAAAACCCGGTAAATATCAATGAATAGTGCTAAAAGAGTTTCTGTTTCCAAAACTCGTATAGGTATCTTAGCGGTTAGTATGATTGGCATGGCATCTTTAGCTATTACTCCATCTTACGCTGCCATTGCTAAATTCTTTAACCTTAACAATACTAGTGTACAAATGCTGACATCTTTACCAAATTTATTTATGATGCTTGCGGGAATAATCATTGGTAAATTAACAGCAAATAAAGTTAATTTAAAAGCGTTGACCCTTGTTTCAATTTTTTTGGTCACAATTGGTGGGTTATTGCCACTAATGCTGCACACGAATTTTACGTTTTTACTTTTTTGTTCATGCATAGTGGGCTTAGGTCAAGGAGCCTGCACCAATTTAACTCAAGTTTTAATCGCACAATTGCTGCCTCAAAGTGAACGTGAATCTACTATGGGGTTATCTACAACTTTTATTAATATTGGTGGCATGGTCTTTATCATGGGCGGAGGTCAACTGGCAGCTTCAAGCAGCTGGATTAATAATTACTGGATATACTTGTTTTCACTGCTAATACTGCTAATTGTATTTCTTCTTCTGCCCTTTGAAAACAGAACAGTTTCTCAGAATGACACTAAAGCAGGTAATACTAAAATTCATTTAAACAAATTCGTGTTTTATAGTGCCTTCTGGGCGTTTTTGATAATGTTACTTAATAATGTTTTAAATAATAATATCTCTTTGTTTGTAGTGAGAGAAAATCTTGGTGCCACTGCACAAGCAGCTCTAACATCTACTATTTCTCTTGTTGGTGGGATGATCTGTGGCTTATTTGTGGGTAAAATTGGCAAAAGGCTTCGCTACTCTTCAATTGCTCTTTCATTATGTTTGTATGGCATTGCATACTTATTAATTGGTCTGTTTCATTCTTTGTTAATTGTCTTTATTGGCAGTTTTATAGTAGGAGCAGCGATGAGTATTGCAATGGGACAATTTCCTTATTTGATTTCCTTAATTGTTGATGATAACAGTGTTTCAATGGCTCTAGGAATTTATGTTGCGATTTATTCGGTTGGTGGAGTCGTTAGTCCACTGATAATTAATCCTTTGACTAGTTTAGTCAGTCATTTAGGTTTTAATGCTTTCTCTCTAAGCGGTTTGCTGGCACTAATGCTATCCGTAGTTTGTTTAGTGGTTAAATTTCAAAAGAATTTAGTTTTAGCTGCAAAGAAGTAATAAAAGCAGACAATAGTTTATAGTGATGTGAACCACTAAATTTTTACTAAATTTGGGTAACATATAATTGCTATACTTTTTTTATTAAAGGATTTATAATTAGGCAAAATAAAACTGAAAGGGCTTTAAAATTAAAGAAGGCGATAGTAATGACTAACTTTTTCAACGGCATAATATTCCAGAAAATTATGGGTGTCGTTTTGCTTTTGCTAGCTGGTTTTGAACTAGTATCTAGTTATAAATATACTAGAAGTATTCTCCAAAATGGGACTAGTAATGTCTTTTCAATTTTGGCAATTGCTTTTGCTTTCTTTTTTGGGCTTGTTTTATTTTGTGGTGGAATTATTTGTTTGTTCTATCATTTTTAAATTTTGAATAGAAAAAAATTATAAGTTATTATCCACTTTAATTTAAAAACGTGGTAAAATCATTGTATAGTATAGTTATTAGTTTAAAAGAGGGTGTTAAAATGGCAAGCTTTTTAACGAGTGCAGCATTTTTAATGATTATCGCTGCGATTATGATGGCCTTAGGGTCTTATCAAGTAGTTAATAGTGTCGTTTATATCCACGGAATTTTACATAAGGGTACTAATAATGGCTTTATGCCTCTGGCAATGTGGACTTCTTTAGTTATTGGTTTATCATTGTTAATTGTTGGTATCGCTGCAATTGTTTTAGCTTTTAAAGGTTTTTAAATAAGGCTATAACAGTTATCATTGTGAAATTGAATAGATACAATTGAACTATATTATGTAATATACGTAGTCGGTAAGATATACCGACCACGTATATTTTATTTTCAGACAAAAAGTAAGCCTTCATTAAATTTTCTGAAAATAGTGGAAAAATTAATAGACTTATTAGTAAGCGCTATTTTAAAAGTGCTATAATAGAAGAAATAAATATTAGGATACATTTTAGGAGGAAATTATTATTATGGCAGAACAAACTATCATGCTTAATTGCAGCGCCGGAATGAGTACATCTTTATTGGTTACCAAAATGCAGCAAGCTGCAAAGGACCAAGGTATTGATGCAAATATTTTTGCATGCCCTGCTTCAGAAGCTTCGCAACATATTGAGCAAGATCATCCAGACTGCATTTTACTTGGACCACAAATTCGGTACATGGAAGATGACTTTAAGAATAAAGTAAAAGGTCAAGGAAAAGATGGTAACGATATTCCTCTTGGAGTTATTGATATGCGTTCATACGGCATGATGGACGGTAAAAAAGTATTGCAACAAGCTGAAGACCTGATTAACGGATAAGGGGATAACGATGGCAGAAAAACAAACACCAGAACAGAAAGAGCAAGAAACTTTAGAAGCAGCTATGGGCCTTATTGCCAATGGTGGTAATGCTAAAAGTCTTGCTTTTGAAGCTATCAGACTGGCTAAAAAAGGCGACATTGCAGGTGCTAGAGCTAAGTTAGCAGAATCCGATAAATCTCTTAATGAAGCACATAACTCTCAAACTGGAATGCTGACCAAAGAAGCTCAAGGAGACCATACAAAAGTTACTCTGCTTGTTGTTCATTCACAAGACCATTTGATGAATGCTATTACATTTAGAGATTTAGCTGGAGAAATGGTTGATCTTTATGAAAAGCTCTTTAATGCGAATGTATTAAAGAAAGAAGCAGACGAATAAACTTAATGAACAAAAGCAAATTGATGAATTTGTAAACGATACTGTTTTTGAAAAACAAGGCGCGGTTAATTAATCGTGATCAATTTTTGCATCATTGTCTTTATTAGGTAGGTTTTATAATTGTACTTTTTTACATTGCGCATTTTAGATCTATTATTTGGAGTGAAATATGAAACAAGTAAAAATAGGCAAAAGTGACGTTTATACCAGTAAGTTAGGTTTAGGGACGAATAAGGTCGGAGGACATAATCTGTTTAATAATTTAAACGAAAAAGATGGATATGACCTCCTGCGAGAAGCCTTAAATCTAGGAATTAATTTCTTGGACACAGCCTATGTCTATGGTCTTGGTAGATCAGAAGAAATTATTGGTGATGTTTTGCAAGATTATGATCGTTCGAAAGTTATAATTGCCACTAAAGCTGCCCAAGATAAGTCGCAGGATATGGCCATTAATAATAGTGCCGAGTTTATTAAAAAAGCAGTTGACGAAGCATTATTACGGTTGAAGACCGATTACATTGATATTTTTTATTTGCATTTTCCGGATAAAGAAACGCCCAAAGACGAGGCAGTTGAAACTTTGTCTGATTTAAGAAAAGCTGGAAAAATAAGAGCAATTGGTGTTTCTAATTTTTCATTGGATCAAATTAAAGAAGCTAACAAAAACGGTAAAGTTGATATTGTTGAAGATCAATTCAGTTTGGTTCACCAATCTCCAGTTAAAGAAGAATTAAAGTATTTACAGAAAAATAATATTTCCTTTGTGCCATTTTTCCCACTGGCATCAGGACTGTTAACGGGTAAATATGCTTTAGCAGACTGGGATAAGTTTAAAAATAGTGATGGTGGTAAACTACTAGGTAATTTTGACAAGAAACAATATGATGAAGCAATTACAGGAATTGATGGGATTAGAAAGATCGCTGAAGATCATCAAGCAACTGTTACGCAAATTGTATTGGCTTGGTACATGGCAAATCCTGCAATAAGTGTTGTGATTCCTGGAGCTCGTAATGCTGCTCAAGTTAGAAGTAACGCTGCAGCTCTGAAGGTTGAATTGTCTTCAAGTGAATATCAGCAAATTGATCAATTATTCAGTAGTTTTTGATAAGAATTAAGAATATAGTTTAATTTTTAAATGTTAAAATAAAAAAATACACGATTGCCAACAAATTGGCATCGTGTATTTTATTGTGCTTTACTATGAAATTAATCCAAATCTAGACCGTTTGAATTGATGACTTTTTTATACCAGTCGAATGAATCTTTACGTGAACGTTTCAAAGTACCTTCACCAGCATCATTCTTATCAACATAGATAAAGCCATACCGTTTATCCATTTGACCAGTTCCAGCAGATACAAGATCGATTGGTCCCCATGGCAGATAGCCCATTAAGTCAACACCATCAATTGCAACTGCTTTTTCCATTTCAGAAATGTGCTTTCTTAAATAGTCAACCCTGTAATCATCATGAATGGAGCCATCTGCTTCAACTTTATCATAAGCTCCTAAACCATTTTCAACAATAAACAAAGGTTTGTGATAACGATCAGTTAAGTGATTTAGAGCAATTCTTAATCCAGCGGGATCAATTTCCCAACCCCAATCACTTCTTTCTAAAGTTGGGTTTTGGGTTATTGCCTTAGATAAGTCGTTTAATTCGTCCGGTTTAACGTTTTTAGCTGAAACAGTAGTTGTTTGGTAGTAACTGAAAGCTACATAGTCAACAGTGCCTTCTTGCAAAACAATTCTGTCTTCATCAGTAATGTCAGGACGATAACCATTTCGTTCAATATATGCTTCAACTTCTTTAGGATACTCACCAAAGACATGAACATCAGAGAACCAGTCACGACGCTGTTCAAACTTATCAGCTAACAACACATCGTCTGAAGAAGGAGTCAGTGGTCTAACAGGGGAGTAATTAATCATGCAACCAATTTGAAAATCAGGATTAATTTTATGTCCAACTTTAACAGCTAAAGCGGAAGCTACTAACTCGTAATGGGCTGCTTGATACATAGCGGCTTCTTTTTCTTTATCAGTCATGCCATTAAAAATTATTCCTGAATTTGTTGCCATTAAAAAGTCTTCGTTATAAGCAGACTGATTATCAATTTCATTGAAGGTCATCCAGTACTTTACTTTATTCTTGTAGCGCTTAAAGCAAACTGTTGCAAAGCGGACAAAAAAATCTATTAATTTGCGATTGGTAAAACCATGATATTTTTTCACTAAATTAAAGGGAATTTCAAAGTGAGATAAAGTAATTACCGGTTCAATACCATAGTGGTGGCAGGTATCAAACAAGTCATCATAAAATTTTAAACCTGCTTCGTTAGGCTTTTCATCATCGCCGTTAGGAAAAATTCTGGTCCAGGCAATTGAAGTTCTAAAGGCTTTAAAACCCATTTCGGCCATTAATTTTATATCTTCTTGATAGTGGTGATAAAAATCAATAGCACTGTGGTTAGGATAATTCTTGCCGGGAATGACCCCATCAGTAATTTCGCGTGGTTTAGTGGCAGAGCCAACAGTCATGACATCGGCAACTGACATCCCCTTGCCATCTTCGTTCCAGGCGCCTTCTAATTGATGAGCAGCAACGGCACCGCCCCATAAAAATCCCTCTGGCATTTTTGCTGAATACATTTTTATCTCCTTTTTAATATTTTTGTGATAGCGTTAACAGTTATATTTTATACAATTGCTACTTAATCTTCAAGTAACATTAACACTAGCTTTATTGCAAAAAATAAGGCTATAATTGTTAATATAATATCGTAAAGGACTGAAACATATGACAAGCAAATCTTCTAATCAAAGTGATGTGGAACGTAAAAAACATGAAGATAGTATCAAATATCTTTATTTTAGCCGCTATTTAATGGTTCGTTATAGCGTAGTCATCTTTCTTTTTGCTAATTTGTTTTGGTTGTTAATTTTAGTTGAATACCAGAAATTACCAGGAATAATTTTAGCCGGTCTAATGACTATTTTGTCTGGGATTGCTGCCATCGAACAGCTGACTAAAATGCATAACCGCAAGAGCGATGTACCGATTACCAGGATTTATTTATGGCTTCAAATTATCGGTAATATTTTGCTGGCTTGCAGCCTATTTATACCTTTTAAAAAACAAATTCTGCCCTTTATCACTGATCAGAATTCAGTCTATTTTATGGTTGCGTTTCTGTTAGCGGGTATTTTGCTGGCTTATTTTTGTGAGCGCAGAATACATAATATTAATATTGGAAAAGATAAATATTTAAAGGCAATTAAAGCATTTAAAAATGATTAATGTTTACATTTTTATTGAATACGCTTACAATAACTATTATAGTCAATTAAATATAGTTGACTAATAATTATATAGAGGGAGTAGTTTTTATGGCTGAATCAAATAAAAAACCAATAAAAGATCGAATTGCTGAAGTGGCGGGTAAGTTTGCTGCCACGCGGTTCGTCAGGGCTATTATGGACGCTGGTTATAGTGTGATTTCATTCTCCATTATTGGGTCCATTTTCTTAATTTTGACAGTGTTGCCACAAGCTATACCTGTTCCCGGATTTGCTGCTTGGTATGCGGGGACAATAGGACGTTTTACCAACCTGTTTCAGTCCGTTTACAACGCCACGATGGGTATTATTGCGCTGGTTTTCTCTGGTACTTTTGCTTATTCTTATACCAAAATTTATCGTGATGAAGAGCACTTAAATTTAATTCCTATTGATGGGTTAATGATGTTTTTAATGGGTTTCTTCATTACTGTAGCTGAATTAGTATGGAAAAACGGTAGAGTTGAATTTTTACAAGTTTTTACAAAAAATAAAATGGTAGCTGGTGGTTATCAAGCATCAACTGCTGGTATCTATAGAATAGGTGCGGTCGGAATCTTTATCGGTCTGGTTGTAGCTTGGATAACGGTACAAATTTACCGCTTTACTATCAAGCATAACTGGCAAATAAAAATGCCGGATTCAGTACCATCAGGCGTTGCCAACTCATTTAGTGCGATGATTCCAGGCTTCTGTATTGCAGTTGTAATGTCTACAATTAATATTGCGTTAGTTATGGCTGGGACCGATTTATTCAATGTACTGTTTATTCCATTCTCATTTATTAGCGATATTGCTGATACTTGGTGGGGCTTTTTAATCATTCTGTTCCTTATTCACTTCTTATGGTGGTTTGGAATTCATGGCGCAACGATTATCAGCTCCTTCTATTCCCCAATTGTCTTAGCTAATATGCAAGCCAATGTTAATCAAGGTGCTCACCACGTTTTTGCTGGTGAAATCTTAAATGCCTTTGTTACAATTGGCGGTTCTGGTGCTACCTTAGGTTTGGCTATCTGGCTGGTACTACGGGCACGTTCAACACAATTAAAAGAACTGGGTAAAGTAGAAATTGTGCCAGCTATTTTCAATATCAACGAACCAATTCTTTTTGGTTTGCCAATTGTGTATAATATTGATTTGTTTATCCCATTTATTTGTGCCCCGATGGCTTCAGGGCTCATAGGTTATTTAGCAATCGCTCTAAGAATTGTTCCAGTTATTAGAGTACAACAGCCTTGGCCAACACCTGTTGGTTTAGGTGGTTATCTTGCCACTACCAGCTGGCAAGGTGGCTTAGTTTCAATTATTTGTGCAATAGTAGCCTTTTTAATTTGGTATCCATTCATTAAGCATTTCGATAACGTCACTCTCAAGAATGAAAAGAGTAACGCCACTCCGGATGCCGCATAAATATTAGTTAGTCTTTAAAAATCTGTCTTGCAAGAGGCAGATTTTTTGTTAATTGTTCATGTATGATTAACAAAATACTAAACAATATTTTAGTATTAAGAGCGCTTACTCGTTATAATAAAAGTGTAGTCGTATTATCTGATTGTGGAGGAATTTTTTATGAAATATCCAAAAACCAAAGAAGTTTTAAACCAATTGGTCGCTGATTTGACCCAATTACATATGGTTGTTCACCAACATCATTGGTATATGCGTGGTAACCGCTTTTTGAAATTACACCCATACTTAGACAAGGTAATGGATGAACTAGCTGACCAACTGGATGAAGTGTCTGAACGTTTAATTACCCTTGATGGTTCTCCAGTTTCTACACTAAGCGAAATAGCAGCTAAAACAAAAATTCCTGATGAAAAGGGTAATTGGGATGAAACTATTGATGAGCGCTATGCAAAAATTATTGCTGATTACCATTATCTTGATCAACTATATGAGGAAGGAATCAAGGTTAGTGATGAAGAGGGAGACTACTCAACTAATGATATGCTGACTGGCTTCCACTCAGATGTTGAAAAACGTATTTGGATGATGTCAGGCGAAATTAACAAAGCTCCTGAAATTGATCCTGAATAATTAAGTCAATTGCAAAAAGCAGTCTAGGACTGCTTTTTTTATATCTTCTTTTTCTGCTATAATGAAACTGAGTTACTGGTTAATAATTTAATTTTAGAAAGCACGGATCATGGATAAAGAAGAACAGGATAGGTTGAAAAAATTGGCTGCCGTGAAGGCTGCTGCATTAGTTAAGCCGAAAATGAAATTGGGAGTCGGAACCGGCTCTACAGTCGCTTTTTTAATTGCTGAATTAGGCAGAAGAAAAAAAGAAGAAGGACTTGATCTAGCAGCAGTGGTTACAACTTCAAGTAGAAGTAAAAAGCAGCTGGAAAGCTATGGCTTCCAGGTTACTGAATTGGCAACTGTGGACCAACTTGACGTAACTATTGATGGGGCAGACAGAATAGCCGCTAATTTTGATGGCATCAAAGGTGGTGGCGGTGCCTTAACAATGGAAAAAAATGTTGCGATTAATTCACGCCAAGTAGTTTGGATTGTGGATGAATCTAAAATGGTTGACCACCTTAGTGGTTTTCCATTACCAGTTGAAGTTTTGCCAATATCGTGTGAGCAAAATTTCAAACTTTTTCAGGCTGAAGGACTAAATCCCAAGTGGCGGATGAGTGGAAATAATCGTTTTGTCACTCATTATGGCAATTATATTATTGATTTAAACATTGATCCTATTCCAGTTCCCAGCGGCCTAGCTGATTACCTGGATCATACCGTTGGTGTGGTCGAGCATGGTCTTTTTTTAGGGATGTGCGATGAAGTTATTATTGCTCATGCTAATGGCAATATTGAAGACCGCAAAAAATAACTTTCCGAGTTAGCCTAAGATTTTGTTTTTGGCTAACTTTTTTTAAAGAGCAACTGGAAGCTAAATTTGGTATCATATTGCTATAACCATTTTAAAAGAGGATTCTTATGTTAAAAAAACCTTTGATAATTAGTACCGATCCCGGAATTGATGATGTAGTAGCATTAACAACAGCCTTGTTTGCTCCTGAACTTGATGTAAAGCTGATTGCTGCAACATGGGGCAATGTTCCGCTTAAAAACACTTTGACCAATACTTTGAAACTGGAAACTTTTTTGCAAACTAAAGTGCCAGTCGTAAGTGGAGCACAAAGACCGTTGTTACGAGACCAAATTGATGCTTCTGACGTTCACGGCCAAAGTGGCCTAGCCGGTTTTGATTTTCCTGAACCTGATTACAGCTTATTAAAACCAGGTTTAGCTGCTCAAGCAATTCACGAGGTGGTTGCTAATAGCAGCGAGAAGGTAACTTTAATGCAAATCGGTCCAGCGACTGATTTTGCGCTTTATTTTAGGCAGTTTCCGGAAGATTTACCTAAAATTGAGCAACTAGTAATTATGGGTGGTGCAATTGGTCGTGGCAATTGGGGGCCATATGCGGAATATAATGTTGCGGGTGACCCTGAAGCAGCACAAATTGTTTTTGCAAGTGGCATAAAAATTTTATTGGCGCCACTGGAATTAGGTCATCAAGCTTATATTACTCCGGCAGTCTTAATGCAAATTAAGAAAATAGGCAGAACTGGTAATATGCTTTACCATATTATGGACAAATTGCAAGATCACACTAGAACTAATGGCCGAGAAGTGTACGATGCGTTGGCATCTGGAATGTTGGTAAAACCGGAAATGTACACTTTTAAACCGGCTTATGTTGTGGTCGATACTAAAAGCCCTAGTGCTTATGGCGCATCAATGATTGATTTTGACAACTTTTTTGGTCAACCAGCAAATGTTCAAGTTGGTGTAGAAATTGACCGTAGACAATTTTCTGAGTGGTTAATTTCCGCTATCAAGGAAATAAATAATTGAGGTAGATAATGGCAGATTTCGTTTATCGTACTGTGATGCGCGATATCAAACAAAATATTTTGGATAACAAATATGAAGGAATGCGTCTTCCAGACGAGCGTAGTCTAGCTGAACACTATCAAGTAAGTCGCTCATCAATGAAAAGGGCAATGGAGCTGCTTTCTCAACAAGGGATTGTTTTTAAAAAAAGAGGTAGTGGTACTTTCATCAATCCCCTATATTTAAAGAACCAATCATTGTTTCGTTATGAAGGATCAAATTTAGGGTTGACCGATAGCCTTAAAGTCCCGGGAAAAAAGCAGGGTATTAAGCTGCTTTCTTTTAATGTGATTAAAACACCCGCTGGAATAGCTCAAGACTTGTTTCTTAAAGAAAATGACTTTGTTTACCAATTTAAAAGACTTCGTTTTTTGGATGAACAGCCCTTTTTGATAGAAACTGGCTATGTACCTATTAAAATAGTTCCTGAGCTTAAACCTGAGCACTTAAAAAAGTCCCTTTTTAATTACTTAGAGGATTCACAAAATAAGGTGGTCACTAAAGCCTTTCTTAACATCACCGTTGATCCATCTGATAGGGATGATCAAGCAAGGCTTAATTTGAAGTCTACTGAACCAGTTGGAGTAATGGAAGGTATTTTCTTTTTAGATGATGGTACTCCATTTGAAGTGTCAACTATGCGTATTCATTATCAATACATGCGCTTTAATACTTTTGTTAATTTGAATAAATAAAAAACAGGCGAAAGCCTGCTTTTTTTGGATACATTCTATATAAAAAAGGAAATCAAACATTGCTAAATTGTTGCATATCCGTGAGCCGTCCAGTATAAACAAAATTTAAGTTAATCTTTTTGGTTTTGTCACTTAAATCCTGTAAAAGCTTTTGCTGCATAGTTGTTAGATGCAAATGCTGCAGCACAACAGAAGCTTGAATGTACAATACTAATTTACCAGCATAATCTAATGGATGGTCTTGATTGTCAAATTTGCGCATGACCATACCAATGGCGTCACGAATTTGCTTATATTTATTAATATTCAATTCATTATATATATTAGAGTAAAAACTCTGATAAAACTGATCTAAATCCTGATAAACTTCTTCGATTAGTTGTTGCTGCTTTTTTGAAAACAAACTACCAAAAAAGTTACGCATAACCTCACTTCCTTAAAACCGAAATGATTTGGGTCTTCGGCGAAAAATTTTTCTGAAATTTTTCGGACAAAGGCAAATCTGTGATCAAAACGTCAATTTCATTAAGTGGAATTGACATGTAAGGAGAAGAATTTTCACTATCAAACTTATATTTTTCTGCAACAACAATAACTTGCTTTGCTCTGGAACATGCGGTTTTAATTAATTCCGAATCGCTCATTTTTGCTGAATAAATACCGTCATCTTTGACGTTGGAAGTGCCAATGAAAGCAGTGTTAAAACTTATCCTGTGTAAAAGATCAAGTGAAGTTACAGAATAATTAAACCTATGCTCTTTATCAATTTTCCCGCCCAGCAGTCTTACACTTGGTAATTTTTTTTGCATCAATGCTAATGAGTTGTCAATTGAATTAGTGACTATTTGCAAATCTGTACCACAAATTAATTCACACAATTTTTTAAGAGTAGTTGAGGGACCAATAAAATCGCACTGGTTAGGATGTACAAAACGTCTAGCCATCTGGGCCATTTTAATTTTAATAGGTGAATCGATTTGGTTTCTGGTAAGAAAATTAGGCACCTCATTTTCATCAATAGCAATTAATCCGCCATGAACTCTGATTGCTTGCCCAGTTGTGGTTAGTCGAACCACGTCTCGACGAGCAGTGTCAAAAGAAATATTGAAATAACGTGCTAAGCTGCGAGTTCGTAAATGTTTTTCATTTTTAAGCATTTGCTTGATTTTTAACAGACGGTCTTCCTGTGACATCATACTTCTCCTCTACATAAATTAACACTACAGCGAATAATGTTTAACTACTTTTTCAGCGTTTAGCTATAAAAATAAGCACTTATCAGTATTTGAGCATAAATATGCTGATCTGTAAATAAAAAGTAGAGGAATAATAGTGTTTTTTATGTACTGACTTTAAACAAACACGTTTTTATAAAATTGGGACGAACCAATTTTTAAAATGGTTGAACTTTCTTCAGAAATTGCTATAATATGTTTATAAAATAAAATTAAGCTAAACAACTAAGGGAGAATTAAAATGGCAGTTGATTATGATTCAAAAGAATTCCTTAAAAGCGTTGACGCTCATTGGCGGGCTGCAAATTATTTATCAGTCGGTCAGCTTTTCTTAATGAGCAATCCATTATTAAAGCATGATTTAAAAGCAAGTGAGGTAAAACCTAAGCCAATTGGTCACTGGGGTACTATTTCACCGCAAAACTTTATTTATGCTCATTTAAACAGAGTTATTAAAAAATATGGTTTAAATATGTTCTATATTGAAGGCTCAGGCCATGGTGGTCAGGTTATGGTTTCAAACTCATATCTTGACGGTTCGTATAGTGAACTTTATCCTGAAATTCAACAAGACGAAAAGGGTATGGCTAAGCTCTTTAAACGCTTCAGTTTTCCGGGTGGCTCCGCTTCGCACGCTGCACCTGAAACTCCAGGATCAATGCATGAAGGTGGAGAATTAGGCTATTCGCTTTCTCATGGTACTGGTGCAATATTAGATAATCCTGATGTGATTGCCGCTGTAGAAATCGGTGATGGTGAAGCTGAAACTGGTCCGCTCGCAGCAAGCTGGTTCAGTGATAAATTTATTAACCCTATTAAAGATGGCGCTGTGCTGCCGATCTTGCAAATTAATGGTTTTAAGATTTCCAATCCAACGATCGTTTCCAGAATGTCAGACGAAGAACTGACTAAATACTTTGAAGGTATGGGCTGGCATCCTTATATTATTTCTGCATATAATGGCGGTGAATTTGACGGTTATAAAGACCATATGCAAATTCACGCAGAAATGGCTAAATTAATGGATACCGTAATTGAAGAGATTAAAGCCATTCAAAAGAATGCTCGTGAAAACAATGATGAAACTTTACCTCATTGGCCAATGATTATTTTCCGCGTGCCTAAGGGATGGACCGGTCCAAAGAAGGATCTTGATGGTAATCCAATTGAAAACTCATTTAGAGCACACCAAATTCCAATTCCAGTTGCTCAAGATGATATGGAACACAAAGATATGCTCGTTGACTGGCTTAAGAGCTATAAACCGGAAGAACTATTTGATGAAAATGGTGCGCCAACTGCTTTGGTCACAGCTGATAATGTTGCCGGTGATAGTCGAATGGCCATGAACCCAATCACTAATGCAGGTGGAGAAAAAGCTAAACGCCTTAGTTTGCCAGATTATCGTAAGTATGCCTTGAAATTTGATCAACCGGGTTCTATTGAAGCTGAGGACATGACCGAATGGGCTAAGTATTTAAACGAAATCGCTGAACTTAATCCAAATACTTTCCGTGGCTTTGGTCCAGATGAAACTAAATCTAACCGCTTGTTTAAGTTCATTGATGAACAAAAGCGGCAATGGGAAAGTTCCGTTCATACTCCTAATGATGAAAACTTGGCACCAAGTGGTCGTTTAATCGATTCTCAATTATCAGAACACCAGGATGAGGGCTGGCTTGAAGGTTATGTGTTATCAGGTCGTCATGGCTTCTTTGCTACCTATGAGGCTTTTGGTCGTGTTGTAGATTCAATGCTGACCCAGCATATGAAGTGGTTAAGAAAAGCTAAGGAACAGTATTGGCGTAAGGACTACCCATCACTTAACTTTATTGCAACTTCAACTGTATTCCAGCAAGACCATAACGGTTATACCCACCAAGACCCAGGGGTATTGACTCACATGTATGAAAAGAACCGTCCTGATTTGGTTCATGAGTATCTGCCTGCCGATACTAACTCATTGCTGGCAATTTCCCAAAAAGCTTTCACAGATCGTGAGTGTATCAATATTCTGGTTACTTCTAAGCAGGAAAGACCACAATGGTTCTCAATTGATGAAGCAACTCGTATTGCAAATCATGGTTTATCTTACATTGATTGGGCTTCAACTGATCATAATGCTAAACCTGATGTTGTGTTTGCTTCAACTGAAACTGAACCAACAATGGAATCTCTTGCTGCAATCGATATTTTGCATAAGAATTTCCCTGACCTGAAAATTCGTTACATCAATGTCATTGATGTTATGAAGTTGATGAATACCAAGGATAATCCAGAAGCAATATCAGATGAAGAATTTGAACAATTGTTCCCAAGCGATGTGCCAGTGATTTTTGCATGGCACGGTTACAAAGCTATGATGCAGTCTATCTGGTTCGGCCGCAAACGCAGTAACGTTCATATTCACTGCTATGAAGAAGAAGGCGACATTACCACACCGTTTGATATGCGGGTAGTTAATGAACTTGATCGCTTCCATTTGGCTAAAGATGCCATTTTAAGTGTTCCTCGTTACGCTGAAAAGAGTGCCGGTTTTGTAGCAGAAATGGACAGATTACTTGCTAAGCATCACCAATACATTCGTGATAATGGTAAAGATATGCCTGAAGTTACAGAATGGCAATGGACTGGTCTTAATTAACAAAAATATTGAGCGAAGGCAGTTTCTAAGTGACAGAAACTGTATTTTGCTTTAGCTAATTTTAATAGTCTTATTCTTGTTAAAAATAAAAAATTTATTTATAATAAATATCATCATGAGGGAGTAACAGCAATTACTTGCGATAAGCCCAACACCCGAAGGAATACTTCTGGACTTATCTTAAATAGTGAGACTTGTGTGTGTTAAACATATGGGTCTCTTTTTTGTTAGTAGGAGGTAACAATGCCCCAGAAATTTTATAACCAAAAGATTGAAAATGTAGCTCAGGAGTTGTCAACATCAACTAGTCAAGGTTTGCAGACCAGTCAGATTAGTGCCTTGCGTGCAAAATACGGCACTAATAGTTTGGCCAGTAAAAAGAAAACCAGTATTTGGCAACGTTTTTTAGCGCAATTCAAAGACTTCATGATCATCGTTTTGATAGTTGCAGCGCTACTTTCAGGTTTTGTCGCACAAGAATGGACAGATGCTGCAATAATTATGATTGTGGTTATTTTGAACGCGGTTCTAGGTGTCTTCCAAGAAACACGCTCAGAAGAAGCAATTAACGCATTAAAGAAAATGGCTACTCCCAATGCTCATGTTCGGCGAGATGGTCAGATTGTTGAAATTCCTAGTCCAGAATTACTGCCAGGTGATGTTGTTTTACTTGAGGCAGGCGATGTGGTTCCCGCGGATTTGCGTTTAACTGTTACTAAAAGCCTTAAAATTGAAGAATCTGCTTTAACAGGTGAATCAGTTCCAGTTGACAAAAATGTCGAGCCTATTAATGACGAAAAAGTGGCACTGGCAGACCAAGATAATATGGCTTTTGCCAATACCAATGTGACTTATGGTCGCGGCGAGGGGATTGTTACCGAAACGGGAATGAACACTGAGGTCGGTAAAATCGCCACGATGCTTAACAACACTGATGAAACGGATACACCATTAAAGCGCAACCTTAACCAGTTGGGTAAGACACTGACGATCATGATTCTGCTAATTTGTGCTGTGGTATTCGTTGTAGGCTTTTTTACCAAAAAGGGAACAGAACCAACAGATAAATTAGCAATTGATATGTTCTTAGTTGCCGTGTCACTTGCAGTTGCAGCTATTCCAGAAGGACTGCCGGCTATTGTTACTATTATTTTGGCATTAGGCACGCAGGTAATGGCGAAACATAATTCTATTGTGCGCAAGTTACCTGCAGTTGAAACCTTAGGCGCAACAGACATCATTTGTTCCGACAAAACTGGTACCTTAACCCAAAATAAAATGACAGTTGAGCAGATTTATTATGATAATCAAGCACATAAATCTTCCAGCAGTATTAGTCATGATAATCATGCTTTAATGGCGATGGTTTTAGCTAATGATTCTAAACTTGATGAAAGTAATCAATTGCTGGGTGATCCTACCGAAACTGCCCTAATTCAATACGCTCTTGATCAAAAGATAGATGTGCATAACTTACTTGCAAGTCATAAAAGACTGCAGGAAGTACCGTTTGATTCTGGCCGTAAACTGATGAGCACCGTCAATGAAGACAATGGAAATTACTTTGTAGCAGTTAAAGGAGCACCGGATCAGCTGCTGAAACGAGTAACGCAGATTGAACTAGATGGCAAAGTTAGTGCAATTAGTGAAAAGCAAAAAGACGAAATTATGCTTGCTAATCAAAATATGGCTAAAAATGCGCTGCGAGTTCTGGGGCTAGCCTATAAACCTATTGCAAAGCTATACGATGATCCTTCAACTGACAATGTTGAACAAGATTTAATTTTTGCAGGTTTAGTGGGGATGATCGATCCGGAACGGCCAGAAGCCAAAAAGGCCATTGTTGAAGCCCATAATGCTGGAATTAGGACCGTTATGATTACAGGTGACTTTCAGGTAACTGCACAGGCGATTGCGGAAAGATTAGGGATTTTAAAACCGGGCGAAGATGAACGAGTTGTTACCGGTGCACAACTGGATGAATTCAGTGATGAATATCTAGAAAAGCACGTAGCAGATTTTAACGTTTATGCCAGAGTTTCACCCGAACATAAAGTCCGCATTGTCAAGGCTTGGCAGGCACAAGGCAAAATTGTGGCTATGACAGGCGATGGCGTTAATGACGCTCCTAGTTTGAAGCAGGCTGATATTGGGATAGGTATGGGGATTACCGGTACCGAAGTTTCAAAAGGGGCCAGTGATATGGTTTTGGCAGATGATAACTTTGCTACGATCGTTGAAGCCGTTAAACAAGGACGTAAAGTCTTTAGTAATATCCAAAAGGCCATCCTTTACCTGATGAGTTGTAACGTTGGTGAAGTTCTAACTGTGTTCATGATGACCATGCTGGGCTGGGATATCTTAGCTCCTGTTCAGTTATTGTGGATTAACTTAGTTACGGACACGCTGCCAGCTATTGCTCTAGGTCTTGAACCAGTTGAAAAAGGTATCATGAAGCGGACACCACGGGGTAAAAAATCAAACTTCTTCAGTGGTGGAGTCGCAAGCTCGATTGTTTACCAGGGAATTTTAGAAGGTGCTATTGTTTTAACTACTTATCAGTTAGGATTAAATTTTGGCCCTCATATGAATGAAGCTAACTTACAACATGGTGATGCATTAACTATGGCCTTTCTTACGCTAGGCTTAATTCAACTGTTTCATGCTTTCAATTCTAAGTATATTCACCAGTCTATCTTTTCAAGAAGAACATTTGCTAATAAATGGTTTAACTGGGCAATATTAATTTCTGCCGTGGTAATGGCGGCAGTAGAGTTGCCATTTATGACAAAATTCTTTGATGTCACGGAATTAAATTCCACACAATGGTTGATAGTTTTAGGTGCCGGAATCTGTATGATCGTGATAGTTGAAATTGTCAAAGCATTTCAACGTTTAGCAGGCAAAAAGTAAAAAGCTAACTATAATAAAAAAGCTCCGTAATCTTAATTTAGATTGCGGAACTTTTTTAGTTTATTTTGAAACAAGATCAGCTATTTTTGGTAAATATTCAGCATCAATTTGATCAAATCTGTTGAAACTATTGCTATCAAGGTCAAGAACTGCAAGTAAGCTATTATTTTTGATAAGCGGAACGACAATTTCAGAATTTGTAGTCGCATCACACGCAATATGACCGGAAAATTCGTGGACATTGGGCACAATTTGAATTTGCTGAGTTTTGGCAGCTACACCGCAAACTCCCTTTCCGATTGGAATATGCATGCAAGCAATAGGTCCCTGAAATGGTCCTAAAATTAATTCTTTATCTTTAAAACGATAGAAACCTGCATAACTAACATTAGGTAAGCTATTGTAAAGCAGCGAACTGATGTTACTCATATTGGCAATTAAATCATGCTCATTTTGGAGCAAATTATCAGCCTGTTTCAAAATTAACTTGTAATCTTTTATTTTATCCATAAGTATTCTCCTAATGAAAGTGTAAGCTAGTTTAGCTCTTTTTAAAAGTGCCAATCTGTAATTCGAAATAAATTTCTCACAGATATTTTTAATGATAATTGCTTTATTTGACAAAAAAATATTAGTATTGAACATACAATATAACCATCATTATTTATTGTTTGCTTATATGGCAGGCACTAACAGACTTTTAGTTTAACGTGAATCAAACAGAGCTTTGTCTAAATTTTTATTAAAAAAACTGTATCACTTTTAAAATTCTTAACCGTTATAGTAAAATAGAAACTACAACTTATTATTTCATGCATTGACTATGAAAGGGGCGATGACAATGTCGATGATAGAGTTCCATAACGTGCAAAAATTTTATGGCCATTTTCATGCACTGCACGACATTAATTTAGAGATTGATCAAGGTGAAACGGTGGTTCTGATCGGGCCATCCGGTTCTGGTAAAAGTACACTTGTACGGACCGTTAACGGTCTTGAATCAATCCAGAAGGGTAAGTTGATAGTTAACGGTCACGATCTCTCTGATCCAAAGACTAATCTCAATATCTTACGTAGTGATGTGGGGATGGTTTTCCAACACTTTAATTTGTACAAGAATAAAGACGTATTGGAAAATATTATGCTGGCACCTAGAATAGTAAGTCATATTCCTGAAGAGGAAAATAAAAAACAGGCGTTAGACTTGCTCGATATGGTTGGGTTACGCAAATGGGCACATAATATGCCTTCACAGATTTCTGGTGGTCAAAAGCAGCGTGTTGCAATAGCACGAACTCTGGCAATGAAGCCAAAGCTTATCTTATATGATGAACCAACTTCTGCTCTTGATCCGGAAATGATTGATGATGTTTTACAAGTTATGAAGAAAGTTACCAACGAAAGTGGTATGACTTCATTAATTGTTACTCACGAAATGGGCTTTGCCAAAGAGGTTGCCAATAGGGTTATCTTTATGGACCAAGGTCGGATTGTTGAGGATGATGATAGCGAGAGCTTCTTTAAACAGCCAAAGACGGAGCGGGCACAACAATTTTTGAGTAAAATTATTTCTCACTAAGGAGGCCAATCATGAAAAAGAAATTTTGGCTATTTCCTTTATTGGCATGTATTTTAATGTTAACCGGCTGTGGTAAAAGTCTCAGTGATCAATCCGTTTTAAATAATGTTAAAGAGTCTAATACGATTGTTTGGGGCGTTAAAGGTGATGTCAGACTTTTCGGCTTAATCGATGTCCGTGATGGTCAACAAAAAGGTTTCGACGTTGATATGGCTAAACATCTTACGAAGCATATTTTAGGACCTAAGGGTAAAGCAGAATTTGTCACCACAACCTCTCAATCCAGAATTCCACTTTTGAAGAATGGTAACGTGGATGCGGTAATTGCTACTATGTCGATTACGCCAGAGCGTAAAAAGATTATTTCTTTTTCAAAGTCATACTTTGATGCTGGTCAATCGCTTTTAGTTCCTAAGGATTCTTCAATTAAAAGTACAAAAGATCTAAATGGTAAGACGGTTATTGGTGTTGTAGGTGCCAACTCGGTTGCAAACATAAAAAAGGTAGCTCCCAAAGCTAAAGTGATCGAATTGCAGGATTATGCTCAGGCAATGAATGCATTGAAGTCACATCAAGGAGATGCTCTTACTACTGATAACGGAATTTTATTTGGTTTGGCAGTGCAGAACCCGGGCTACGAAGTTCGTGGTGGCACTTTTACTGTTGAACCTTACGGTGTTGCGGTTAATAAGGGACAAACCTCATTTACTGAAGCTGTAGACAAGGCAGTACTTGAAATGCAGCGTAACGGTGAATATAATCGCTTAATTAAAAAGTGGTTTGGCGACGTTCCAGGATTTAAGTATAAGGAGCTGTATCGCCGATGATTAATATTTTTTCAAAATTCAGCAGCCAGCTATTTGTAGGCTTAGGCTGGACAGTATTATCTAGTGTAATTGCTCTATTTTTCAGTTTAATAATTGGAACAATTTTTGCAATTATGGAAGTTCTTCCAAGTAAAGTAATGCGTGTAATTGGCCATGCATATGTAGAAATTATGCGTAACATTCCTTTGCTTGTAATCACTATGTTTTTCTATCTAGTAATTCCGATGTATGTTGTCAAAATCAATGGCTTTACTGCAGGAACTATTGGCTTAACACTCTATACTTCTGCCTTTATTGCGGAGACTATTCGTTCAGGTATTCAATCGGTCTCTAACGGGCAAATGGAGGGAGCCAGATCAACCGGTATGACCTATTGGCAGGCAATGCGTTACATTATTTTGCCTCAGGCATTTAAAATAGTAATTCCGCCTTTAGGTAATCAATTCGTTAACTTAGTTAAAAACTCTTCAGTTTTAGCCTTTGTTGCAGGGTTTGATTTGATGTACCAGGCAAATTCAATTGCGTCTACTACTTTTGACACCATTAACAGTTATTTAGTTGTAGGTGTTTTATACCTGATCGTTACTTTGCCAATTAGCTATTACATGCGACACTTAGAAAAGAAATTAGGTTAGAAGGAGGTATTAGAAAATGCAAAATTGGATTAATGCCTTTTCATGGCTTAATGTGCGCTTTTTGTTAATGGGCCTCTGGGTAACTATTTATATTTCAGTAATTTCAGTTATCTTAAGTTTCATTTTTGGTTCAATTTTAGGCATAATCAGGTATTCTAAAATAAAGTATGTTTCACAGATTGTTGGCTTTGTAATTGATATTATTCGTAATATTCCGTTACTTCTAATTATCTTCTTTACTTACTTTGGACTACCTAACTTTGGCTTAAGACCAGAAACAATTCCAGCAGCGATAATCGCCATGACTGTTTTCGAATCGAGTATGATTGCTGAAATTGTACGTTCGGGTATTCAGTCTGTTTCTGTTGGTCAAATGGAAGGGGCTCGGTCTACAGGAATGTCATTTGTACAAGCACTATGGCATGTTGTTTTGCCACAAGCTTACAAGAATATGGTTCCTGCAATTATTAGTCAGTTTGTTTCCCTCATTAAGGATACATCTCTAGCAACGATTATTGTTGTTCCTGAAATGATGCAACATGCACAAGTTATTTACGGACAAAATGCAAACTATATCTTACCAATGTTTGCTGCACTTGCGGTTTTATATTTTGCTGTTTGTTTTACATTATCAATTATTGGTAATGTGATTGGTAAACACTTGTCTTAAAGGAAGATCGTTTTATTATTTAAAGCATTTCACTAATTGTGAGGTGCTTTTTTAATATTTAAGAAGATGCTAGAAATATTTATTATTAGATAATCATATATGTTAAAATACTATAAAGATAAAAACTAAATTTAAAAGGGAGAACTTATGCCTCGTCCTAAAACCAAACAAGAATTAATAGATGCAAGTAATGCATCTTACCAAAAGATTGTTGCTTTGATTTCTAAGTTGCCGGAAGATGCTCGCACAGGTAGCTTCAACTTTGATACTAGTAAATTAAAAGAAGCCCATTGGAAAAGAGATCGCAATGTTCGTGACGTGTTGATTCATTTATATGAATGGCAGAGATTATTACTGGAATGGGTTAAAAACAATCAGGCCGGTCATGCACAAGAATTTTTACCAGAAGGGTACAATTGGCGCAATTATGGTGAAATGAATCAGCAATTTTGGGAAAAGCACCAATCTACTCCGCTAGATGAAGCTGAAAAATTATTGGCAGAAAGTCATAAGCAAACAATGGCATTGCTTGATACTTTTACTGACGATCAACTTTTTCAAAAGAATGTATTTCCCTGGACCGGAACAAACGCTTTAGGTACGTACTTTATTGCAAATACTTCCAGTCATTATGAGTGGGCGCTGAAAAAATTGCGTAAATATCAAAGATCATTGAAATAAATGTAACTAAAAGCATAAAGATTAGCATTGCTCTGAAAGTACTGACCATTTTTTTAATGTTCATTGTTTTACCCTTACTTTTATTATTTGCAGCAGTAGAAATTAATTTTTGCTTTAATGTTTTACAAAATAAAAAATGATAGCTGGAACTATGTTCAACGGCTATCATTTTTTTGTTAGTCAATAATTATTGTTACTTTGTTACTAATAATAAAACTAGGAAAGCTAATGTATCGAACAAGAAATGGACTAAGAAGCTTACCCAGATATTGTGGGTTTTGATAAAAGCCCAGTTTAAAACCAGACGTGTAAATGCTAATCCTAAAATAACATAGCCCAAGTTGTAATCATAAGTTGACAAATGAAGTAAAGCAAATATTAAAGCTGAAGCAATATTGCCCCAAAAAAGCGGGAGTGGCATGTGCATAGAATCAGCTAATTGGGTCACAGCTAACAGTGGCATAATTGCTAAAAACTCTTCACCTAATATTTGAATCGCACTGCTGAAGCGCTGATAAATGAAAATGAGCCAAACGTGGGGTGTACTCATAGTTAATCCTGCGGCTGCATTTCCGGAAACAGCACCAAACAACTTCTGAGAAATCGCTCCTGAAACAACGGATACGAAATAAGCTAAAATGAAAAAGACTAGAACCCACAGCCATTCTTTGGCACGAGGAGTAAGAAATAATTGCTGCCATTTACTCCCAGTAGCAATTTGCACTCCGATTATTTGAATCATCAGAAAGACAGTTACTACTAAGATTTGAAAGCCTGCTGCTATTAAAGTGGGATGATTTTCGTCAAAAATTAGAGAATCCGGGATTTGCACACCTGGCATAATCAAACAGCAGTATGCTATTAAATTTGAGAGCAATATTATCAGCCATTTTTTACCAGATAATTTATATGAACTATTTGAATTGTTAACCATGTTTATTCTTCCTTTTGTTTTTGATTTTATATTGTTATTTTGCAAAAGACAATTTGCTGGCTTGTGAAAGCATCACAAAGTAAATTTAATTTTTAGCTAAATTGCCTTGCGCTAAAATTCAAAAATAACCTATAAATTAATAAACTTTCTGGCTAAGTGCTACAATTATCTTGGAAGCTAACAGTATTTTAATTTGTTTTATATTAAATTTAAAACCAGCAGTCATCAACTTTATATCTCAAAATATATTTATTTAACTAATTAAGAAGGTTCATTATATGAAAAAAGTCACAATTAATAATCAAGTATTACCAGCGCTGGGAATAGGTACTTGGGAAATAGGAGATGATCCTAAACTTC
This sequence comes from Lactobacillus melliventris, assembly GCF_042679465.1. Lineage (NCBI taxonomy): Bacteria > Bacillati > Bacillota > Bacilli > Lactobacillales > Lactobacillaceae > Lactobacillus > Lactobacillus melliventris. The sequence continues at coordinate 203,541 of NZ_JBHTMT010000003.1, read as the reverse complement.
GAGATGAAGAAATAGCAGCAATTAGAGCCGGTCTTGATGCAGGCTTAAGTGTCATTGACACCGCTGAAATGTACGGAAATGGTCGCTCTGAAGAGTTGGTGGGGGAAGCCATTAAACCATATCAACGCGCAAAAATCTTCTTGATTTCTAAAGTTTTACCGCAAAATGCGTCTAGATCAAAAATGCGGCAAAGTTTGCAAAACAGTTTGCAAAGGCTCCAAACTGATTATCTGGATTTATATCTATATCATTGGCGGGGAATGGTACCTTTATCTGAGACCGTTTCTGAATTGCAAGCTTTACAAAATGAGGGACTAATTCGCTCTTGGGGCGTATCGAACTTTGATATAGACGATATGCAGGAATTATGGCAACTGCCGGAAGGCCAAAATTGTGTAGTTAATGAGGACTTATATAATTTAGAAACCAGGGGAATTGAATATAGTCTTTTACCTTGGCAAAGAGAGCATCACGTTCCACTAATTGCTTATAGTCCTTTAGGACGTGGACCAAAAATGGGCAGCACAATGATGAAAAACGAGGCTGTTTTACAAGTTGCTGAGGAACACAAGGCAAGTACTTATCAAATTTTACTTGCCTGGGTCATGCAACAGCCCGATGTTTTGGCAATACCAAAGAGCAGTAGTTCAAAGCATTTATTATCTAATCTGAAAGCGTTAGATGTTGAGTTAACTCCGGAAGACCTGCAAATTTTAGAAAAGGCATATCCTAAGCCTGAACACAAAGAGCCCCTGGCAATTTATTAAAACGAGTTTTAATTGTCCTTATAAGCAATAATCATTAAAAAACTAAAAAATAAAGTAAAAAAGCTTGAGTTATCTCAGGCTTTTTCTGTACCCTTATACTAGGTAATAAATTGGGAAGTTAAATAATGAAAAATTTTTTGTTTCGTTTATATTTGTTGGCAATGAAAATAATTGCTCGTTTTACACCAATACAAAACAATAAAGTGGTTGTTCTTAATGGTGCAGGTCGTTCTGGCTCCAATGGCTATCTGTTTGGTAAATATTTACAAAAAAACCATCCCGAATATGAGGTTACTATTGTAGAACCTTGGCCATCGTCACATTTGCCACTTAAAACTTGGCGTGACATTGGTGCAGCAAAATTTGTGTTCACCACACATCAGCCGTTCAAAGTTCATGCCAGGCAGGTTAATATCCAATTTTGGCATGGTATACCACTTAAACGCATGGGCTTCATGGCTAATAATACTAGTTCCAAAGTTGACCTGCGCAATGCTAAGTTGTGGCAAAAGAATGCTGATATAGTTTGTTCAAGCAGCGATTTGTATGAAAGCTTGATGAGTGCCTGCTGCGGAATTGAATCTAATAAGTACCATAAAACTGGTTTTCCTCGTATTGATGCTTTGAAAAACTCAGTTATTAGTAAAAAACAGCTACTTGGTGATTTATTTAAAACCGAGGATGATGAGGCGCAAATTGGTATTTATATGCCAACATTTCGTTATGAAATGGAAGATAGTCAAATTATGAAGCAAGTTCAGCAGGGTAATTTTTTAACGCTGTTTGATTTTAACATTGAGCAGTTAAATAATTCATTAAAAAAGAATCACCAATATTTAGTAGTGAAGCTTCACCCTTATGAAATGAAACTTTTTAAGCATTTGCAGAGTGATTACTCTAATATTGCCTTTCTTAATAATGATTATTTATATCGGCAAGATATTGACCTTTACCAGCTTTTGGGCAATACTGCTTTTTTGATTACAGATTTTTCCTCAATTTATTTTGATTATTTAAATATTGATAAGCCGATAATATTTATAACCAATTATTTACGGCAATACGAAGAAAAGCGTGGTCTTTTAATGGGACCTTATGAAGAAATTGTACCTGGAATATGTGTAAAGACACAGCATGAGCTTATGCAAGCACTGGCAATGCCAGATCAATACAGTGCGAAACGGCGTTACTGGTTAGAATTAACAAATCAGGTTCAGGACCAATCAAGTTGCGCAAATGTAGTTCAGTTGTTAAAGAGTATTTAGAGGGTAAGTTGTGAAAAGAACTTTTTTAAACATTCTGTATAATGCGGTTTACCAAATTTTTCTGGTATTAGTACCGTTAATAACAGTTCCCTATCTTTCAAGAATTTTAGGTCCCAAAACATATGGGATATACAGCAACGTCAATAATATTGTTCAGTTTTTAATGATTTTCTGTACTCTTTCAGTGTCCTATATTGGGATGAGGACAATTTCTCAGATTAGAGCCTTTGGCAGCGAGCAGGATTTAACCAAGGCCTTCTGGGGCTTATGGTATTTTCAGGCCATAGCTGGATTCGTCACAATAGTGATAGTAATTGCTGTTACCAGCTTTTTTAAGATTAAGTACGGTCAATATTTACTATTAATGGTGCCATATCTTATTTCCGCTCAAGTTGATATTTCGTGGTTCTTTCAGGGATTAGCTGATTTTGGTCGTGTTGTGTTAAAAAATACTGCGGTTAAGCTGGTTTCTGTCATTCTGATCTTATTATGGGTAAAAAATCCAGGCGATCTCTGGAAGTACATGTTGATCATGTCAGTTTCAACAATGCTAGGATCATTTGTTTTTTGGTTTGACATTCACCGCTATGTTGGTGGGCCGGTCAAACATTTTTACCAATATCGCGCAACTGTTAAAGCAATCATTACCCTGTTAATTCCGCAAATTGCTACCCAAATTTATACTTCTCTCGATAAACCTATCTTGGGTCTCTTTCAAAATTCGACGCAGGTTGCCTTTTATGACAATTCCCAAAGAATTTCTAACATGGTTTTGGGGATCGTCACTAGTATCTCTCTGGTAATCATGCCTAAAATGGCTGGTGAGGGGAAAAAAGAACAACGGATAGTTTTAAAAAAGTCCCTTGAAGCGACAGTGATGCTGGGAACTTTGTTTGCAGTTATTATTATGGCTAATACCAAGGAATTTGTACCCTTCTTTTTCGGTCATAAATTCATTCCTATGACGCCATTGATGTTTTTCTTTACTCTCACTATCATTATGATTCCAACTGGCGGAGTATTCGCTAATCAATTTGCGCTTGCCAATCATCGAGATCGCGATTATGCCATTCCAGTCATAGTTGGTGCTTTCTTGGAAGTAATATTAAGCTATTTTCTGGATCAACTGTACGGTGCAACAGGTGCTATGATAGCAATTTTAATAACCGAGTTTATAGTTTTACTTTTGCGTTTGTGGATTGTGCGGGATGGTTATGATTTTAAATACTCTTTTCGTGAAATTCCTAAGTATTTTATAATTGCCGTTATTGTTTTGGCATTGGGTCTTCTTTTACCCCAAATGTTTGCTTCGGCATTTCTTAATATGCTCTGCAAATCAATCATTATGTTTGTTTTATATATCGCGTTAATGTTTTTGTTAAAACTTGATTTTAACCAAGACATAATTTTATTATTGAAAAAATTTTTTACCAGAGGTTAATAAATGATTCCCAAAATAATTCATTATGTGTGGGTAGGGGGTAACCTTAAACCACAAAATATTCAGCGCTGCATGAAGACCTGGTCAAAGCACTTGCAGGATTATCAAATTATTGAATGGAACGAACACAATTTTGATATTCACGAAAATAAATATGTAGAACAAGCATATCAAGCTAAAAAATGGGCCTTTGTTTCAGATTACATTCGAGCTAAAGCAGTCTATGAAATGGGCGGTATCTATCTGGATACGGATGTTTTAGTTTTGGATAATTTACACGATTTGTTAATTAATAAAGCTTTTGTCGGCTTTGAAAATAAGGATAATCCTTTTACAGCAGTATTTGGAGCGGAAAAAGGTCATCCACTGATTAAAGACATGCTTTCTTATTATGATGACCGTAATTTTACGTTTGACAAACAAGACCAATTAGCAGGAGTGAATACTGTTTCCGTATCTGACATTTTAAAAAATAAATATGGCGCACAGCCCAATAATCAGGAACAGAAGCTAAAGACGGGTATTCACGTTTATCCGGATGGCGTACTTTGTAATCCTTCTGCGCAGTCAAAGACCATCCATGTTTTTACCGGCACATGGATGGAAGGAGCTAAGCCGTTAAAAAGAAAATTAGTGACGGCTCTGAAAGTCAGGATCAAAACGAAAAAAGAGGCAGCACTATATGCCAAAGTTTTCAGATAATCTGACTGAAGAAGAATTGCAGATCTTGGTGGAAGAAATTTCTTTCAAATATTTTGGCAAACAATTTAAGCACCAAGTAAAAATTAATAAGCGCATGACAACAACTGGTGGTCGGTATCACTTAGGTGATCACCACATTGAAATTAATGCGCATTTTTTAGTGCCGCAATATTACCAAGAGTTGATCGGTATAATTAAGCACGAATTGACACATTATCACTTACATTTAAATCACAGAGGATATCGTCATCAAGACCATGACTTTAAAGCTTTGCTTAATAAAGTTGGCGGATCAAGATATACACCAGATATTGGTCTTAGACGCAAAAGCAAAGCAAAATACTTATACGTTTGCACAGTTTGCGGACAAAAGTATTTGCGAGTTCGCCGGCTAGATTTGCGACAATATGCGTGTGGTCATTGTAAAGGTAAATTGAAGCTGGTTGACTACGGATGAATTAAAAACAATTTTAAAATTTGTGATTTGACAAAATGTTAGGTACCAAACTATAATTAACTTGTAAAACATATTAGGTACCTAACAATTTGCTATTTTAGTTTAAAGGAGGGAAATAACTGTTTATAATTTTATAGAATATTATAGTTAAAAATAGGCAATTGCTATATAATAATCTTAAGAAAGAACAAAACATAGAAAGGATTGTTATATGGCTAGCTATAAGATTGGTGAAATGGCTAAATTGCTTGGTGTTACTGTCCGTACTTTACAAAAGTGGGATAGTAATAAAACATTAGTTGCACACCGCACACCAACTAATCGTCGCTATTACACTGAAGAACAAGTCGAACAAATTTTGCATAAATCCGGTAGTAAGCAGAAAGGTAAAATTATCGCTTATGCTCGAGTTTCAACTTATGGGCAAAAGAAAGATTTGCAAAATCAAATTGATTTTATTCAAACCTTTTTAAATGCCAAGGGCATTATTATGGATGAAGCAATAACTGATATTGGCAGCGGATTAAATTACAAGCGTAAAGCTTGGAATAAGCTACTTGAAGAAGTCGAAGCAGGTAAAGTAAGTGAAATTTATATTACCTATCAAGATCGTTTTATTCGTTTTGGTTATGATTGGTTTGCTGGTTTTTGTGAACGGCATGGTACTAAAATAATTGTTTTAAATCGTAAAAAGACCTCTCCTGATCAAGAATTGGTTGATGACTTAGTAAGTATCATTCAAGTTTTTTCTTGTCGCTTATACGGATTACGTAAGTATAAGAAGCATTTGGAAGCTGATAAAAGCTTAGTTGGGGAAGATACTGATGATAGTAACTAAAACTCAATTAGTCAGATTATGTCCTAATCAGATAATGACTAAGCAGCTTGTAGCCTTGTGCGACTATCGTCGTTATTGTTGGAATCAGGGCTTAGCTACTTGGAATGATATGTATGAAGCTAATACCATTAATCCAATAGATAACCCTAAGCCCAACCAATATCGAGTACGTAATGAATTAGTCGCTAACAAAGAAGATTGGCAAGATAAATTATCAGCTCGTTGCTTGCAATTAGCAATTAAAGACTTGGCACAGGCATGGCAGAATTTTTTTGACAAAGCTCAACCTGATTGGGGCAAGCCACAATTCAAAAGCAAAAAGGCGGCCCGTCAAGGCTTTAAAACAGATCGAGCTAAGATTATTAATGGCAAGTTACGTTTAGACCGTCCTCGAGGAGTGGTTAAAGAAGACTGGTTTGATATTAAACTAGCAGAAAAGCCACAAATGACGAAATTGTTAACCGTTAGTATCTTAAAAGAGAGCGGACATTATACAGCAGCTTTAACTTATCAATTTGAGCCTAAGGTAAAGGCAAAAACTGGTCAAAAAACTGCAGTTGATGTAAATGTTGGTCATTTTAATTGGACGGGCGGTAACTTACAAGTTTTACCTAGGAAACTAGTTAAACTATATGAGCGTATCAAACATTATCAACGTCAACTGGCACGTAAGCGAACAGTAAATGGTTTAAAAACAGCTCTTAAAAGTTGTAATTACCAAGCAGTGAAAAACAAACTGCAACGTGATTATCGTAAAGTTAATAATATTCAAACTGATTTACTGCAAAAGTTCACGACTAAGTTAGTAACTGATTACGATCAAATTGTCATTGAAGATTTAGATGTTAAAGCAATGAAAATGGGAATAGCATCTAAAGGTTTACATCGTTCAATGTTTGGAAAGTTTCGGCAGGAATTAGTTTATAAGTGCAAGTGGTATGGTAAAGAATTGGTTTTAGCAAGCCGCTTATACCCATCCACACAACGTTGTGCTAACTGTGGTTACATTAAAACTGGTCCAGAAAAGATCAAGCTAGCAGGCAATGTTAAGCACCATACTAAGCACAATGAGTATATTTGTTATCAGTGTGGCTATAAAGCCGATCGTGATGAAAATGCGGTGCGTAATTTATTAGCACTAGCCAAGTAAAAAGTAATAATGGGGCAGGATATGTCCTCAAGCTGTAAGAGTTAGTCAATGTGATCACCTCAAGAGAGATATCAGAAAACTAATGAAGACGACAGTAAGTAAAATAAAGAAAGGAAAAATATTTTCTTTCGGAAAGTAGAAAAAACAAGAAATTCTGCTTTCTTCTATGTTTTATATATCAGCTTAATAATGAGTCAAACAAGTGATCAATTAATGAAACAACTTCATTTTATTATGCGTGCCAGTCGCTACTACATGTTTCAGAATAAAGAGCCGATATCTGGTCAAAAACGAGTTTTAGCAATCTTAAAGTTGGAAGACGGCCTAACCCAAAATTATCTGGCTGAGATTTTGGCTCTGAAGCCCGGGTCTTTAGCAGAATTGTTGAAAAAAATGGAGTTAAAGGGCGGTATCCGACGTGAAGTTGATGAGCAAGACAAACGGGTTAAACGAGTTTATCTAACAGAGAGCGGAAAAGAAAAGGCCACAAAGTTAGCCGAACAAAAAGCCAAGCAAGATACTGCGCCATTTTTTGCCGGTTTAACTGCAGAAGAGCAAGACCAATTCGGTCAGTATCTGCAAAAAATTGCTGCGGGCTGGGATGATGATTTTAAGGATAAAGCCAGTTCTTTTGTTGATCCGGCCTATCGGATGGAAAGAATTAAAAAATGGCGTGAATATGCCGCTGAGCATAACTTTTCAAGATCAGATATGCGCGCTATGTGTCATCATATGCATGAACGGCATCACTACCATCATGACTTTCCTCGCACTGATTTTAACAGAAATTATTGCGATTATGATAAGATGCACGGTTATGACCGCGACTTTTGGCGTAAATTTTGGCATAATGAAGATGAAGATTTATAATTAGCAACATGATTAAAGTTTTTCAATTATTGAAAAACTTTTTTATTTAGTCTAAATAAGGAAAGCCGGTATCTTTTATGGCATTTGGGTCACGTAAAGATGGAAAGCAAAATGTTAAAATTAGTGACTTTTTAGACCTGCTAAAAAGTTTAAATGTGAAAAAGTCTTTGTTCATAATTGGTTTACTACTTAGTCTTGTCACAAGTGCAGCCAATTTAGCATTACCTTTATTAACCAGGCAGCTGGTGGACACTAGTAAATGGGATAACTTTAATTATTCAAGTTTAATTATTATCATTGTAGTTTTTGTGTTGCAGCTAGTTTTAGGAACTTTGGGCGGATACGTACTGCGCTATTTTGGTGAAAGCGTAGTCAAGACCCTGCGTGAACGGTTATGGGCTCACCTGTTAAAATTACCTGTTACTTATTTTGATGCTAATAAAGTGGGTGAAAGCAGCTCGCGACTAGTCAATGATACTGGAATAATAAAAGATTTACTGGCTTCGCAGTTTCCTAATTTTATTACCGGCGCAATCCAATTATTTTTCTCATTAATCATTTTATTTGTGATGGATTGGGAAATGGCCACCTTAATGTTTGTCGTAGTTCCTATTGTGGTAGTAATTTTATTACCGGTTGGTCGCATAATGGTGAGACTAGGTCGGAAACTACAAGCGGAAACAGCCAAATTTAATGGTGAGGTCAGTGAAAAACTATCTGAGGTCCGCTTAATTAAATCCAGTAACGGTGAAAAACATGAGCAGGAAGCTGGTAATCACCGAATCAATAAAATTTTCACCATTGGAGTTTTAGACGCACGCGTCGAAGCTGTTTTACAGCCAATCATTATGACCTTGATGATGGCTGCTTTTGCCGGCATTTTGGCTTTTGGCATTATTCGCGTTGGTCAAGGTTCTTTAACAAGTGGTTCATTAGTGGCCTTTTTACTGTACTTATTTAATGTTATTGGCCCTGTTGCCAATTTTGCCACCTTTTTCTCCCAGATTCAAAAAGCCTTAGGCTCAACTGAACGTATCCAAGAAATTTTACGAATAGAGCCCGAAAAGAATTTGGGTCAACAGACCTGCGATTTAACTAATAAAACTTTAACTGCACAAAATCTGAATTTCAGCTATGTGAAAAATGAACCAGTTTTACAGTCAATTTCATTTGTTTCGCGGCCTAATTCTGTGATCGCTTTTGCTGGTCCCAGCGGTGGCGGGAAGTCAACTATTTTTGCATTACTAGAGCGGTTTTACCAACCGGATAGTGGCAAAATTACTATTGGAGAGCAGGATATTCAAGATATTGACCTGGCAAATTGGCGCTGCCAAATAGGCTATGTTTCTCAAAATAGTGCTATTTTTTCTGGTACAATTCGGGAAAACCTGGTTTATGGTTTAACTAAAAAGATGACCGATGAAGATCTTTGGCATGGACTTTCTTTGGCTTATGCGGACCAATTTGTCCGTGAATTTCCTGATCAGATGGAGACTGAAATAGGTGAGCGCGGAATTAAGCTCTCTGGTGGTCAAAAGCAACGCTTAGCTATTGCCCGAGCTTTTTTACGTGATCCCAAGATTTTAATGCTGGATGAAGCTACTGCGAGTCTCGATTCAGAATCAGAGGGAAAAGTGCAACAAGCACTCGATAAACTGATGGTTAACAGAACTACTTTAGTAATTGCGCACCGACTGGCGACGATTGTTAATGCCGATCAAATATATTTTATAGAACACGGTAAGGTTACAGGCCATGGAACCCACCACGAATTGATGCAAAAGCATAGTTTATACGCTAAGTATGTCACCGAGCAGATGGTAAATTAACCGCTTTTAAATAAAAATGATTAAGAAAACTCTTGTGCTAAATTCAATTTTGGGTTATAGTATTGAATGTGTTGCGGGCATGGCGGAATGGCAGACGCGCAAGACTAAGGATCTTGTGATCGCTTTTAGATCGTGGAAGTTCGAGTCTTCTTGCCCGCATTTGCTTTGATGGAGCTTTGGCTCCATTTTTTTGTGCTTAATTTTTTTAAGCAGATTTATTTTGCAACCAACTAACTTTATTTTAAAAATTAATTATATTGCATAGTTTTATAATTAAGAGAGGTTATACTTAAGAAGAGATTTTTTTAAAGCAAGGGAAAACAAATGGCGAGAAAACGAAGAAGCAAAAAGTTATCTAATACAGCAATCATTATGCGCACTTTTATTATTTTATTTTTGTTAATAATTGCTTTTGTGGCTTTTCGTTATTATCGGAGGCAGGCAATTCAGTCTGAGCAGATCAGACAAGAGCAGCTTGCGCGTGAAGAGGCAAGACAAAAGATTATCAGACAGCATAAGGCGTTTATCCGCGAAATTGGCCCGATAGCTAAAGAAGTGGATAAATCTTTTGATCTTTTACCTAGTATCACAATTGCTCAAGCCTGTCTCGAAAGTGATTATGGTAAAAGCGATCTTTCCCAAAAATACAATAACCTCTTTGGCGTCAAAGGCAATAACCCTAATACTTCTGCTGTCTTGAAAACCAAAGAATTTGAAAAAGGTAAATGGATTGAAATCAAAGCTCGTTTTCAAATCTATGACTCTTATGAAGCTTCAATCAGGGCTCATGCGCGCTTGTTCCAAAAGGGGACGACTTGGGATGCCAAGCAGTACCGGCACGTTCTGGCAGCCAAAAATTATGAGGCTCAGGCTCGTGCTTTAGTCAAGGACGGCTATGCCACCGACCCTGATTATGCAGATAAACTGATTAAATTAATTGAAGAATACAATCTTGACCGTTTTGATAAATAGAATGCACAGGGGAGCAAATACAATTACGATTTTTGGTACAATAGAAGAGTTATAAATTTTAGGGTGAAAGGATTCAGAATGAGCGTAGAATCAATTTTAAAAGGTTTAAATCCAGAGCAAAAAAAAGCAGTACAGATTACAGAAGGGCCTTTATTAGTCGTTGCTGGAGCTGGTTCCGGGAAAACGTCTGTGCTAACGCGGCGAATTGCTTATCTAGTTGCTGAAAAAGGGATCGCGCCTTGGAATATTTTGGCTATTACTTTTACCAATAAAGCTGCTACTGAAATGAAAGAGCGTGAATATAAGTTATTGGGACAGCAGGCTGACGGTATCTGGATGTCGACTTTTCATGCTCTTTGTGTCCGTATATTAAGACGGGATGCTGAAAAAATTGGTTATAGCGGTAACTTTTCGATTGCTGATTCAGCTGAACAGCTCACTTTAATTAAACATATTCAAAAAGAGCAAAATATTAATCCCAAAATGTATGAACCACGGAGGATTTTGTCTGCCATTTCCAATGGCAAAAATGATTTACTTACTCCAGATGCATTTTCAGCCAGCGCTGCCTCACCTTTTGAAAAAATAACTGCTCAAGTGTATCAGGAGTATCAAAAACGCCTAAAGAATGATCAAATTATGGACTTTGATGATTTGATTATGCAAACTCTGGTTTTATTCAAAAAGGCTCCGACAGTTTTACATTATTATCAAAATAAATTTCGTTATTTACTGGTAGATGAATACCAGGATACCAACCAGGCACAATACGAACTGTGTCATGCTTTAGCTGCACAATATAAAAATATCTGTGTTGTCGGTGATGCGGATCAGTCAATCTATGGCTGGCGCGGTGCCAACATGGAAAACATTATGAATTTTGAGCAGGACTATCATGATGATGGCGTGCAAACTGTCAAACTGGAGCAAAATTACCGTTCAACTGGTCATATTTTAGCAGCTGCTAATGCCGTAATTAAGAATAATCGTAACCGCAAAGCCAAAAAGCTGTGGACAGACCAAGGTGAAGGTGCAAAAGTAACTTATTATCGCGCCCAAAGTGGCGACGATGAAGCGCACTTTATTATTGCCAAAATTCAAGAAGAGGTAAAAGAGAAAAAGCGCTCTTACCACGATTTTGCGGTATTATACCGCACTAATGCGCAATCCAGAACAGTTGAGGAGTCCTTTGTTAAGTCAAATGTTCCTTACCAAATTGTTGGTGGGCATAAATTCTATGATAGAAAAGAAATCATGGATATTATGGCTTATTTAAAGTTAGTAGCTAATCCCAGTGATTCCATGAGTTTCAACCGGATTATTAACACCCCTAAGCGCGGTATTGGACCAGTTAGTGTGCGGCGTTTTATGGACTTTGCCCGTGATAACGGTTTATCAATTTTAGGAGCCTTTGATCACATTAGTATGTCGGGCGTTACTGCTCGGGCAGGCGCCAGACTGAGTGATTTTGGCGCTAAATTACGCGATGCGATTAACTTTGCTAAAGATCATACAGTTACTGGTCTGACTGAAAAAATACTGCAAGATTTTGGCTATACTGCTGCCCTGAAAGCTGAACATACAATTGAAGCAGAAACTAGATTAGAAAACCTGGATGAATTTTTGTCTGTTACTAAGCGCTTTGATGATGAATATGAAGAAAATGATGACGCTGAAAATGCTTTGAGTGAATTTTTGGCCGAGGTTTCTCTTTTAAGTGACCAAGATGATTTGGCCAATAATGATGATCAAGTTGCGTTAATGACATTACACGCCGCAAAGGGACTGGAATTTCCAGTAGTCTTTTTAGTGGGAATGGAAGATGGACTTTTTCCTTTGTCACGCGCTTTGATGGAAGATGATCAGCTTGAGGAAGAGCGCAGATTGGCTTATGTGGGTATTACCCGAGCTAAGCGCGAACTGTTTTTAACCAATGCATACTCACGCATGATGTATGGCAGAATGCAAAATAATCCTCCTTCCAGATTTTTAGCAGAAATTGATCAAGACGACCTGAATATTGAAAATTCCGTTCCAATTACTTTGACTAGTGCCAACTTGCAAGCTGAAACCGCACCTTTTGCTAATAGTGATGAACGGGCACGTGCACAGGTTTATACTCCCAAAGTTAAACCTGCTGGTGCAGTGGGAGCAGAGAAAAAAGGCTGGAATGTCGGCGACCAGGTAGAGCATAAGTCCTGGGGCAGAGGTGTTGTAACTAAAGTTAACGGCAAAGGCGAAGACATGGAACTTGATATTGCTTTTAGTGGTAAGGGAATCAAGCGGCTTCTAGCAGCATTTGCACCAATTAAAAAGGTATAATAAAAGCAGAAATAAAAAAATAGTTTTAAATCAGGAGGAAGAAAATGGCAGATTTAACTCTTGATGAGGCCAGAAAAGAAGTCGCAGCTCTAAGAGATAAACTAGACGAATGGGCAAATGCCTACTATACAAAAGACACACCTGAAGTTGAAGATAATGTGTACGATAAAAACTATAATCGTTTAGTTGAACTTGAGCAGGAATTTCCGCAACTGGTGTCACAAGATTCCATTACTCAAAAAGTAGGGGGACAGATTGACAATCAGTTTACTAAGGTTTCTCATGAAATTCCGATGTTATCAATGGGAGATGTTTTTTCTAAAGAAGAACTGCAGGAATTTGATGACAGAGTGCAAAAACAAATAGGTCACGAAGTTGCTTATAATGTCGAATTAAAGATAGATGGTTTGTCTATTGCCTTAGAATATACTGACGGTAAATTAACCAGGGCTTCTACCAGGGGAAATGGTCAAGTAGGTGAAGATGTTACTCCTAATGCACGCTATATTTCTGATATACCGCAAACCTTGCCCGCAAAATTGACCACAGAAGTTCGGGGTGAATGTTACATGGGTAAAGAGCCATTTGCTAAACTCAATGCGGAACGTGATGAAAAAGGTGAAACAACTTTTGCTAATCCGCGCAACGCCGCAGCCGGCTCTTTACGGCAATTAGATGCAAGTATTACCAAACACCGGCACTTGAGCACATTTATTTATACTTGGGTTAATCCGCCAGCAGAAATTACCAGCCAACACCAAGCCATTGAAAAGATGACGCAGCTGGGTTTTCATACTAATCAAACCGGTCGCAGAATTGCGAAAATGGCCGATATTTTTGCTTTTATTGACGAGTATACTGCTAAAAGAAATTCGCTAGATTACGGTATTGACGGGATCGTTTTAAAAGTTGACGATTTGGATTTGCAACAAGAACTAGGAAATACCATCAAAGTGCCCCGTTGGGAAATAGCGTATAAATTTCCTCCTGAAGAGCAGGAAACTGTGGTTCATGAAATTAAGTGGACGGTTGGTCGTACTGGAGTTGTAACGCCAACTGCAATTATGGATCCTGTTCAGTTAGCTGGTACTACAGTTTCTCATGCTGTTTTGCATAACGCCGATTTATTGCAACAAAAAGATGTCCGTATTGGCGACACCGTTATGTTACATAAAGCGGGCGATATTATACCCGAGATTTCAGAAGTGGTATTAGCTAAAAGGCCGAAGGATGCTCAACCTTATCCGATTCCAACAACGTGCCCGTCGTGTGGAGAAAAATTGATTCATCTAAAAGATGAAGTAGCATTGCGCTGTGTTAATCCGTCGTGTCCTTCTCAAATTGAAGAGGGCATAACTCATTTTGCTTCAAGACCGGCTATGAATATTGACGGCTTAGGGCCTAAGATCGTGCGGCAGTTAATTAAGAATGGTCTAGTTCATAATGTAGCTGATTTGTATCATTTAACCGCTGCTGATTTGGAAAAACTGGATCATTTTAAAGATAAATCTATCAGCAATTTATTAAACGCCATCAATAATTCAAAAAGAAATTCCGTTGAATTATTGTTAACTGGACTTGGAATTGATCATGTCGGTGCAAAGGCTGCCAGATTAATTGCACAAAAGTTTAAAAATATGGCAAAGATTATAACTGCAGACGTGCAAGATGTAGCTGCTATCGCTACAATAGGAATGACAATTGCAGAATCTTTAACCACTTATTTTGCTCAAGATGAAGTTAAAGATCTAGTTAATGAACTTAAAAATAGTGGTGTTAACATGGATTATCTGGGTGCAGAGCCAGCAGACACTGCAGCAATCCCTGACAATTACTTTAAAGGTAAAACTGTCGTTTTAACAGGAACTCTGGCGCATTATACTAGAAGTGAGTTTACCAAGAAATTACAAGCACTTGGTGCTAAGGTAACTGGTTCAGTTTCTGGAAAAACCGATTATGTAATTTATGGTCAGGACGCTGGTTCCAAATACACCAAAGCGCAGAAGCTCGGTGTACCGTTATTGACTGAGGAAGAAGCAATTGCTCAAGTTAAATAAAGGAACTTTTAAAGTGAAAAAATACTTGCAAATATTAACGCTTTTGGGAATATCATTGAGTTTGACGGCTTGCGGCAACTTGAAAAATTCCAACTTGGCGAATAACGCTAAAACATCATCGAATTCAAGCCCTAAAACATATCAAACTACTGATACTGGTAATAATGGGTATACTGTTTTGCTTAAAAACGGGCATTATGTAACAAGCCCAATATCTGGCCTGACAGCGACTGATAATGATAATTCTGTTGACACCAGAGAATTAGAACGAGGTTTGGTTCAGATTTCTAAAGGTGTTTATTCAACAAATTCATATGTCTTTCAGGAAGGCCAGTACATTTCTGCCACTGTAGCCAATCAATGGCTGGGACGAAAGTCAAAGTCAAATCCCACTGGCCTTAATCCCAAAATAGGAACTAAGAAAAATTACCAACCAATTTATTTAGAAGAAATAATTGAACAAGATTTTTTGACGGGTTCCGGTTCAAATTACCACATAGGTGGTATTAGTATTGGGCTTGCTCTTAATTCAATTGACTATTATCAAAAGAAAAAAGATGGTCCTGAATACCAGGCACAAATTTCACGTAAGCAGCAAAAGCAGTATGGACAAGCTGCAGCTCAAAAAGTAGTGGCTCGTTTACGGAAAAAGAAAGCCTTAAAGAACATTCCAATTACGGTTGGGCTTTTTGCTAAAGAAAGTAAGGATTCTTTAGTAGCTGGAACTTACTTTTTGAGCGGGACAGCGGCCGCTAATAGTAGTAAAATAACTAAATGGAAAACTATTAATACTCAAGCGGAAGTTTTACCAACGGTTGGTGGTAAAAAAGCAATTAATAGCAGTGATGCTTCCAGTTTCAATAGTTTTAAAGAATCTATTCAAAATTATTTCCCTAATATCAGTGGTGTAACAGCAACTTTACGCTATGAAAATGGTAAGTTAGCTCAAGAAAATATTACAATTACTACCCAGTTTTATGGGTATGAGCAAATTCAAAGTTTTACCAGGCTGGTTTTATCAACCGCAAAGAAGTATTTGGCTAATAACGTGCCCATCGAAATTAAGATTGGTTCCGTTAATGATATCCAGGCTTTAGTTGCTAAAGAAACAGGGGATAGCAGTTATCAAGTCCATATTTATGGTGGCGAATAAGGAGGTATATTTGCGTGGAAATTACAGAAGATACAATTAAACACGTTGCGACTTTGTCGCGGCTTGAGATTGATGAAAAAGATATCAGCAAGGTAACTGAACAAATGAGTTCAATTATTAATATGGCTGATCAATTATCAGAAGTTAATACTGCTGGTGTGAAAGAAACCGTTCAGGTTGTTGATCGTGATACTGTCTTTAGAGAAGATGAGCCTGAACACTGGCAAGATCGAGCTGAATTAATGAAAAATGTTCCTGAACAGGCCAATGGCTTCATTAAGGTTCCGGTAATTATTAATAAGGATGAGGACGAGTAATGAATTACTTAAATGAAGATATTGACTCTTTAAATGAAAAACTTGCCCACAAGACTTTGTCAGCCGACAAATTAGCGCAAGATACAATTGATAATATTAAAAAGACAGATGACAAATTGAACGCCTGGATTACTGTTCAAGAAGATGCAAAGCCTCAAAGTGATTTAGACTTTGCTCATAATAAACTTGCTGGCATTCCCATTGCCATTAAAGACAACATTATTACTGATGGTGTTAAAACAACGGCAGCTAGTCATATTCTAGATAATTACATTCCGGTATATGATGCGACTGTCATTGAAAGATTGAAAAAGGCGCAAGTGACTTTTGTGGGTAAAACCAACATGGATGAGTTTGCGATGGGTTCTTCTACTGAACATTCATACTTTGGCATTACCCACAATCCGTGGAATTTGGACAAAGTACCAGGCGGTTCATCTGGTGGTTCAGCTGTTGCTGTTGCCTCGGGCCAAGTCGTTGCTGCTTTGGGTTCAGACACTGGTGGTTCGATCAGGCAGCCTTCCGCGTTTAACGGCATTTTTGGTATTAAGCCAACATACGGTCGCGTTTCACGTTGGGGTTTAATTGCTTTTGCTTCTTCATTAGATGAAATCGGCGTGATGAGTAAGCGGGCAAAAACTTCGGCTCAAGTTTTAAATGTTATTGCGGGTAGTGACGAGCACGACTCTACTCTTTCGACTAGAGCAGTGCCTGATTTTACCAAGTACATTGGTCAAGATGTTAAGGGTATGCATGTAGCGGTAGTTAAAGAATATATGGCTGCAGTGGATGGCGATATGCGCAAGGCAATTCAAGAACAAATTGATGCTCTGGAAAATGCTGGAGCAATTATCACTGAGGTATCTTTGCCTTTAACCAAGTATGTAGTTCCCGACTATTACATTATTGCTTCAAGTGAGGCTTCATCAAACTTGCAAAGATTTGATGGTATTCGCTACGGCTACCGTGCTCAAGATACTAAGAACCTATTAGATGTTTACGTTAAGTCGCGTTCAGAAGGCTTTGGCGAAGAAGTTAAGCGGCGGATTATGCTGGGCTCTTTTGCACTTTCGGCTGGCTCTTATGATCGTTTCTTTAGACAAGCATCTAAAGTCAGAACGTTAATTTGTGACGAATTCGATCAGATTTTTGCTGAGAATGACGTGATTGTGGGCCCAACCACCACCACTCCTGCTTTTGGCATCGGTAGTGAAATTTCTGACCCAATTAAAATGTACAATAATGATATCTTGACAATTTCAGCCAACCTAGCAGGTATTCCTGCTGCCAGCGTTCCTGCTGGTTTAGTTGACGGAATGCCTGTAGGACTGCAGATTATGGCCAAACGCTTTGATGAAGGCAGTATTTTCCAAGTTGCTGACTTTATCGAAAGAACTAATAAGTTTTATGAAAAAACACCAACTGGAATGGAGGATTAACTGATGAATTTTAAATCAACGATTGGGTTCGAAGTTCACTTTGAATTAAAAACTAAAAGTAAGATTTTTTCACCTTCGCCAGTAAGTTATGGTGCAAAACCCAACACGGAAACAAATGTAATTGATTGGGCGATGCCGGGTGTTTTACCTTACGTTAACAAGGACGTTTACCGTTTAGGCATCATGGTTGCATTGGCCACACATGCTCATATTTTGCCAACAACTCATTTTGACCGGAAAAATTACTACTACCCTGATAGTCCTAAGGCTTATCAGATTACCCAATTTTTCCAACCACTAGCTCGTGACGGTTATGTTGAAATTGAATCTCACGGTAAGAAAAAGCGCATTGGAATTCATGAAATGCATATTGAAGAAGATGCCGGCAAGAATACTCACGGTACAAACGGTTATTCCTATGTTGACCTAAACCGGCAAGGTGTTCCTTTACTTGAAGTTGTTTCTGAGCCAGAAATTGCAGATCCTGATGAAGGCTATGCTTACCTTGAAAAATTGCGTAAGATAGTGCAATTTACCGGTGCTTCCGACGTTAAGATGGAAGAGGGATCAATGCGTGTTGATACCAACATTTCCATTAGACCTGCCGGTCAAAAGGAACTGGGTACCAAAGTTGAAATGAAGAACTTGAACTCTTTTGAACACGTGCGTAAGTCTTTGGCGTATGAAGAAAAAAGGCAAGCGCAAGTTCTCCTTTCTGGTGGTCGCGTGCAACTTTCTACTCGCCGCTTTGATGAAGCAACGGGTAAAACTGTTTTGGAGCGTGTCAAAGAAGGCGATGCAGATTACCGCTACTTCCCTGAACCTGACATTGCTCCTGATCATATCAGCCAAGAGTGGATTGATGAAATCAAATCAACTTTGCCGCGCTCAGCCGAAGAACGTTACAACCAATATGTGAATGAATTTGGTTTGAAAGAATATGATGCAAATGTTCTTCTGCAAACCAAAGAAAGTTCAGACTTCTTTGATCAAACGGTTGCTGCTGGAGCTGATCCACAGCTTGCTGCTAACTGGATGAACACTCAAGTTAATGGTTATTTGAATGATAATCGGGTTGAACTGGCTGATATTAAGTTGACACCAGAACATTTAGCTGCCATGATTAAATTGATTAAAGATGGTACGATTTCTTCTAAGATAGCTAAAAAGGTCTTTGCAGAGACTATTGCTAATGGTACGGACCCTAAGAAATACGTTGAAGACAAAGGTATGGTGCAGTTATCTGATACCAGCGTCTTGGCACCTATGGTTAAAGAGGTTGTTGATAACAACCCACAATCGGTAGAAGACTTTAAGAACGGTAAGGATCGGGCAATTGGTTATCTTGTCGGACAGTTGATGAAACAAACCAGGGGCAAGGCCAATCCAAAGATAATTAATAAGTTGCTGAATGAAGAATTGCAGAAGCGTTAAGTAAGTTTTGAAGTAATAAGGGTAGAAATTATGACTGAAAAAGCAAGATTGATCTATAATCCTGTATCTGGTCACGAACAGATGCCTAAAAATGTCGCGGATATATTGGACGTTTTGGAACAAGCTGGGTATGAGGCAAGTGCATTTAGAACCAAGCCAGAAAAGCAGAGTGCGCAAAAAGAAGCAACTCGGGTAGCTAATGAAGGCTTTGATTTGATTGTTGCCGCTGGCGGTGATGGCACCATTAATGAAGTGGTCAACGGTATTGCGAATTTGGAAAAAAGACCAAAGATGGCAATTATTCCTGCCGGTACTACTAACGATTATGCTCGTGCTCTGCATATACCGCGAGATGATATTGCTGAAGCAACAAAGGTTATTCTCAAAAATAAAACCCGTAAAATGGATATTGGTGAGGCAACTTTTGCCAAGGATATTCAGTATTTTGTTAATATTGCTGCTTGTGGTTCATTGACTGAACTGACCTATGGTGTTCCGTCAGAAGTAAAGTCTGCACTTGGCTATACTGCTTACTTAATTAAAGGTGCGGAAATGCTGCCTCATCTTACTGAAAACGAACTTCGTCTTACCTATGATGAGGGCGTATACGAAGGTAAGCTGTCTATGCTTCTTCTGGGGATGACCAATTCTATCGGTGGCTTTGAACAAATTATGCCTGATGCTGAATTAAGTGATGGCTTGTTTCAATTAATAATTGTCAAGCCGTCTGAACCAGTAAAGTTGTTAAAATTAATGGCTTTAGCTTTAAACGGCAAACACGTTGATGATCCTGACATTATTTACACTAAGACGCGTAGTTTAAAGATTGAATTAATGGGTAAAAGCAAAGGCGAAAAATTGCCGGTTAACCTTGATGGTGAAATTGGCGATTATTGTCCTGTTACTTTTAAAAACTTACAACAACGAATTGAATTTTTCGTTGGTGAATAATAAAGCACAAAAAAGAAGCAATTACTTTCACGAGTAATTGCTTTTTTAGTTTAGTAACAAAATCAATTAGTTGCGACTGTTGCCACTGCCACCAAAGATTTCTAGTAAGAACATAAAAATGTTAATGAAATCAAGGTAAAGTTGCAATGCACCAAGCACTGCTAAGCCGTTAGTTGAAACTTGGTCGCCATAATTAGTGTAAATGGCTTTCATTTTGTTGGCGTCGCTGGCAGTTAAACCTGTAAAAAGAATGACCCCAATAAATGAGAAGACATAAGTAACGGCCGGGTTACGTAAAAACATATTAACTATCAAGGCAACAACAAAACCTAGTAAAGCAGCACTTAAGTAAGAATTCCAGTTAGTCATATCTCTTTTAGTAAAAGTACCAAACAAAGCCATGGCAATGAACACCGCTGCCGCTGAAACAAAGGCAGAAGTGATTTGCGTGCCGGTATAAAAGCCTGCAATTAAAGCAAATTCAAAACCGTAAATTGCTGATAATATTATTAACATTACTAAACTGGCAACTGGATTGCGATCAGCTTTAAAACTAATACCCATTGATAAGCCAAACGGGACAAATAAAATGAGCCACATTATGGCCACTGGCATGTTCATCACAGCACTTCTGAATACGGTCATTGTTAAGTAGGCTGCTAACGCAGAAACAAGTACCGCACCAGCCATCAAGGCATACATTTTAGTTAAAAAAGTATTGGTTTCGGAGATGGTGTGAATTTGGCGCCTATCTGAATTAGTATCATAATTGTTCATGAAAAACGTCCTTTCTTTAAGTTATTAGTAATAAAAGTAACACAGACAACAATAAGTGTGAAGGGATAAAGTTGAAATTAATCCAATATTAAGAAACCGACTTGTGCATTACTTTTGCTAGGATTTTTAGTAAAATAAAGATATTAATTAGTGTTTGTAAAAAAGGACAAAATATGGAAAAGAATCAAATTATCAAACTTGAAATTACAGATTTATCATATGAAGCTATGGGAGTAGCTCATTATGAGGGCATGACGGTATTTGTCAACAATGCCTTACCGGGTGAAGCGGTTGAAGCCAAGATTTTAAAAGTCAAAAAGCACTTTGCTTTTGCTAAAATCGAGCAAATCATTAAGGAAAGCCCTGACCGGGTTAATATTAAGCTAAACCAGTGGGTTCAAACTGGCTTAGCTTCTTTAGCACACATCAAATACGATAAGCAGCTGGAGTTTAAACGTAATCAAGTAGTAAATTTACTGCAAAAAGCACATTTGGATGATGTAAAAGTGGGCGAGACCCTGCCTAGTCCTGAAGAAACGGGCTACCGTAACAAGGCACAGGTCCCAGTGCGTGAAGTTAAAGGCCAGCTTGAAATTGGCTTTTTCAGAAAACATTCACACGACTTAGTGCCTCTGACCAATTTCTTTACTACTGATCCTGAAATTGACCGCGTTTTAGTCGCTGTGAGTGACATTTTAAGACAATATCATGTCCCAGCATACGATGAAATTCATAATCAAGGTGAAATCAGGTACCTGGATATTCGTCGGAGCAAGGCTACCGGTGAAATCATGGTCATCTTGGTTTGCCTGCACAAGGATTTTCCGCAACTACCTAAAGTAGCAGAGGCAATTAAACAAATCGATGGCGTAACTAGCCTAGTCTTGAACTATAACCCGAAGAAGACCAACGTTATTTTAGGTAAAGTTGATTACTTAATCTTTGGTAAGCCACAAATTACAGATCAAATTGGTGATGTTAAGTTTAAGATTTCCCCTGAAAGTTTCTTTCAAATTAATTCACTGCAAACTCCCCGCTTATATGATTTAGCTATTAGAAAAGCTGATTTACAGCCTGATGATATCGTAATTGATGCTTATTCTGGTATTGGAACCATTGGTTTAAGTGTTGCCAAACACGTTAAATCTGTTCGTGGAATTGAAAGCGTGTCTGACGCGGTGAAAGATGCCAATAATAATGCTAAGTTGAATGGTATCAATAATGCGAAATACGTGACTGGTAAAGCTGAAGAAGTGATGCCAAGATGGGCTGCTAGGGGGATGAAAGCTGATGTCATCTTTGTCGACCCACCACGCAAAGGATTAACATCAGAATTTATTGAAGCAGCAGTAAAAACTAGTCCAAAGAAGATTGTTTATATTTCATGCAATCCTGCAACTATGATTCGTGATTTGCAAGAATTTATGAATGGAGGCTACACCTTTAGTCAAATCGATCCTGTTGATATGTTTCCACAAACGCCACATGTTGAAGCGGTGACGGTGTTGGAACGGGCTAGGAAATAAATACTAAATTTCTATGTAAAGACAATTTTATATAGAATAAAAGCGTGCTAATTCCTATTTTAAAGATTAGAATTAGAACGCTTTTTGTTTTCGGAGCTATACCGCAGTCTTTTCTCGATGAAACCATAACTACAGATTGTTTATACTTTAATTAAAAAGTTTTCACTAGTTTGTTCAGCTGTCTAACAAACAAGAGAAATTTGTACCAGATAATTAATTTTTGAGTGATATTTTGTTGGTGTGAAAAGTTTATTAGCAAAATTCACTGAATCAAATTCTTGGCACTGATCAAAAATTTTATTAAAGTATTTGTAAAAAGTAAGACGTAAAACAAAAGGGAGGAATAGTTATGGACTGCGTTTTTACTGGTAAAGTTTCACAAAAAGGACAAGTTGTTATTCCAGCACCAATCAGGAAAGCTTTAGGTTTGAAAAAGGGAAGCAAAGTGTTATTCGAGTTAAATAATGGTGAAATTACTATCAAAAAATTACCAACGGCATTAGATTGGGCTAGTTTGGTTAAGCAAATTCCAGTTGAAGATGTCAAATTCGATAAAAATGGTTATTTAGATCCTAAAAAATCACCGGATTTCCATGACTGGATGGTTAATGGCTAATAGAGTCAGGGGAATGAATGACTTTTGCAAGTATACTTAAAAAACATTGAACGTTTGAAAAATTTCTATCAAAGTGATTATTACAGTTGGTTGGAAACTAATGATCCTAAAATGGTCAAAAATGTTGAAGATACTCTATATGAAGATCCAGATAATTGTGATGTTGAATTATACAAAGATCTAGCTCTTAAATATAATTTAGAGCGCAAGAAATGGAATTTATTTGTTGGCGTCAATAAGCAAAAGATAAAAATGTCTGCAGATATTATTTGTGGTATTAAAAGTTTAAAAAATTTAGGGTTAACTACGCCAGAATTTTTATCAAATTATGCCAAAATCAGATCAAGTATAAAGTTACATTTCATATGGCCCCAGCATAAAGTTCCGACAATAAATACTTATCGCTATCAAATTTATCACGATCGCATTGATTACTTGTTATATGATTTGAAACATTATTTTATGGGTAAAGAAACACCGATGCAAAAAGCCTATCAAAATAATAATACTAAGATTTGGCTTAAAGCTTTTAACAATGATTTCCCAAAATTTATTCAGGCAATGCACTTCGAAGATTTTGTTAATGAAAATTATGATGTGTTAGATATTGAATTTGGACAAAGAAAAACTGTTAATGGTGATTTACAGCAACTTAAGAGTAAAGGTAAGAATAAAAACGCTCAAAGACAATACATGAAACAGCTGTTAGCTTTGGACAAGTTATTTTAATAAAATTAGTTTCATTCGTTTGTTGCGAAATAGTATTTAGTAATAAAATTTAGTTAGGAAGAATTTATTATTAATAAAACTATGTATGTAAATACTTGAAAAAGCAGGACAAATGAAAATGAATAAATGGCAAGAAGAATGGGCCTACAATAAATATTGGGTAATGGCTCATTCGCAACAGTGCTATGAGCAGATTAGGCTGCTGGCTAAAGACAACGAATGGTCGGAACAAAAGAATATTGAATTCAAGGACTTATTAGAAAAAGCAGCTAGTCAAACCCCAACAGTTAAAACTTTAACTAACGCTTATCAGCATGTCTGGGGCTACTTTAAGAAAATGTGTACACCAGAGGAAAAACAAACATATTTACATTTATTGCAAGAATTATCGCCACAAGACGATAAATTGGGTCCATTTTTAAGTCGTTTAGCTGAAAAGTATCAAGTTTCTTATTTACTAAATTCACGTTTAATTCAGGAGAATAAAGAAAAATCATGAGATTATGGCATCAAGACTTAATTTGGCGTTTGCCTAGGCAACAATTATTGGGGCAACACCGCGAAATTGCTGCTTTGCGCGGACGTGGCTGGGGCAAGCCCCATGCTACTGTTAACTATGTTTTTCAACATTCACCTTACAAATTGTATCAATTTCATTTGTTAGTATTAGCTGAAATGCAACGTCGTCATTATCATCCAGATCTTAAATGGTTTGATCCATATTATAGAGGACAATATTGTTCTAAGTACGAAAGTTTACCAGCTATTCCGTGGACTGATCCAATTTATCCAGAACATGATGAGGCTTATTTACAAAGTTGTTTGGATAATTTGCACCAAAAAGGAATTGATTTGTATTAAGTTCGGTTTGTTAAAAAGCAGAAGATTGACATTGAATGAAGACATTCTCCTAAATTTCTTTTTAAGAAACGTAAGAAAAAAGTTGAGCACTTTGATATGAATGCTCAACTTTTTTGACATTGTAATTAGATTACTCTTTTTTGATTTTATGATTAATATTTGCAATTTCCTTTGCAATTTTATGGTAATTATAATACCAGCAAATTAAGTAGATGATGACAAAAATCACAGTAAATTTTGTGAAGTTAATCAAGTCTAACGAAACCCAACCAGCTAAAAGGGCCAAAAAAACAAACCCAAAATAGTAGGTGAAGAAATTTATAACTGTTTTCTTTAATAATGACCAATGGTTAATAGTGAAGATAAAACTGCCAAAACCGAAAAATATTCCAGTGACCGCCCAAAGAATAATTGAAGCGGTAAAAGCATTAAGCAAATTGCTAAAGTTTGTCGTAAAAGATGGACTGGATGGAACATAAACTGAGCTATGTGATGCGTAACTGCAAAAGATAGAAATCATTAAGCCAATGAAGATGCCTTCAGTAGCAAAAGTAAACAAATAATTGATAAATCTCTTGGTGTTTTTCATATTCCTAACCTCTCTTTCAGGTTCTTAATATTTCTTCTAGATATCTGCACTCTATGATTATTAGTCAAAACTACATCAATTAACCCATTATTAAGTAATTCAAGGTGATCGATGTGTTGATAATTAAATATAGCGCTGCGTGAAGCTTCAATAAAATATTTCGGTAGATCTGTTTTCAAATTTGATAAACGATCATTATATATAAGCTGCTGCTTTTCTGTATAAACATTAATATCTCTATTAGCAACTTCAAGTGAATAAATATCTTCAAAATTAATCGGATAAATTTGAGATTGATAATGGCACCATAAAGAATTTTCAGACTGCGATAATTTTTGCAAAAGTTCATTAATTGCTGGTGTCATTTTTTTGATCCATAATTCACCGTGCTCTTCACTAATATTAGGATCGATGTGACAATTAATTTTCATTCCTGGCGCTCCTTTCTGTTAGTAAGTATAGTAGATGAATTCAACTTTTATCCCAGGATACTGCAAATGGTGAAATAAATGACATTAATGGTTACAAAATTTGTCTTTCTGGTTGAAATTTAGCTTTTATAATTAAAAGAGAGTTTGAGTGTATGAATATACTAAAGTATAATTTAAAAGAAAAGGTGTTTTACTTAAAAGGATGAAGATGATGCAAGAAATTAATGAATTAAGGTTAGATTGTGCAATTAAACAAAAAGAGGACTACATATAATACTAGCTTCAATTTTTATTTGGCTAGTCATTTTAATTGTTCAATTTTATATAATTCTAACAAATAAACTTTCATTTAAAGCAGATTTTTCTGTTGATGTAAGAATTATCAGAGCAGGTAAATTAAGTCAGTTTAAAAGTAATATTGAAAACATATTAACGGGTTAGCAAACTATGATTTATATGATATTGACTCTGAAATTTTAAATCAGAATTATCTTGACATAGGTTTTTTAGAAAAAGACTATAGTGAAGATTATTACCACAGAAAAAGATAAATTTAGTTAGAATAGAAAATGTGGAAAATAGATGACAAAAAATAGACCCGATGCAATAGTATTTCTTCTGAAATACGTTAAAAACAAGTCGAAATATATCAAAGATTTTAAAAACGGCAATTTATATTTTACAAAATTACAGTATTTTAATGATTTAGAGAATAAGGAAAACAATGATAAGACGGGCGATAAAAATGAAAGTAAATTTCATTGGGAGATTAATGATTTAAAGTCTCTAACTATAGCTGGTCACAAGGTAAACCCAGAAGACATTACTAAAATTTCTTTGGATCTTGAAATGAATTCCATTGATAAGGATAACTGTGGAATTTGTAGTTTCTTTGCGGTTTATTTTAGAGATTTAGAAAAAGACAAAGATAATGAGAATGTGTATCGAATTAAACCTAAAGTTAAAGAAGATCTTCAAAAATTAAAAGATGGTGATAGGAAACTATTTGTCGTTAAAAATGTAAAAGGTTTAATTAGAGAGAGTAACGAATACCAAATAGAACATGGTTCAGTCATTTATTATGATCCTAATAATTATGAAATAAATAAAGTTTCGACGAATCACCTTATGTTTTACAAAGCTAATAAGTATAAATATCAACATGAATATCGATTTGTTAAAAAAGATATTGGAAAAGGTAATTTGGTACATTTCAATTCTTTAGAAAAAGATATTCTTGAGATAAAATTTAAAATAAAGGAAAATTAATACAAAATATCATGCTCTATAGTTTATTGAATGAATGTTTAAAAAATAACCGTTCATAAAATTTATAATTAAACCATGTTATTAAAATTCGTTATTTAGGAGAATAGTTTTGTCAGAAGATTTAATTAAAGACCCTGTAATTTTTGATACAAAATACGATGTAGAAAGTGCTAATGAACTTGAAAATAAAATTCATGATGAATATAAAAATAATAAATTAGCAGAAAAATTACTAATAGAATATCCAACTGTCTACATTATTAATTCAAAAATTTCGGGAAACAAGGAATATTCAGTTTATGTTGGTGAAACTAATGATATCCAAAGAAGAACGATTGAACATCTAGGTGAAGATCCTAAAGTTAGAGTCGACTTTGCAGATTTTAAACATTCAACTAATGCAAAAATGTATGTCATAGGGCAAGAGCATTTTAATAAATCTATGACATTGGATATTGAAAATAGGCTTATGCAATATCTAAGCAGTGTTTCAGCTGTTTCAAGACTAAATAATCGCCGTTTTAATGAACAGAATAAATATTATGATTCTGAAGAATTTGATGACCTATTTAAAAGGATATGGTCGGAGTTGCATAAAAAAGACGAGAATCTATTTCCTGATGCTGAAGACTTAAAAACAAAGGCTATTTTTAAATCTTCTCCATTTAATAAACTTACAAATGAACAACTTAAAGTTAAAACGGAAGTAATTTTTAAAATTGATCAGGCTTTAAGATCAACTACTAATCTTAATGAAGCAAAATTGATTTTGGTTGAAGGTAAAGCTGGAACTGGGAAAACTGTTTTGGTAAGCAATATTTTTTATGATTTGATTCATGAAGATAGATTAAATGACTCTTCAGTTAAGAAGAAGACAAATCATAATCACCACTTAAAGATAACGTTATTAGTAAACCAAAATGAGCAGTTAAAAGTTTATGAGGAAATTGCAGCTAAACTTTTTCCAAATGATTCGGATATTAAAGTATTAAAGCCATCAACTTTTATCAGAAAAACGACCAAGAGTAATAAAGATGATATTGTTATTATTGATGAAGCGCATTTGTTATTAACTCAAAAAAGCCAAGCCTATTATGGCCATGGTGACAAAATGATTGATGACATTTTGAAAAGAGCAAGAGTTGTGGTAGCTGTATTTGATCCACAACAAATTTTATCAATTGACTCAATAATTGATAATCGGTATTTAGAATCTTTAGTTGAAAAAACAGGTGGTGAAACTACATACTTAAAAGATCAATTAAGAATTGATGCTAATGATCAAACCATTGAATGGATTCACAGGCTAATTGACGAAGGAACAATAGAGCCAATCCCAACAGATAGAAAATATGAAATAAAAATATTTGATTCTCCAATGTTAATGCAAAACTCGATTGAACAAAAAAATCAATCCCAAGTTCATGGCATAAGTCGCATGGTTGCCACTTTTGATTGGAAATATTCCGGCGGTAAGGAAAAATTACCAGAGGGACAAAGGTATTGGGAAGTTAGGACTGGTAATTGGAGCATGCCTTGGAATTACGAAATTAATAGAAGAGACCATATAGAAAAAAGAATCAGATATAAAGATAAGGAAAATAATCTAAATAAATCTCGTTTAAGAACGGTAAAGTATTGCGATTTGCCTTGGGCTGAAAAAGACTATACTATTAATGAAATAGGATCTCTATACACGGTTCAGGGATTTGATCTTAACTATGTTGGAGTAGTTTTAGGTCCATCTGTGAAATATCGCAATGGTAAGATAATTCATGATTATCAAGGTAGTGAAAATAGAAAAGCAATAAATAAGAGAAATTCTAAGAAAAGCTATGCAAAAGAATTATTAAAAAATGAGTTTAACGTTCTAATGACTAGAGGAGTTCATGGTCTCTACATTTATGCTGTTGATCAAGAATTACAAGATGCATTAAAAGAAGCAGCAAAGAATAAATCTTAATTTAACTCATAATTAGTCATTAAAAAGCTCTAACCTATGAGTTAACCCAAGTTAATATTTTTTTACGATAAGTTAGATAAATAAAAAAATATAAGTCTGTACTGAACATCAAACAAAAGAACTAAGTAGCTAATAAACTGCTTAGTTCTTTTCATTTTAACTTGCTTTATGACATTCTTATCCTGGTTAGTAAATTATGGAAATTGACGTAGCCAAAAGTTATTCGCTTCATTTATTTAATTTTGCGATTATAGACCTCTATGTATCCGTTGGAATACTTCGAAGTTATTTCGTTGATTACTTCTCTTAAGATTATGCTTAAAAGTTAACTTAAAATCTAACCTTGACTATATTTATTTTCGACAGGATACTATTAGTATAGTTGGTTTAAATAAAGATAAGCATTTGAGTAGGAAAAAAATATGGAAAATAATTTAAGTAAAAATTTAAGAAACCTTGCTATCACAAAAAGATTAAACTTTTTAATTGGTTCTGGAGCTTCCTCTCCGGCAATCAGTTTGATGTCACAAGTAAAAGACCCGACCGCTGAAGAAATAGCAAATATACAGGTATCTGATAAAAATTTAAGTGATGAAGAAAAAGAAAAAATTGCAAAAAACGAAAGGTTGATTAAGGAAGTAAAAGAAGTTAGTAAAAGTTTGTTAAATAAAACTCTCGATGATACCCAAAAAAAGAAACTAGAAGAATTTAAAGATTTCATTAGAAGTATTTCTGTAATATTAAATTTTTCAAATTCCAGAGAAACACCTCGAGAAGCAAACATTTTTACTACAAATTATGATCTTTTTATCGAAAAAGCTGTTGATGAGGTATTAAAAGAAGAAGTTTCATTAGTTTTTAATGATGGTGCTAGGGGCTATTTTAATAGATTTTTGGATAGTTCAAATTTCAATAGAACAGTTTCTTATGAGGGATTAAATAATAATTATATTGATGAACTACCATCATTAACTTTAATTAAGCCGCATGGCTCTGTAAATTGGGAAAAAATCGGAGAAAGTGAGAATGCAAAAGTAATAATTAAAAATAAAGTCGTCGAAAGTCCCATGGTAGTTCCTCCAACTGGGAATGAGGGTAGAGATACTTTTATGGATAATCACTTTCACGATATGTTGCGAGTTTTCCAACTGGAACTGGACAAACCTGAGTCTGTTTTATTTATATTAGGATTTTCTTTTCAAGATGATCATATTGCCAGAATGATTCGAAGAGCATTAAGAAACAGAAGTTTAATTATTGAATGCTTTTGTTGGAAGAATGAAGATGAACAAAAATATAAGGAGAATTTGGGTTTTAATAGTCAGGGAATTCCTCATAATTTTAAATTTATTAAACCAAGTCAATTTGAGGATAAAGACAATCTGGAACTCAAAGATTTGACCAAAGTTTTGAGAGGAATTTTATAAATGGAATCTTTAGGAGTAATTGTAGCTGTTGATGGAGATATAGCTACAGTGGGTATGTATAATATGTCTAATGATTCTACTTTTCTTTGGGATGGAAATTTGTTAAATGGACCTAAAATAGGAGCTTTCCTCACCATTGAGCAAAATGACATTAGAATTATATCTACTGTTATTTCAGAAAAAGTCCAGGATCAACAAAATACAGTTAATAGTGAACAGTTTGATAATAGATATAGGAAAAATTCAATAAATAGAATTTTGATGTTAAAAACGCAAGGGGTAATTGACGAAAACAAATTTCAGCTTACGAGTCAATATGTTCCAATGGTTGGAAACAAGGTTGTGATTACAACTAAGGAAGATTTGAAAGCAATTTATGATGTTGATGATATAGGATCTACAATAAGTATTGGGAAATCAATTAGAGAGGGACAAGAAATAAATCTACCAATTAATGAATTTTTTGCTTCTCATATAGGCATTTTCGGTAATACTGGAAGTGGAAAATCAAATACTTTACATAAGCTTTACCTAAAGTTATTTAAATCTAAGTATAGCGAGAAAATTTTTAAAAAGTCTAGGTTTGTTGTAATTGATTTTAACGGAGAGTATACGCAAGATAAACAGTTTGGGGTAGAAAAAGAGCAAAAACGAATTTTTAGAATTAGTACACGAGGAAAAACAGATAAAATTCCGATAACTAAAGAATATTTTTTAGATCCCGAATTCTTATCTCTATTATTTAGTGCAAGAAAAG
The DNA here is from genome assembly GCF_042679465.1 of Lactobacillus melliventris. Lineage (NCBI taxonomy): Bacteria > Bacillati > Bacillota > Bacilli > Lactobacillales > Lactobacillaceae > Lactobacillus > Lactobacillus melliventris. Next base: position 172,632 of record NZ_JBHTMT010000003.1, on the reverse strand, counting down.
CAACTCAAGTACCATTCTTAAAGACTGCTATAAAGAAATTTAAAGAATTAAGCATGCCAAAGAAAAATCATGCAAATAAAGTGGTTTACACTGATAGCCAAAATTTTGCTGATTTAGAAGTTGGTTTACTAGTCTCGTTACTTAAGGACTATAAAAGAGTTGAATTAATATCAATTGAAGAATGGGTAAGTATAGCGAAAGATTTGGGGCTTGACTTGCCTATTCTTGATACGTTAGCTAACGCTAAGCAATACAATGCGTATGGTAATTCTAGAATATTTGAAGGAGAAATGAGTGAGCAACTAATTAATTCATCCATTCAGCAATCAAACGATATATTGTTTCAAGGTCAACTAACTGATAATGGAAAATGCAAGATAAAAAAATTAAAGACATTATTGGAATCATGTTATGAAAATAAATCTGATTTTGAAAAATTAAGTTACTTTTTAAAATTTGAAAAAGTTTATAAAACTGCTTGGAAATCAACAAATTCAGAATATATTAATCCTCTTTTTTCAAGAATTGAACAAACTTTGAATAGTCTAGAGCCGCTGATTGAACTAGTAAATAGTGGTATTGAAGTTGAGAAGGAGTTTAAGTGTTTAAATATAATTTCTTTAGTAAATACAAATCAAGAAATAAAACGACTAATTCCAATGATGGTTTCAAAAATGCTTTATGATATTCAAAAGAAAAGAATAAGTAATACAGAATCTATTGATTTTACTTGTCATCTAATTATAGATGAAGCTCATAACATTCTTAATTCTGAACATATAAAAAATGGTGACAATTGGCAAGATTATAGACTATCCGTATTCGAAGAAATCATAAAAGAAGGGAGGAAGTTCGGCTTTTATTTGACACTAGCAAGTCAAAGACCGGCTGACATATCTCCCACTATTATGTCTCAAATTCATAACTTTTTTATACACAGACTAGTGAATGATAATGATCTTGATATGCTAAGTCGGACTGTTCCAACATTAGATAAAAATTCATATAAAATGCTGCCCACTCTTGGAAAAGGTGAAGCACTAGTAACTGGTAATGCAATAAAAATACCCATGCTTTTAAAAGTGGATAAAGAAGAATCAATTAGACCTAAAAGCGACGATGTTAAACTTACAAAATTGTGGGAAAATTAAGGTTAAAATAATAGTAATTTAATGTTATCGCTCATGAAATAGATAAGTTTCGCAGCGCAATGGATAAATACAACGCGGAATTTGGTATTTTTATTACGAATTCTGATTTTACTCGCGGTGCAATTAAGACGGCACGTCAGGGCACAAGAATTATCACTTTGATTGATGGTGAGGAAATCTGTGACCTAGTGGCAAAGTACAATTATTACGTTGAACCGGTGACTACCTATAAGTTAAAATCATTTTATACTGATAAAGATTAAATTGTTTTAGCAGAGACTAAGTGCTGGTTATTAATCTTTAAAGTACTTTCTACTTACAATTTATGAAGTAAGATTAAAAATAGCATCTTTTAAGAAAATAACATCAAATGAACAAAAACGAGACATTACATTACCTAGATCAACTTGGAATTAAATATGAGATAGTGGAGCATCCAGCCGTCTACAATATGGCAGAAATGGAGCAGATTGAACTGCCACACCCTGAAGCAGATGCTAAAAATCTGTTTGTGAGGGATGACAAGAAACGTGACTACTAACTTTTGACTATTAAGGGTAATAAACGTGTTAACCTCAAGCAATTTCAGGAGGAAAATGGCACACGCAGACTTAGTTTTGCTTCGCCGCAAGATTTAAAAGAAAAATTGGGCTTGGAATCGGGCTCAGTCACACCTTTGGGGTTGTTAAATGATTCTCACCACGAAATCCCCTTTTACTTAGATTCATATTTTAGTGACCAGCCTAGAATCGCTATTCATCCCAACGATAATACAGCTACTATTTGGCTAGATCCGCAAGTTTTGCTTAAAGTCATAAAGGACTTGGGCAATCCCGTAAAAGTAGTGAAAATGTCGTCCAACCAATAACTGCTGAATATTAAGACGCAAATTAGCAATTTGCGTCTTTTTTATTTAAAGACATACAGACTATTTGTTTGTATATATTTATTAAATAAATACCATTAAATTATTAACAAAAGGTAAATATTTTTATTTGTGAATTTAATTGGTTAAATTATTTACTCTTTCATTGTAAAATCTTTTTCGTTGCCGTTAATCTCTGATCAGGACTATGATATTGCTTTAAATGCACAAAGAATTAAAGACCTGAACGCAGCTAATGATGGTAACAAAGCTGATGTTAAAAAAGTAGTTATACGTTTAACTGTGATAACGATTCAAAATATGTAACTTTATCTTGTATTATTTATAGTATCTTTCTTTCTTGTGTATAAACCTAAATTCTCAAAAAACTGTTGTTTAAGTTGGAATAAAAGATATTTATTTAGTCAATGATTTTTAATATAGATTTTAAGTCATTTATAGATAAATCTGCTAATATCTCATCACCGTTGAAATAAAATAGCAATTGATTGTAGCAAAAAGTTGAGGCTATATTTTATCCCCTTTCAGGAAAAAGGATTGTTAGTTAATCACTCGGGAAAAGCTGGTTAGGAACTAATTTTATAAAAAACGCATATGAGTAGGGATAGATTAATTATTAGCATTCTGACTGAACATCAAAATAGGAGTATTAATAACTAATTTTAAAATCGTATTTGGAGGTGCGGACAGTAAAGGAGTTATTAATTACTTAGCAATAAACTAAATAAAAGCAATATCATCATGTTAAACGAGACTATGATTTTAAAAGCATCAGTAAAGCATGACTAAAACGAAAAGTCGTTTTAGCGAATAATTTTTACTGCTCTTTAGTGAAGCTATTTATGCTATACCCCCCGAAGAGTACCGCCTAATCTTTATTTTTCTTTTATGGAGTTGACATAATTAAGAAAAAATGATAGATTAAAAGTCAATTAAATAGCAAACATCTTGCAAAGCAGAGTAACTATTTTATTACTAATAAAGAGAGCTGATATTTGGGTGAAAGTCAGCTAGCGATATGTAGTGAACATGGGCTTCTAATTGATGTCTATTGGTGATAATCAGCCAATAGCGGAGTTGCATCCGTTATCTTTGCAAGCTATTGTTTGATAGTTAATGAGGTTTATTACGTGAGTAATAAATGAATAAAAGGTGGTAACGCGAGCACTCGTCCTTAAGTAGAAAAGGATGAGTGCTTTTTTTATACAAAAATATGGAGGTTTTTAGATGACTAAAACTGCTTATACTAACGTTAATTTGTTTAACGGGATTGATGACAAAATTCAATCTAATACCACGTTGGTGGTTGATGATGAAAGTGGCAAGATTACCAAAATAGGTGAGGGTATTGCACCTGAGGCTGATCAGACGGTAGATTTACACAATAAATATGTGATTCCTGGTCTAATTAATTGCCATACACATATTATTATGGATCCCTTAACCCCTGATGGTGGTAGTGAAAGTGATGTAGTTTCTTCAACTGTGCGTGCAGTAAAACATTTGCATGATTTATTAAAATCTGGTGTTACCTATATTCGTGAATGTGGCAGCACTTATAATATCGATATTGCCCTTAATAATTTAATTAAGAAAAATAAGTTAACCAAAGTCCCAGAAATCGTGCCTGCAGGTCACCCGTTTTCTATGACGGGGGGACACGGTGATTTGCCTAATTTTGGTGTGCTGGTCGATTCACCAGATGAAATGCGCAAAGCTGTGCGCCAGGGAATTAAGGCCGGTGCCAAAGCGATTAAAGTCATGGCCACAGGTGGCGTAATGACTGAAAACGATTCTCTTGATGATCCTCAATTAAGTGAAGCTGAGATGCATGTTGCTGTTGAAGAAGCCCACCACAAGGGTTTAACTGTGGCCGCACATGCGGAAGGCAACCCGGGAATTTTGAATGCGATTAAGGCCGGCGTTGACAGCATTGAGCACGGCTTCTACGTTAATGATGAAGAAATTAAGCTGATGATTGAAAAAGGAACATATTTGACGCCAACAATAGTTGGAGCTTGGGCATTCATCGAATATGCTCCCGGCAAAATTCCAGACTGGGAAATGAATAAAATAGCTGCAGCTTGGAAAGACTTGCGCGGCAACATTACTAAGGCCAAAAATGCTGGTGTCAAAATTACTCTAGGTACTGATGCCGGCACACCATTTAATGACTTCACGATGACTCCGCAAGAATTACCTTTACTGGTAGAACAAGGTTTTACTAATTTTGAAGCTTTAGAAACCAGTTATAATTCTGCTAAGCTACTAAAAATAGATAAAGAATATGGTTCTTTAGAAGAAGGCAAATACGCTGACTTTTTGGTACTGGATGAAAACCCACTAGAAAAAATTAGCGCGGTTGTCCAAAAGGATAAGGCTGTTTATAAAAAGGGTAAGAGAGCTTACTAAACATCAGCAAATTATTTTTAATTCTGAACAACCGTTCTACAATAAAAGAAGCTACTGTAAAAGCGGCTTCTTTTTATTTTTGGAGCAGAAAAATGAATCAAAATTTTTAGACTTCATGAATTATGAGGGACCTGTCACCATTGTTACTATTAATGCAAAACCTGCTAGCGTAGTGAACAGTTGGATGTCCTATGTTAAAATCGACAGGAAAAAGTACTGGCTATATATTCCAGCTTATTTTTAAATAAAAATTATTAATCACTCTTTTTTAAAATTTATCTTTAATTTTATCCTAATTTTAGATACAATAAGAGATATAATTTTTTATCCAAAAGGAGGATTAATAATGAAAGCTTTACTTTACAATATGACCCCGGAGCAGCAGGTCTATGTAGATAAGTGGAACCAAAATCATCCGGAAGATGATTTAGTAACCACTGATGACAAGCTTGATGCTAAGACTGTGGAGATGGCGCAAGGTTATGATGTTGTCAGCGTTTTGCAGGTCTTTGACATAGATGAGGAAGAGGTCTATCGTAAATTGAGCTCATATGGTATCAAACAGATTGCCTTAAGGTCTGTGGGTTATAATATTATCAATTTTGACTTTGTTCATAAATATCATATGATCGTTACTAATACACCAGCTTATTCTCCCCGTGCAGTGGCTGAAAATACTTTGACTTCTGCAATGTACTTGTTAAGAAAATGGGGTCCTATTTTAAACAATGAAAAGGAACACCTTAACTTTGTTCGTGAAGAGAACTTAATGAGTGACGAGATCTATAACCAGACAGTGGGTATTATTGGTGTTGGACGTATCGGTTCTTGTGTTGCAGAAATGTTTCATGCCTTGGGCGCTAAAGTGATTGGCTATGACTTGGTTGAAAATCCTGCTAATGAGGCATTTTTAGAGTATGCAGACTTTGATACTGTAGTTAAAAATGCTGATATTTTGACCTTGCATACACCTTTAGAACCTTCAATGGCAGATATGATTAGTGCCAAGCAATTTAAAGAAATGAAGAATACTGCATATTTGATTAATGCGGCTAGAGGTCCTCTGGTTAACACACAGGATCTAATTGCAGCGCTCAAGAATAAAGAAATTGCTGGTGCTTCATTGGATGTTATGACTGGTGAAGAAGCAATTGTCATGAAAAAATTTAAGGATATTTCCGAATTGCCAGTTGAGTACCAGGAATTAGCTAAAATGCCTAACGTAGTCTTTACGCCTCACTCCGCGTACTACACGAAGACTTCCGTCAAAAACATGATTGAACACAGTATGACAGACGTTAAACGAGTATTAAATGGTCAAAAACCAGTTTACTTAGTTGAAGAATAGCTCATAGTTTATTTTTAGTTTAAAAGTTGACCGACCGTAAAGCCGGTCACTTTTTTATTGTTAAGATTGTAGTTGGCAAGTATTGCAGAAAAATTGCTATAATGTACAGGTGTAGAAAAAATTATCGGAGAAAAAGATGAAAAGGTTTCATCATAAGTTTACGTTACCCGCGATTTTAATTTTGCTCATCGTTGCAATCGTCCTTCTTCTTACGGGTATAGCGAATATGCGCAATCAAACTACTTTGCCGCCAAATGGTAATGCGAGTGCGATCGGTGTGGAATTAAATCAGGATTATGGCTATATTGATTTACATGAGTTGCAAGCTAACGGCATTTCATTTGTCTATTTGAGAAGCACACAGGGGCGGTCATACTTTGACGATGATTATTTATTATATCGGGATCAAGTATTAGGAACAAAATTAGCTTTTGGGACAGTTATTGCATACAGTAATGAATCTACACCCATGCAGCATTATCAATATTTTTTGAAAAAAGTAGGCACTGATACCGGTAGTTTGCCAATCTGGATTGAACCAGCAATTGATAACTATGATATTGCATATATCAAGCAAATGGCGCAATTTACCGGTATGCTTTTAAGATTGAATAAACGGGTCATAGTAGATGTTGCTGTAAAGTACAAAAAGTATTTTCCGCATGATGTGCAATTTATTACTGGTGGCAGAAAAGCACCAGATAAAATGCAGTATGCTTTTTGGCGCTATACCAATGACGGACGGGTAAAATCAGTTAAGAACTTAGAAGATGGGGTAGTTATGTTAACATACAATGGTACGGTTACTCAATATAAAGAAAAATACGGACAGTTAACACAATAATGAAAACAGAAATTCAAGCAGTTTTAACCAGATTAAAAATGACTGAACCAACTTTGATTCAGCAAGAAACGCGTACACCCATTTTAAAGGGTGCAAGTTGTATAGCTCTTGCTAAGACGGGCACGGGAAAGACCTTGGCTTATGCATTGCCATCATTAGAAAAGCTGGAAAAAGGCAAACCCAATAGTTTAGTGATTATTGCTCCCACAACAGAGCTGGCGGTACAAATTCGCCACGCTATTAACCCATTTATTAATGCCCTTGATTTAACGGGCATAACGCTTGTAGGTGCTGGTAATCGCAAGCGGCAGGAAGACAACTTGAAGAAAAAACACCCTGAAGTAGTGGTTGCCACACCAGGACGTTTTTTCGATTTCTTTTCGGCTAATCGTATTAAAGTTAATCAGATAAAAATTTTAGTTATCGACGAAGCTGACGATGTTTTAGAGTTTAATAAAATGGAATTATTAAGTTCTTTAGGACAAAACTTGGCCGCAGATGCGCAAATCTTGCTTTTTGGGGCTACAGAATCTGAAATAACCAAGCAAGCAGAAGATATTTTTGCCCGTAAGTTTATTACAATTGATGTCAGACCGGAGCAGAAATCAACCGTAGCAAATTATTTTTTGCAAATAGATAATGCCCATAAAATTGATTTTATTCAGCGCTTAATGCGTCTTGATGGTTTTAAAGGAATTTTGTTTTTTGATTCCAACCAAACTATGATGCGCTTTGCAGGCATTTTAGCACACACTAAAACTAAATTTGGTATCTTGGCTAATGATTTTGGCAAGCAAAACAGAGCAGCAACTCTGAATGATTTTAAAGTCGGAAAAATCAAGTTGCTGTTAGCAACGGATTTAGCGGCTCGTGGTTTAGATATTCCTGGTGTTACTTATGTGGTAAATTACGATATTCCTAGTGAATTTAACACATATATGCATCGTGCTGGTCGAACTGGCCGCATGGGGGCAAAGGGATTTGTTGTAAGCATAGGTGACGACCACGATTTTCGTGATCTGAAGAAGTTACTCGCTCGAAGTGTTAAAATTGAACGGGTATATTTTGCCGGCTTTCATTTGTCTACTAAAATGCCACGTAAAAAGGAAAATAAAAAGCGGGACGTAAATGAAGAAAAGCAAAATGCAGCTCCAAAAGAAAAACATAAAAAGCGTAAAAATAAAAATAAGGGGTATCATCCTCATTATTTAAAAAGAAAGGGGTAAAAATGAGTCGATTAGTTGCTTGGCTGGAAGACTATATTTTGCCTTTAGCAAATAAATTAGGGCAAACTCACTGGCTGGTAGCATTAAGGGATGCTTTTGTTTCCGTGATGCCGATCACTATTGCCGGTTCAGTGGCTGTTCTGATTAAAAGTTTAATAGCTGCCGCCAAAACCGAATTAGGCTGGAAAACTTTTGCGTGGGTAATGCAGCCTCTTTCTTTAGTCTGCAACGTTGTCTGGCGGGGGACATTTGCCTTATTTGCACTCTTTTTGTCGATGTCTTTAGGTTATCACTTAGCAAAAAGCATGGAGGTCGACCCAGTTGCTGGAGCAATTGTTTCATTATCATCCTTAGCAATGAGTATCGCCAATTTAACCAAACTTAAAATTAACGGCAAAATTATCCCTGTTCACAAAGCTTTTAATATCTCACAATTTTCCACTACGGGAATTTTTACCGCCATTTTATTTGGAACAATTGGCGTAACAATTTTTGCAATTTGCTTTAGAGCGCGAATTAAGCTTCACCTGTCAGCCAATTTACCTTATGCGGAACAGATGGCTTTTGATTCGCTTGTTCCAGCTATCATTGCCATTTTCTGCGTGGGCATGATTAACTTTGTTTTTCAGACAATTACGGGCACTTTCTTTGGCAATTGGCTCCTTAATTCAATCCAAACTCCACTGGTAAAATTAGGCCAAGGTTTTGGCATGGTAATGCTTGTAACCTTATTAGTGCAAATTTTCAGCTTTTTTGGTTTCAATGGCCTAAGCGTCTGGGCACCGATTTTAGACTCAATCTGGCTGACTGCACAAAATGTCAATGTTACTGCAGCTCGCGCGGGAAAAGAAGCGCCTTTTATTTGGGTTCGGGGATCATTTGATGCCTTTGCCTGGTTTGGTGGAGCAGGTGGCACGTTGATGTTGATTGTAGCTATTCTGCTGTTTTCAAAACGCAGTGATTATCGTACGATTGCCAAAGTTGCATTGGCTCCAGGAATTTTTAATATTAACGAACCCATAATTTTTGGGTTACCCGTTGTGCTCAATCCTGTGTACTTTATCCCGTTTGTGCTTGCACCGCTAGTTAACGTAGCTTTTGCCTATGGTGTAAGTATGATGAACTTAGTTAATCCTGTGCAAGTGGCGGTACCGACAGTGGTACCACCAATTATTGGGCCATTTTTAGCATGCAATTATGATTGGCGTGCAATTGTACTATCTATTATTAACATGTTAATTGCTTTGGCAATATGGACACCATTTGTTTTTGCGGCTGATAAAATCGCTGATTCTAACACGCCACAACCATATTTTACCCGTCAATATTAATTACTAAAAAAATTGGCTTTTAGCGCTCAAATTTGGTAAAGTTAATTTATTGCGACCCTGTAGTTTATCTGGATAGAACAATGGTCTCCTAAACCGTAGAGGTGAGTTCGAATCTCACCGGGGTCATAGATACATCAGTGATTACTGATATTTGTTGTATAACTTTGAGTTCAGTTGTTAACTGACTTATCAAAGTTATTTTTTTATATCACAAGTAGTGAAAATAGTATCACGGTAATAGAGGCTACTATTAACTGTAATCAACAACATTTAAAAAGTCTGACTATCAAGAAGACAATCAGACTATAGCTTGAAAAATTTGTTATTTAAGTAAATATGAAAATTTATATTTTTGTTTGAGAAATAAAGATAAATTATAATGTCAGATCTAGATAAAATATGCAAATGATTTAAGATAAATGATGATAATAAAATCTAACCTGGAGTGTTGGGATTATCATGACCATAAGAATTTTTTAGATTAATGCGGCCATTTCTTTTTTGACTAATTAGTTCGGTTTTTTCTTTTTTAGCCAAATTTTTAGCATATTCTAAAGCATCAGCCTTGCGCTCAAAGACTTTAGAAACTTTGTCACTCCCGGCAATTTTGACAGCCCATTTATCACCGTGAGTAGTAACCCAAACATTTTTAGTGACTTCTTCTTTACTCATAATTTATTCACCTCTTTTCAAAATAATTATACAGCGAATTAAGGGTAGATGTGAAAGAATACACATTTTAGCTTATATCATTTATTAAATGCTATTTTGCTTATCTAAAAATTAGTATAAAAAAAGCTGATAAAGTGAAATCATGAATTACATGATTGAACTATCAGCTTTTTTATAACTTTTTTAAAATACCTAAATATTAAATCAACTTAAATTTAAAGCACCTATTTTATCACCGTGACTGACATTGGTGTTAGATACTCTGTCTATGCTTTTAAGTTTTTCCATATTGGTAATAACTATTATTATTTCAGTAGATTTTCCAGCTTTAATTATTTGATCAATATCCATTGTTCCTATTTCATCACCGGCAGATATGTGTTCTCCCTCATGCACTAAGATATTGAAAGGAGCACCTTTTAGCTCAACCGTATCAATTCCTAAATGTAAAAGAACCTGAATTCCGTCATCGGTGTTGAATGTGATTGCATGCTTAGTGGGAAAGACAGAAAGTACGGTTCCACTGATCGGGGAATAAAGTTTATTCTCAGTGGGCTTAATAGCAAAACCGTCACCCATTACTTTTGTTGAAAAGACTTCGTCAGGAACAGAAGATAGTGGAATTACCTTACCCGTCACAGGAGCTTGAATATTAATTTTTTTTGTAAATAATTTTTTAAATAAACTTACCATTTTTAAACCTTTACTGATACATTGTTTCCCATACATCAGCCATTCTTGTCATGGCTTCTTCGATAACAGCGTGTGAAGTTCCTAAATTTAATCTCAAAAAGTTGTCTGCATTAGCAACATAATCATCACCAATGCCCACTACAACCCCGGCTTTTTCCGCCATTACTTGCGCAATTGTATGCATATCTATTCCACTTGCGGAAATGTCAACCCAAGGTAAGTACGAAGATTCCATGTCCATCATTTTCCAGCCAGGAAAAGAACTAGCAATCGCTTCTTGAGTAATTTTAAGATTTTCCTTGATATAAGCGGTACATTGCTTTAACCATTCATCACACTTTTCATAAGCAGTTATCATAGCTACTTGACCTGGTACATTTGGCGATGTTACTGAATTTCGCACATATTGTTGCCGAAATTGCTCACGGATCTTAGGATTGGGAATTATGGAATATGAGAGTTTTAAACCACCCAAATTAAATGCTTTATTAGGTGATGTAAACATTACTAAATTATCAAGATACTGCTTGTCTAATTGTAAAGAGCTGGTAAATGGGCCTTTCATTATTTGTTCGGAGTGAACTTCGTCTGAAACTAATAAAACATTGTATTTCTGGCAAAGCTGTGCCATATGAGTAATTTCGTCTTTACTCCAGACTCTGCCTGAAGGGTTATGAGGATTACAGAAAAAAGTAAGTTTTGGTTGCTTTTCTTTCATTTCGTACTCAATTTTTTCCCAATCAAGGTAATATCTGTTATTAATGTTTTTCAAAGGAACGCAGATTACCTTTCGATCATTGTGTTCTGCAGCATAGGCAAAAGGACCATAAACTGGGGTGTTTAATAAAATGGAGTCAGTCGGTTTGAGTAAAGCTTGAACAATAATATGCATATTTGGTACAGTGCCGTAGCCTAAGCTAATCCAATCATGTTCTACATGATTATTATGCTTTTTAAGTTGCCAATTAATTACACTTTGGTACCAGCGCTCCGTAGAGTAGGTATAGCCATAGGCCCCATTATTTGCGACTTTAGCTAAAGAATTTCTAATTTCAGGTGCTGCTTTAAAATCCATGTCTGCAATCCAAAGTGGAATAAAATCATCCCTGACTTTGGGGAACTTGCTGTGAACAATTTTATTATCCCATTTTCGTGCATTATCAATAGTTCTGTCTGCTAACGAATCAAAATCATATTTTTCCATTTTTCTCCTCATTAAGCCGTTATGCCGTTATTCATTAATTTTTCTACACCGTCTTTAACACTTTGTACTTGAGCCCCGTATACTACTTGGACAGATTTTTCTGCCTTCATAACTGCAAGTGCACCAGATTGTTTAAGTTTGTCTTCATCTATTTTAGACGGATCATTTACTTCTAGTCTGAGCCGGGTGACGCAATTATCAAGAGAAACAATATTGCTTTGACCACCAAGGGCCTCTAAGATGACTTGGGGATCATAAATACCATTATTCTGGGTCATTAAAACGTCACCTTCGCCTTCACGACCTGGGGTCTTAACGTTGTATTTTAAAATGTACCAGCGGAAGAAGAAGAAGTATATTGCAAACCAGATTAGTCCAATTGGAATTAAAACCCACCATTTGGAGTTAGGTTGAAGCCAGCCAAACAGAATCCAGTCTAATACACCACCATCAGTGTTACCCATACATGCTCCAGCAATCATCATTACTGAAAGTGATAAGCCTTGTAAAATAGTGTGAAATACATATAGCAATGGTGCTATAAATAGAAACAAGTATTCCGTCGGTTCAGAAATTCCAGAAACAAAGGCTATTAGGGTAGCTGAAAGAAGTAGGCCTTTGATTCTATTGCGATTTTCTGGTTTGGCAGTGACATAAATTGCCAGACAAATAGCTGGTAAACCAAACATGAATGTTGGCATGAATCCTTGTGAAAGGAAGGCTGTAGCTTTGTGAGAAATTGGTACTCCTGCATTTAGTTGTGCATAAAAGATGTTTAATGCCCCTGTTACAACTTTACCTTTAACAATTGCTGTACCGCCAGCATCCGTAAATCTAATCATTGCAAGTAAAATGTGGTGTAAACCCATTAATTTTAAAATGGATAGGGCGATACCGTATAGAAATGGACCAAAGACTCCTGCATTTTGAATTAAGTGTCCCAAAGCAACGATTCCACTTTGAAAAGTCGGCCAAATAAAAGGAATGATCAAACCTACGAAGGACTCAACTATTACCGAGATAATTGGCACAAATCTGATTCCGCCGAAAAACGAGAAGGCGTCGGGTAATTTGATCTCCTGATATTTTTCAAGTAAATAATAAGTGATCAAACCAACCAAGATACCACCTAGGACACCCATTTCCAGACTTTGGATTCCTAAAACGCTAGATTGGCCCATTGCCTGCATTTTGCTAGCTGGGGCAAGCTTATGCTGCTGCCCCAGCATAAAATTAATTCCCATGTTCATGGAAATATATCCAGCTAGAGCTGCTATGGCACCGACCCCTTTGTTTCTTTTGGCTAAGCCAAAAGGCAAAGCCATAGCAAACATTACTGGAAGATAGGTGAAACCAAAGCTGCCCACAGTATTTATAAAAGTAAAAATGACGTTAACAATATGATTTTGCAAAAACGAAAATCTTGCCATCATTGGCGGAGCCGTAAAGGCACTACCAATTCCTACTAGAATCCCCATTGCAGATAATGTAGCAATTGGGAACATAAACGATTTTCCTAAGTCTTGCAAGAAAGCATAAACTCTGGTTTTCATGCTTTCCTTTTTGATAGGTTGTTCCATATAATTTCCTTTCTCAATATTTGATAAAAAAATACCCAACAACTGTACACAAAAATGTACTAGTTATTGGGTATTGCCTATTTAAAGTAACAAGCCCGTATTTAATTAAGAAGTAACATGAATAATATGAATTAGTAAATATAAGCGATCCGAATCAGAAAAGTTGTAATTAAGCTTGTCTTGTAAATAATAAACAACTTCATTTAAACAACTTGCTGCTTTACGATTATGCTGGCAAAGCAATTTCAGTAGATCCGAATCATTCTGGTTTTCATTTTCACTTTTATTATTTTTACTATTAGTTCTGAGAATCAAATAGTGTAGATGGTTCATCAAACGACTAACAGCAATGCTGTTTTCAGAAAATTTCCGACCAAACTTTGCTTCAATTATATTATTTACTCCATTCGAGATTTCCATAAAATTGGAAAAATTTTTAATGGAGCTATCTGATTGTTGAATTTTGTATTCAACAAGATGAATTGCAATAAATCCAGCTTCATCATCAGATAAGGAGACACCTGAAACTTGCTCGATTAGACTGACAGCTTGTTTACCAATCTTGTATTCTTGTGAAAAAAAGCGTTTAATGTCGAACAACATAGGATTAGAAAGTTCCAAACCCATATCGTAACGCTTTACTGCGAAGAAGATGTGGTCTGTTAAAGGAATTAAAAGGTGTTCATCAAAATTAGCATCAATTTCTTCCCTAGCAAGCTGAATTATTTTTTCAGTTAGTTCAAAATATTTTCGTGGTACTTCCTCAGAAAGTTTTTTGAAGGAAGCTAACCACTTATCGTCATCAGATATGGCAGAAAAGACTTTATCTTGAGATTTTAATTTGTAATTTTCTCCTGCGTGAGCTTTAAAGCCAATACCGCGACCCCATATTATCTTCTGTTTACCTCCATCTTCCACGAGTATCACATTATTATTCAATACTTGTGAAATTAGCAAAGTAATCTCCTAATTTTAAAATAGCAGATTCGTCAATCCTATATTTTTTCGTAAACGTTTACAAGATGAATTCTAAAAAATAATTATTGGTTTGTCAAGCTCTATTATCAATTTCGGCAATATAATCATATTATACAATTATATGTTATTTAATATATAGTTGACTTTTCAACTTCTACTTGAATTCGTTAGGTAATAAAGCTATTAATCAGCTACTTATTATGCTTAAAGGCCATTATAGAAATCATTAATTTAATTACAATTAGCACCAACTTTATTTCTTAATCTAGGGGCCAGTTCCAAATTTTAACGATGAGTAATCCAATTATTAAAAATAGCAAAAGAGATACCCCTAATAAAATTTTTCTGGTTTTAGATTTATTTCTCTTATCAAAACTGAAGACAAAGCAAAAAGTTGCCACAACAATTAGCAGCCCAGTAATTAGTAATAATTTAAATCCATGTGCCATTTTTTCACCAGCCTTAGTTACTTGTTATTTATTAAACCATAATTAACTTGTTTTTATGTAGTTAATATATTAATATAAGATAGAACATGGAGGACTTTATGAAAACAATTAAAGTGATGACTGTTTTTGGTACCAGACCAGAAGCTATAAAGATGGCGCCTTTGGTCCAGAAACTAAAGCAAGATGAGCGATTTGAAGAAGTCACGGTTGTAACGGCGCAGCACCGAGAGATGCTGGATCAGGTGCTTAACATTTTTAAAATTCAGCCCGACTATGACTTTAATATTATGAAGAAAAACCAATCTTTAGAAGGCATAACAGCTAAAGTTTTGGTTGATATGACTAAGGTGTTGAAAGAGGTCAAACCAGATATTGTTTTAGTTCACGGAGATACAACTACTACTTTTGCTGCTAGTTTGGCTAGCTTTTACCTTCAATGTCCTTTGGGCCATGTTGAGGCTGGTCTGAGAACGTGGAATAAGTACTCACCATTTCCTGAAGAGATGAACCGGCAAATGACTGACGATTTGACTGATCTTTATTTTGCCCCAACTAAAGTAAGTAAGCAAAATCTAATTAAAGAGAATCATCATTCAGAAAATATCTTTATTACTGGTAATACTGCCATTGATGCTCTAGCAGAAACTGTGCAGGACGATTATCATCATGAAGTATTGGATTTAATTAAACCGGGTAATAAAATAATTTTGGTGACCATGCACAGACGGGAAAATCAGGGCGAGCCAATGAGACGAGTTTTCAAAGTTATGAAACAAGTTGTTGACAGTCACGATAACGTTGAAATAATCTATCCGGTCCACCTTTCTCCCAGAGTACAAAAAGTGGCCCACGAAATTTTAGGCAATGACTCCAGAATTCATTTAATTGCACCTTTAGACGTGGTTGATTTTCACAATTTAGCTAAATTGAGCTACTTTATTATGACAGACTCCGGTGGGGTGCAAGAAGAAGCACCTGCCTTAAACAAGCCGGTTTTAGTTTTGCGGGATACTACGGAACGGCCCGAAGGTGTCGAGGCGGGAACACTTAAATTAGTAGGAACACAGGTTGACCAGGTCAAAAAAGCAATGCTGGAATTACTTGAAAATAAAGCAGTTTATGAGCAAATGGCCCAGGCAAGAAATCCTTATGGTGATGGTCATGCTTCTGAAAGAATAATGGATGATATTGCTTATTACTTTTCGCAACATAAAGGTGCAAGACCAGCAGATTTTAAATAAGCCAAATAAAAAAGCCAGGAAAATTATTTCTTGGCTTTATTTCTTGCTTTTTTCTTTACGAGCTTTAATTTTCTCTTTAGCTCGCGCAATCATAGTTGTTTCTTGCGCCTGAAAAACGGATCTGGTAGTGAGGTAATTGAAAACACCAACCAAAATTTGGTCAACTATTTTTACTAAGAGGGCATCTAAATGAAGCCAGGACAGTCCTACCAGCATTATTAAGCTGTCTGGAATAAGACTAATGATTCTGTAAGTAAAAAAGACCAGCAATTTTTGCCAGGTTGAATGTTTCTCATCGACGTTATTAATAAATACGGCTTTTTGATTAAATACAAAAGAAGCCAGGTTTGAAATAATAAAAGCGATCGTATTAGAAACCAAAACTACGCTGTGCCACCACTTATGCAACACCATAAAAACAATAGTATTAATAAGAGCTGCAATAAAGCCGAAAACCATATAAACAAATAAGTTGCGGTGCCTTTTAACCAAGTTTTGTGCTAGATGATGAATTTTGGGGTCAGACATTGAGTCAAATTTTTGCGAATCCATTTTCTTGTTCTTAACCATTTAGTTGATCAGCCATTTCCTTAGCTGCATTATCAATTGCGGCGATATCATCATCACCCGGGGCATTTTCGATTGTTACAGGTTCAGTAACTTCTTTAGCACCCACCTGTTTGAATATTTTTTCAAAGTCAAAAACATTTTCACAAAAATGACCAGTATATACTTTGTCGCCGCTTCCCATCACCGCAAAATATTTTCCAGATAAATCTAATTCTTTTAGTTGGTCGTAAAAATCAGCAATTTCGTCGGTCATGGTCCCTTCACCATAAGTATAGGTGACAAAAACACACAAATCAGCCGCCAAATAGTCACTCGCATCGGTAAATTCGGCTTCGCTGGTTTCAACCTCAAAACCATAATCTTGCAGATCTTCTTCCAGTATATCTGCCATATCAGCATCGTTACCTGTCATACTTGCATAGACAATTCTAGCCTTCATTTTGCTCATACCTTTCACACAAAACTGATTCACCAAAACATTATACCTAATTTTGTGCATTTAATGAAATTCTTTAGTAAAGTTTTAAAAAACGCTATAATGTAATCAAATATCATTTTACAGAGGGGAATTTAAATTTGATTACGATTAAATCTGTTAGAGAACTAAAGGGTATGCAAGCTTCAGGCCGACTATTAGCTTCAATGTTTGAAGGCCTGCGGGATGTGATTAAACCTGGAATTACTACTTGGGTAATTGAAGAATTTTGTCAGGATTTTGTCAAAAGCCGTGGTGGTCGCTTGTCAGAGCAGGGATTTGAGGGCTACAAATACGGTACGTGTATTTCCGTTAATGATCAGATTGCCCATGCTACTCCGCGTAAGGACACTATTTTAAAAGAGGGCGACCTGGTCAAGGTTGATGTTACCTGCAATTTAAACGGCTTTGAAACAGATTCTTGCACGACCTATCCAGTCGGCAAAATTTCTCAAGCAGATCAGGATTTAATGGAAACTACCAAAAAGGCTATGTATTTGGGTATCGATCAAGCAGTCTTAGGAAACAGAATTGGAGATATCGGAGCGGCCATTCAGCATTTTGTAGAAGATGAGCATCATTATGGTGATGTTAAAGAATTGGTAGGTCATGGTATTCAACCAAGCATTCACGAAGATCCGGAAGTACCACATTGGGGTAAGGCCGGTCATGGTTTGCGTCTGCGTGAAGGGATGACTATTACTTGTGAGCCAATGGTCGAAGCCGGTGGAGACTGGCGCATTATTGAAAAAAGTGTCCCGGATCCAAAGGACGATTGGGTATTTTATGCTACTCCTGATGGCTCAAAGTCAGCACAGTTTGAGCATACATTTGCCATTACAAAAGATGGTCCTAAGATTTTGACTTTACAAAAGCCCTATGACGGCTACGAAAAATATTTACCACATTTTGATGAAATGGATGATTAAAGTGCATGGGTAAAAAAGCTGAGGCAATCAGGAAACGCTCTTTTTTATTTTATAAAACTGTCTCTGTGAAATTTTCTCAGGGAGAAGTTTTAACCAGTGCAATAGCGATTGCATACTATATTTTATTTTCCATATTTCCTTTTATAATCATTATCGGAAATATTTTGCCTTTATTTCATATTGATACTAATCCCATAGCCAGCTACTTAAAGTTAATTTTTCCGGATAAAATTGCTAAATTTATCATGCCGATAATTAACTCATTGCTAAAAAGCAAATCAACCGGGTACATTTCATTTGGTATTATCTTGGCGTTATGGTCCGTGTCTTCTTTAGTAAACGCTATTAGAATCGGTATGAACCGAATATATGGCGTACGCGCTGTTGAATTAAAGCAAAAATGGCAGATCACCGTCTGGACACGTTCGATTACCATTATGTTAACCAATATAATGATTATTGTTTTTGCGCTACTCAATTTAACGCTTATTTTTGGTCAACAAGTTTTAGAATTTTTACGACCAATATTTTCTTTTTCTGTTGGTGAAATTGAAAAAATATTCAGTTACCGCTATCCGGTCATAATTATTACCATGATTGGTTCCTTGTATTATCTGAATTCTTTTTTACCTAATATTAGATTGAAGAAAAAGGTTATTTGGCCTGGGGTTTTTACTACATTATTGGGCTGGATTGTATTGTCTTGGCTTTTTAGCTTTTATCTGCATCATTTTCGTATCAGCTGGGAAAACTACGGGATTATTGGTACTTTTATCATTTTCATGTTGTGGCTGAATATTTCATCAATTCTCTTTTTACTGGGGACTTGTGTTAATGCTGCAATTGCGACCATAAAATACGGCGAGGTGCATTACTCAGTAGGGCACTTAGCAGAATATATTCAAAGAAAGCGCAACCGGTAAAAATTGGCACAATGGGCTTTATTTTGGTATATTAGTTTTATGTTTTATAGAAAGTGTAAAAGGTATGAAAGTTAGAAAAGCAATTATTCCTGCAGCAGGTCTTGGTACGAGGTTTATGCCGGTAACTAAGGCAATGCCTAAGGAAATGTTGCCTATCGTAGACAAACCTACAATCCAATTCATTGTTGAAGAAGCCAAAAAGTCCGGTATTGAGGATATCTTGATTGTCACTGGTAAAAATAAGCGGCCGATTGAAGACCATTTTGATTCAAATCCTGAACTTGAACAGAATTTACAGGAAAAGGGTAAAACGGGCCTGCTCAAAATGTCGCAAGAAATTACACACTTGGGTATTAACATTTACTACACGCGTCAGCCTTATCCTGCTGGCTTAGGTGACGCAATTGCTCGTGGCCGCAGTTTTGTGGGGAATGAACCATTTGTGGTAATGCTCGGTGATGACTTGATGATGGATAAAGTGCCCTTAACTAAGCAACTGATTGATCGCTATAATGAAACTAGTGCTTCTACAATTGCTGTTATGCCAGTGCCTCATAAAGAGGTTTATAAATATGGCATAATAGAGCCTGATACTGAGATTAAGCCTGGCTTGATTAATGTTAAGTCTTTTGTGGAAAAACCGGCAATTGATCAGGCACCAAGTGATTATGCGATTATTGGGCGTTATCTGTTAACTCCTGACATTTTTCCGATACTGGCTGAGCAAAAGCCTGATAAGAGTGGTGAAATACAGTTAACAGATGCTATTAACACAATGAATAAAACTCAAAGCGTACTTGCCCATGTTTTTAACGGCGATCGCTACGATGTTGGTAATAAGTTAAGTTATCTTGAAACTTCGATTATTTACGGTCTAAAGCATCCCGAAACTAAAGACGCTTTGCGTGAATATATTATTGACTTAGGTAAAAAATTGGCAGAACAATCATCTAAATAGCTAATTAACATTTTTAATAATTATAAAAGCCATTAACAAATGGTTTTTTTTATATAAAATTTTTCTTAATGTCGGGCTAATCACTGTCTTCGGGTAGAAAATTTTTGTATCATGCTGCTTGGAACTTTTTGCTGGAGGATAGATAAAATGAAAGAGATATATATTGTTGCAGCTAAAAGAACACCTTTTGGTCGTTATCATGGCTTATGGGCTGAAAAAAGTGCAATCGATCTAGGTGAAATTGTATTAAGGGAAACCTTGAAAAGCATTAATTTAAATCCGGAAAATCTTGAAGCACTATTTATGGGCAACGTTTTAGGCGCCAGTTTAGGACAAAACATGGCTCGCCAAGTTGCCTTGAATACTGGTATGAGTCCGCAAAGCAGCAGCGTCACAATTAATGAAGTTTGTGGCTCGAGTTTGAAAGCTCTGCGCTTAGCTCAAGGACAGATGGAAATGGGTGACTTTGGTCTGGTCGCAGTTGGCGGTGCGGAGAGCATGTCTAATGCAATTTACCTGACGGCAAGCAAAGAAAAGCCCAAATTTGAAAGTGAAATGCTGCAGAATGGACTGACAGATGCTTTTTCAAGCTCACATATGGGACTTACAGCAGAAAATGTGGCAGAAAAATACGGTGTAACCCGCGCGGAAATGGATGAGTACAGTGTAGCTTCACACCATAAGGCTGCTGAAATTGTCCAACAGGATTTTTTCAAAGATGAATTGATTAACGTTGAAATTAACGGCAAGACTGTTGGCCAAGATGAAAATATTCGTCCCGACACCAATTTAGCAGCGCTTAGTAAATTAAAGCCGGTCTTTAAAAAAGATGGTAACGTTACTGCCGGTAATTCTTCTCCTCTAAGTGACGGCGCCAGCATGGTTATTTTAGCAACAAAAGAAAAAGTAGCAGAGTTGAATTTACAGCCTCTGGCTCGGCTTGGTGCCTTTGCCGAATCAGGAAATGATCCCGCTTATATGGGCATAGCACCATACTATGCTGTAGCAAAGCTATTGCAAAAAAACAACAAGACAATTAATGATTATGATGTGATCGAAGTTAATGAAGCTTTTGCTGCGCCCAGTGTGGTTTTAGCGCAGAAATTACAGATTCCACCAGCAAAGTTAAATATTTTTGGCGGAGCTATTGCCCTAGGTCACCCTCTAGCAGCTACAGGGACTCGACTGGTCGGCACAGCGATTAATATTATGAATCATATTAATGGCCAAAAAGCGTTGGTTACTCTTTGCATTGGCGGGGGTCAGGCAATTGCATGTGAAATTGAGAGAATCTAAATGAAATTTTATGAATTAACACCTGCAAAAAGAAGGGCCTTATTGCATCAGCGCGGTATTAAATTGGACGAAATTGATGAGCAGGTTTTGCGTGAACTTGATTTATTAAGTGAAAATGTCATAGGGCAATTGCGACTTCCAGTTGGTCTGGTGCAGAATGTGCTGGTTAACGGCCACAAGTATCAAGTGCCACTATCTACGGAAGAGCCGTCGGTAGTTGCAGCAGCTAATCATGGCGCGAAGATTGTGACAGAAGCTGGCGGTTTTACTGCTGTTAGTCAACGCAATGGCATATGGGGGCAAATCGTTTTACAAGCTGCTGCTGATTTTAAAATAGCTAAATTACAAGCTTTTTTTCCTGAATTAATCAAACAGGCAAATATTGCATATGCTAGTTTAGTTAGGCATGGCGGTGGAGTAAAAACTATTACCGCAGAACAAGAAAAAGATCTAGTTTTTTTGAAGGTTTTGGTTGATCCAGCCGAGTCAATGGGCGCCAATAGGGTGAATTCTATTTTAGAGTATATGGCTGAGCAGTTAGCTGTCTTTTCGGGTATTAAGCAAAAATTATTTGCTATTTTATCTAACTATCCTAGTCAAATAACTAAGGTAGAAGCAGAAATACCAGTAGAAGTAATTGGTGGAATAGCGACTGCACAAAAAATTGCGTTACTAAGTAGAATTGGTCAAACTGATCCTATGAGGGCTGTTACGAATAACAAGGGGATTATGAACGGTGTTGAGGCAGTATTGCTTGCTAGCGGTAATGATACTCGCGCAGTTGAAGCTGCCTGCAGCGTTTGGGCAGCAAAAAGTGGTTCGTATACCAGTCTTAGTGAATGGTTTGTGCAAGATAAAAAATTGCTGGGAAGGCTGAGCCTTCCTTTACCGCTTGGTGTTGTAGGTGGCTCAATTAAATCCAGAAAAGATGTTACGCAAAACTATCGGATATTAGGAGAAAAAATTACTAGTCAGGAATTAGCGAACATTATTGCTGCGATTGGATTGGCTAACAATCTGGCAGCCTTATTGGCCATTGCTACTTCGGGAATTCAAAAAGGACACATGAAGTTGCAAGCCAGAAATATTGTTGCTAATTTGAAGGCCACTACTTCTGAAAAGAAAAAAGTATTGCAGATGTTAATTAAAAGCAATCTTTATAGTCAAACAGCGGCACAAGAATTTTTAAAGGAAATTAGAAAGGAAAATAATGCAAGTCGGAATTGATCAAATTGGTTTTTATACGCCTAATAAATATGTTGATATGGTAGATTTAGCCCATGCTCGTAATGAAGATCCGAATAAATTTCTGATTGGAATAGGACAGCAAAAAATGAGTGTAGCTGATCAAACCCAGGATGCGGTGTCAATGGGAATTAACGCAACATTAAGGTATTTGGATCATATTGCAAGGGAAAATGTTGGTTTATTAATAGTGGGAACAGAAAGCGGAGTTGATCAATCCAAATCTGCTTCACTTTTCATCAAAACTGCATTAAACCTACCACCAAATGTGAGAACTTTCGAAGTAAAAGAAGCATGTTTTGGCATGACCGCCGGAATTATGATAGCTCGTGATTATGTGCGCTTGCATCCCAATCACAGCGCAATTGTGATTGGAGCTGATATTGCTCGTTATGGTATTAATACCGGTGGGGAAGTAACTCAGGGTGCCGGGAGTATCAGTGTGCTTGTTAAGGCTGACCCGCAAATAATGACTTTAAGTGCTGGTCACAGCGCTTATAGCGCAGATATTAATGATTTTTGGCGTCCCAACGATTCTGCAGTTGCCCTGGTAGATGGTAAATATTCTAAAGATGTTTACCTCGACTTTTTCAGGTATACATTTACGGACTATCAGAAGCAAACGGGGTTAAAAGCCAGCGATTTCACCGCTCTTCTTTATCATTTACCATTTGTGAAAATGGGCTTTAAGGCTAACCAATTGGCTATTGAGAAGCAAGATGACGGAACTAAAAAGCGTCTAGAAGATAATTTTGCTGCAAGTGCTTGTTATAGTAAAGCAATTGGTAATATTTATACTGCATCTTTATACTTAAGCCTTTTGAGCTTGTTGGAAAATGCTCAGTTGCCCGCGAATGCAAAGGTGGGTTTGTTTTCATATGGTTCAGGTGCTATGGGAGAATTTTATTCTGGTCAAATAGTTAAGAACTACGAAAAAGCAATAAACCAAGCAGCAGATCAAGAACTGATTGCACGCAGACAAAAGTTAACTATTCCGGAATATGAACAAATCTTCAATCAAGCTTTAAAAAACCCGCAAGATGGTTTAACACTTGAAAGTGATGAACAGAGTGGTACTTGGTATTTCGCAGGTACTGAAAATCACATTCGTCAATATCGCAAAAAATAACTAAACAAATAAAAATGCTGCTAAAAAGCAGCATTTTTTAGGTTAATCTGACTGCATTTTGGTCAGGTAAAATTTGAATACCGTAAACGGCAATTTTTTCTTTTTGATAACTAATATATATTGGAATACTGCGACCATGAATATTTTTTACTAAGCTGCTGAATTTGCTTTTGGTTAATGGTTTTTTGCCGGGAAAAAATAGGCAAGCCGTACTAGTAATCTTTACTTTTGCCAACGGAACATTTTTGTGAGCAATAGTTAAATAAAAGCTGGTTTGATTGTTAAAGTCATTAGTTAATTGTAAAAAATCTGTTAATCTCATTTTTTCTTTTTTCCTATACAAATTAAAAATGTTATACTATAAGATATTATTTTTAGTGAAGGTGGCTTAACTAATTGCAAAAATTAAAACATAAAAAGTTGTGGCTTTCATCAATTATTATTATTTTATTAGTATGTTTACTATTTACCGGGGCCGGTTACTATTTCTTTAGAGTGGCTTGTGTTCCTGGTAAAAAGAGTTTTTTAAGTTCTTCAAGTAAGGTTCTCAAAAAGACTGACCCCCTTTACCATGAAAAAAAGTGGTTTAAAGCTGCGGCTAAACAAAAATGGCACATTGAATCAGCTGATGAAAAGTTTAAATTAGAAGCAAACTTCATTCCTTATAAAAATTCACACAAAACTGCCGTAGTTTTACCAGGATACATGGATACTAAAGAGGACATGGGAGAATATGATGCCTTGTTTCACGAATTAGGCTACAATACTCTGACGCCGGATCCAAGAGCACAGGGACATAGTGAAGGGCATTATATTGGCTATGGCTGGCCGGAAAAAGATGATGTGAAAAAGTGGATGTCATACTTGTTAGAAACCAAAGGTAAGCAGCAGCAGGTGGTAGTTTATGGCTTAAGCATGGGTGCAGCAACTGCCATGATGACTAGTGGGCTGAAATTGCCTCACCAAGTTAAAGCATTTATTGAAGACTGCGGCTATACTAGTGTTAAAGACGAAATCGAACACGAAGCAGGGGTTCTGTACAACATGCCCGCCTTTCCTCGTTTTCCATTAGTAGAAATTTTGAGTGGCATAAATAAGATTAAAGTCGGTTATTTTATGGGTGCTGCGTCCAGCGTGCAGCAATTACATAAAAATCACAGGCCAATGCTCTTTATTCACGGTAGTCAAGACAATTTTGTTCCAACCAAGATGGTCTACCCTAATTATAAAGCTACCAGAGGGCCAAAGGAAATATGGGTTGCTCCTAAAGCTAAACATGCCCAGTCTTTTTCAAAACATCGCCAAGAATATAAAAGACGGGTTGCAGCATTTTTAGCTAAATATATCAGGTAGGCCGTGCATTATATTTGCTAGCGCTTACATAAGTCTGATATTATAAAATTGTGGTTAAGGTTGACAAAATTTCTATCTCCATAATATGTTTGTTATTGAATCTTTAAAAACAAGTTTATCGCGAAAAAATTCGATTTTTGTATGTTTATATCTGTGAAATTTTTCATTTAAACTGAAAAGTTTTTAATCTACACCTGACCCACAAAAAATAGTTGTCACAGCAAGTGACAACTATTTTTTACCGTAAAGTTAATTTGACAACGCATTCACATCTTGGCGTTTGCGGTAACATATCTACATTTTCAATTAGTCTGACATTATATGCTTCGCTCAAAAGAACTAAGTCTTGTGCCAGAGTGGAGGGGTTGCAAGAAATGTATACAAAAGTTTTAGGCTTCACGCTTAGGATGGTTTTGATCAAGCTTTTTGCCAGTCCCATGCGTGGTGGGTCAACAATCAAAGCATCAATTGGCATACCATTTTGAACTAATTCCGGTAAAATTTTTTCTACGCTTCCCTGAATGTAATTAGCATTTTTAATATGATTCAATTCTACGTTATGATTAGCATCTTCGACTGCTTCGGGGATAGTTTCAATGCCAATAACCTGTTTAACCTGATCAGCAGCTAAGATTCCGAGTGTACCCACGCCGCTATATGCATCTATTAAAGTTTCAGTTGGGGTCAAATCTAAAAATTTTAATGCTTTTGAGTATAACGTAATAGTTTGAACCGGGTTTAATTGGAAAAATGCTCGCGGTGACAAGGCAAACTTTTTGCCCAAAATTTCATCAGTTATCTGATTTTTTCCTGCCAATTTAACTGTTTTGTTACCCCATACCTGGGGGTTGCGCCAGTCAGTTTCATTTTGATAGACACTAACTACGTCAGGCAAGCGCAGAACTTGTTCTGCAAGTTGACCTAAATTTTTAATGTTGCGACCAACAGTAATTAAAGTTACTTGTATTTCATGAGTAGCATACGCTTGACGCACCACAATTGTTTTTAGACCATCAAAATGGCGGTAGGGGTCGGCAATTTTAACGTGCATTTTTTCTACTAAGCTTTTGATTTTGCGTTCAGTATCCTGGGTGGCCTGGCTTTGCGTTGGCATAACTGGTAAATCAAACAATTCATGCGAGTTAGGGGCAAAAAGACCCAAACTGATTTGACCATGAGATTGTTCAATTTGGTATTGCGCTTTATTACGATAATGCCATTCTTCTGGAGCCGGAATGGTTTTTTTAACTTTATACTTACTGTATCCCCGGGGATGAAATTTTTTCAAAGCTTCAAGGACGTTGTCTCGTTTAAATTCAAGCTGCTTGGGATAAGCTAAATGAGCAAGTTCCAGCCCACCTATTGCCGGATTAACTTTAGCCGGAAATGATACTCTGTTTGGACTTTTTTCTTTAATGCGGACCAGTTCCGCATCAATGTAACGGGGATATTCTTTGATGATCTTGGCAACGACCACTTCTGCGGGCAAGGCACCCGGAATAAAAATGATTTTTTTGCGGTAATAGCCGATTCCTTCACCATTAATGCCCAGTCTTTTGATTGTAATAATAATATCCTTATCTTTTGGTTTATTTTGATTAAATTTCTTGTACATAGTTTTCTTTCTACAATAAAATAGTAAATGTTAACAATTTATTGTACTCCCTGAAAAAAGTATTTAGCAAGATTAAACAAAATTTGCTAGCATGGAGTTAAGCACTTGAAAGGTGAAATTGTGATGCCAATTATTACTAAAGTAAGCAGTCAAAAAAGACCCGGACGATTTAATATTTTTTTAGATGGTAAGTATTCTTTCTCCGCTACTGAGCAAACTGTGGCTGAATTTATGCTTTTAAAGGGGCAAGAACTGACTGAAGAACAAATTGCTGAAATTAAGCAATTTGATCAAGACGCCAAGGCTACCAATATTGCATCTAATTATTTAAGTTATGAACCTAGAACTGTTTATGAAGTTTTACAATATCTTAATAAACATGGCATTGATAATGACTCTGCACAGGCTGCTGTCAGTCAACTGACAGAAATGGGGTTTTTAGATGATGCTAAGTACACGCAATTAGTGATCGCACAAAACTTGCGGATTGGTACTGATGGACCAGTTAGTGTCAGCAATAAGTTGAGACAAAAAGGAATTGATCCTGAAATAATTGCTAATGCGCTAATGGAAATAGCTGATGCTGACTGGCTGGATGCAGGTAAGAGAGTGCTTAAGTCAATGAAAAGTAAAGTGGGCAAATTGGCACGGCGCGAACTGGAACGGAAAATGACCAGTAAATTATTGAGTCATGGCTTTTCCAGCGCGCTTGCCAGTACAATAATTGCTCAAATTGATATACCGCAAAATGATGAAGATCAAATCGCAGCATTAAAAAAGCAAGGGATCAAAGCCTATAAGCGGTTTCGCCGTTTGCCAGAAAATGAGAGACAGCAAAAAATACGCAATTACTTATTTACACACGGATTTGCCAGTAATGAAATTGATGCTTTTCTAGCGGGTGAAATTATTCCTTTAGCTGAATTAGCTGAATATTAGGAGAAATTATGAAAAAACTACAGAAAAAAGTAACTTTTGTTGGTCGTCCTTTTCCCGATCAATTGATGGACGAACAGAAAACCTTTAATCAATCAAATATGGAAATGGAGCAGAATCAGGTTTTTCAGGATTTTATCGCTAAGAATGATTTAACTAATACTCGTAGCAATATGGTTGTTTTTGGACCTGAAAATTTTATGTATTGGTATGGCGTAATTGCACCCAACGAGGTTGAAGTTCCAAAAGGCTTAATGAAATTTGTTTTGCCTGAAGCCCAAGTGGCAATTACAGAAAAAGACAATCAAAATATTTCCTTTTTTAGTCAGCCATTAAATATGGTTATATCGCAGTTTTTAGCTGCAGTTGCTGCCGAAGGAATTAAAATTTATCAAAATCCCGGCGATAGTTTAACCCCTTACGTTGTGCAAAATTTAGATTTAAAGACAAAAAAACTGACCCAAGAATTATATCTTGAGGACAGTCATTAAATAATTAATGTTGTTTAGGGTCAATTGATAAGTTGTCGTATTCAACATATGCACCAAGACAAGTTGATAAAAGCATAATCAGCATCACAATTCCAACAGATTTACCCACAATTTGATCAAGGGTTAGGAATTCACGCACCACAAAAGTGGCTGCAAAACAAAGAATAAAATCTAAGATGACATTAGCAATTTGTAAAAAATAGCGTCTTCTAATACTGAAAAAGCGTAATAACTGCTTTAATAAACCATCGTCTATTTCAACCGCTAATAAATCTACTGGTCTTTGAATTGTAGCTTTGATGGCAGACATAATTAAAGCACCAACAATAGCGCCAATGGTGGTCCGGAAAAGATCAGCTGAATGCAAAACAAGAGCATCATAGCCAATACCAATAATGGTTAGACTACACAGATAAGGAATTAACAGTAAGAATGTAAAAACAAGTATGACATGACTTTTTTTCATGGGATAACCTCATTTCTTACGTGCTATTCTAACATATTATGTGCGTACATGATATAATGTTGGTATTTAATATGTTATTTTAAGAAAGAGAGCACAAAAATGGCTAGCGACCCCGACAAGGGGAATTTATTTGAGCGTTTCAAAAATAAATTTTCCCCTACAAATGATGAAGAAACAAGAGAGCACTTAATTACAGAAATTGAAGATTTACATCAGCAGAAAAAGCTTAGTGACAATGAATTTACAATGTTAAATGCAGTTTTGGATTTTCAGGGACGGATGGTACGTGAGGTAATGGTGCCGCGAATTGATGCTTTCATGGTAGATTGCCAGGAAAGTTTGCAGGACCATCTTAAAGAAATACTGCGTGAACCATATTCCAGAATACCGGTTTATCGACGTGATAAAGACAAAATAGTAGGTATTATTCATATTCGAACTGTCTTGCGTAAGGCATGGGAAAAGGGCTTTGATAATATTACTTATGATGATGTCATGAATCCGCCACTTTTTGCACCGGAAACAACGGAGCTCAGAGAACTTTTAGTAGAGATGCAACAAACTCAGCAGCAATTGGCTATTTTAACGGATGAATATGGTGGAGTTGTCGGGCTTGCAACCATTGAGGATATAATTGAGGAAATAGTGGGTAATATTGATGATGAGGTGGATCAGACGGAAGTTCTGGTTCACCAAATTGCCCCTAACAAATATGTGATATATGGTAAAATGCCTCTTGATGAATTTAACGAGCAATTCGGCACCGATCTGGAAATGGAAGATGTTGACACTATTGCCGGCTATATGATTACAAAGTTAGGCATAATACCGGCAAAAGGTGAAAAGTTATCTGTCAAATTGGATAATGGCATGGTATTGACTACTAGAAGAATGATGCGTTCCAGATTAATGACGGTTTTGTTGACTGTGCCAGAAGAAAAACCTAAGAAGAAGGAAGAACAAAATACTTAATGAGTAACGAACTGTTGAATAAAGTAAATAAGAGAAGAACATTTGCTATCATATCGCACCCCGATGCCGGGAAAACTACGATTACGGAGCAAATGCTTCTTTTTGGTGGTGTAATTCGCAGCGCGGGGACAGTTAAAGCCCGCAAAAGTGGTCATTATGCTACTAGTGACTGGATGGAAATTGAAAAGCAACGTGGTATCTCGGTTACCAGCTCCGTCATGCAATTTGAATATCAGGGAAAAAGAATAAACATTCTTGATACCCCGGGACACGAAGATTTTTCGGAAGATACCTATCGCACTTTAATGGCAGTTGACTCAGCAGTCATGGTGATCGATTCAGCTAAAGGTATTGAACCGCAAACCAAAAAATTATTTAAGGTCGTGAAGCAAAGAGGCATTCCTATCTTTACCTTTATGAATAAATTGGACCGTGATGGTCGACCGCCACTTGATTTGATTGCTGAACTGGAAGACTTACTTGGCATCGAAGGTGTGGCTATGAATTGGCCAATTGGTTCAGGTCAAACTTTACAGGGATTATATGATATTGCTCATAATCAGGTTGAAATGTATCGCAAGGATGGTCCTGATCGCTTTTTGCCTCTAGATAAAGACGGTAAACTGCCGGCTAGTGAACCATTTAGTCAGAATCCCCAATTTCAAGATACATTAGGAGAAATTGACTTAATTAAAGAAGCTGGAAATCAATTTGACTTACAAAAAATTGCTCAAGGCGATCAGACACCAGTATTCTTTGGCTCCGCTTTAACTAATTTTGGGGTTGAAACTTTTTTGCAGAGTTTTGTTAAAATGGCTCCTGCACCAGCTGGTCATAAAGTTAACGACACTGAAGACTTAGCTCCTGATAATGAAGAATTTTCCGGTTTTGTGTTTAAAATTCAAGCTAATATGAATCCACACCACCGTGATCGGATTGCCTTTGTGCGTATTGGCAGCGGCGAGTTTAAAAAAGGACTGGATGTAACTTTGGCTCGCACTGGTAAACCAATTCGTCTCAATAATGCTACTGAATTTATGTCTAGTGAGAGAATGCAGGTTTCAGATGCGGTAGCAGGAGATATTGTTGGTTTGTATGATACTGGCAATTTCCAAATAGGTGACAGTATTTATGCTGGCAAACATAAAGTGGTTTATCCGCCACTGCCAGAATTTACTCCTGAACTCTTTGTGCGAGTTACTGCTAAGAACGTAATGAAACAGAAATCATTTCATAAAGGTATGGTTCAATTAGTTCAAGAAGGTGCAATTCAGTTATACCAGAATTATCAGACTGATGAGTATATCTTGGGTGCTGTTGGGCAACTGCAATTTGAGGTCTTTAAATTCAGAATGAAAAATGAATATAATTCTGATGTTGAAATGACTAATATTGGTCACAGAGTAGCACGCTGGATTGACCCTGAGCAGCTAGATCCGGCTATGGCTAACAGTCGAAATCTACTAGTAAAAGACCGTTACGGCCAACCGCTATTCTTGTTTGAAAATCAATTTGCAGAGCGATTTTTCAAGGATAAATATCCAGATGTTAAACTGACTGAAAAACTGTAAACAAAAAACTGGCTTTAAGCCAGTTTTTTTATTTGTCAATATGGATTTCAATTACATGCTGACTTTTATCAAATGTCAACATATATGAAGGATTTTTTTCTTTAACAAGTCGCTTAATAACAAAGTTCGTTTCATCTTTACGAACACGACGATTGTGATTTTCCAAGACAATTCCGATTGCTTTATCACTTTCGGTGTAGATAACGGAGGTATTGCCTAGAGAGTAAACTTTGACATAATTTACGTTGGTCGTATTTAGTTGACTGTGAACTAGGTCCTTATAACTATTGGTTACATCTATTAAATGCATGGATTTCACCCGTTTCTTCTAGTAGTTCTTTTTTTAATTTAAGTATACAACTAAACTAAACTTTTTTCTTTAATAAAAAGCATGATTATTATATTTTGCAATAATCATGCTTAAAAATGACGTCTTTAAATATTAGTTGTGTCATTTGCTGAATTAATAGTGTTCTCATCTTCACTGATAACAATCTTATCTTCAGAAACACTAGCCAGCAAATTCTTCACTGCAGGATGATCAAGTTTATAGTCAGCAACTTTATCTTCAATTTCTTCCTGAATGGTTCTACGCAATGGTCTTGCGCCCATATCAGGACTATATCCTTCATCAACTAATTTCTTTTTAGCATCCTCGGTAACGTTAATTTGCATTCCTTGGTTTTTAACCATGCTGTTTACATCATCAAGCATTAAATTAACAATTTTTATTAAGTCATCCTTAGTCAGTTCGTTGAATTCAATCACATCATCCAACCGGTTTAAAAACTCTGGCTTAAAGAATTGACTCATTGAACTTCTGGCGGAATCTGGTTGATCTGCAGAATTTTCAGCAGTGAAACCAACACTAGTGTTCTTAATGCCTTGACCAGCATTAGAGGTCATGATGATAATTGTATCCTTGAATGATACAGTTCTACCTTGAGAATCAGTTAAGC
This sequence comes from Lactobacillus melliventris, assembly GCF_042679465.1. NCBI lineage: Bacteria > Bacillati > Bacillota > Bacilli > Lactobacillales > Lactobacillaceae > Lactobacillus > Lactobacillus melliventris. The sequence goes on along the minus strand of NZ_JBHTMT010000003.1, from coordinate 140,729 downwards.
GGCCATCATCTAAAATCTGTAAGAAAAGATTCATAACAGCTGGATCAGCTTTTTCAATTTCATCAAGTAAAATCAAACTGTATGGGTGACGTCTTACTCGTTCTGTTAGTTGTCCGGCTTCTTCATAACCGACGTAACCAGGTGCTGAACCAATTAACTTGGAAACAGAATATGATTCCATATATTCTGACATATCGAAGCGAATTAAGGCATTTTCTGAACCAAACATTTGCCGAGCCAGTTGTTTAGCTAATTCGGTTTTACCTACACCAGTCGGTCCCACAAAGAGGAAGGAGCCGATTGGTCTACCAGATTTGTTAAAACCGATCCGGTTACGCCGAATTGCACGAGCCAGTTTATCGACTGCTTTATCTTGACCAATAACGTGTGCCTTAAGATTTGGTGCCAAGTTTTGCAACTGGTTTTCTTCTTGCTTTTGTAAGTCACCAACAGGGATGCCAGTTTTTTCTTCAACAATCTTGTTCATGATCTTGCTGGTAATAATAGGAGATTTGTCCGGATCAACCTTCTGATCCTTCATCTTGTTATATTTTTCGATTTGGTCACGGTAGTAGGCAGCTTTTTCATAATCTTCATTCTTGAGGGATTCTTGTTTTAATTTCTGAGCCGCATCAATTCGTTCCTTCATTTTTTCCTTGTCGACGTAAGGAATTGTCAGGTTCATTCTTGAACCTGCTTCATCTAACAAGTCAATGGCTTTATCAGGTAAAAAGCGGTCTTGAATGTAACGCTCAGATAATTCTGCTGCTGCCTTGATAGCATCATCAGTATAGTGAACATGGTGATAATCTTCGTAGCGCTTTTGAATACCCTTTAAAATACGGATTGTTTCTGCAACAGAAGGTTCTTTAACATCAACGGGCTGGAATCTTCTTGCCAGAGCAGAGTCTTTTTCAATTTCCCGGTATTCTTTTAATGTGGTAGCACCAACGAGTTGCAGGTCACCACGAGCAAGAGCGGGTTTAATAATGTTGCCGGCATCCATTCCACCTTCGGCATTGCCTGCACCAACGATTTCGTGAATTTCATCGATAAAGAGAATGATATCATCATGGCCTTGTACTTCTTTAAGTAGTTGCTGCATTCGTTGTTCAAATTGACCCCGAATGCCTGTACCTTGAACTAAAGAAACTACGTTTAGTGATATTATTCTTTTATCTTGCAGCTTGGCCGGGACCGAACCGTCGACAATTTGCTGGGCTAAGCCCTCAACTACAGCAGTCTTACCGACACCGGCTTCACCGATTAGGACAGGATTGTTCTTTGTTCTGCGATTCAAGATTTCAATGACACGAGCAATTTCTTTATCGCGTCCAATAACTGGGTCAATTTTACCTTTTCTTGCTAGAGCAGTAAGATCGGTTCCATACTGATCAAGCAGTGAGCGTCCGCCCCCAGCACCATTGTTGCCATTATTGACGTTTCCTGGATTCCCATTGCCCATTCTGGGGTCCCCTGGATTTCCCGCATTGCCGTTGTAATTAAACAGGTCGCTGAAATCACCAAAGAAGTCGTTATTATCATTGTTCATATTAATATTTCCTTGTTGTTTAAGTTGTTGATAACATTGTCCACATAAATTAATTTCACGACTTTGTCCGTTAACCTTCGCAAAAAGATGAATGGAAGCTGGTCGTTTTTGACAGTTTTGACAAAGCAATTGTATTACCGCCTTTCATATCAGTTTACTAAATTATATAATTAGCACTCGCAATAATCAAGTGCTAAAACCTGAATCTTATTATTTGTAAGTAACGCTAATATGATAAAATATTGGTGCAAGATCAGATGATTGCATAAATTAAATTGACTAAAAAGTGGTGATAATTTTGGATTTTCAAAAAATTCTGGTGCAATTAGCGAATGGCGAACTCGATCACTATGAAGTTGAGCCCAAAAATGCTTTTGAATTTCAAGCAGCATTGAGGTCTTTTGAAAAAAGGCAAAATATTACAGGGAAAGCATTGCGAGGTGGTAAAATAATTTACTCAAAATCAAAATCTGAAGTTTAATGATGTAAACTGTTACATTTATGTTGTCTAATTCACAAAAAAATGATAGTCTAAGTAGGCGAATAGGTATTTATTACCGGTTTGATTTTTTGAATTCAAAGGAGATATATATAATGGAAAAACGCGATTTTCATGTTGTTGCAGAAACAGGTATTCATGCTCGTCCAGCTACATTGCTAGTACAAGCTGCTTCTAAATTTGGTTCAGATATCAATTTGGAATACAATGGTAAGTCAGTTAATTTAAAGTCAATTATGGGTGTTATGTCACTTGGTGTTGGCAAAAATGCTGATGTTACTATCAGTGCTAGTGGCGACGACGAAAAAGATGCAATTAACGCTATTTCAGAGACTATGAAAAAAGAGGGCTTAGCTGAATAATGACCAAGACATTAAAAGGAATTGCTGCTAGTGATGGTATTGCTGTAGCACCAGCTTATCTCTTGGTTGAACCTGATCTTTCATTTTCAAAATCTACAGTTAGCGATGTTGAAAGTGAGTTAGCACGCTATAAGAAGGCAATTTCAGTATCAACTACTGAAGTTGAAAAAATTCGTGATAGTGCAAAGAAGAGTTTAGGTGAAGACGAAGCTCAAGTCTTTGAAGCTCACCTTATGATCTTGAACGATCCTGAATTTACTGGTGCCATTGAAAACGAAATCAAGGAACAAAAAGTTAACAGTGAAGCTGCTCTTGACGAAACTGCCCAAAAGTTTATCAGTATTTTTGAAGGAATGACTGATAACACATATATGCAGCAACGTGCAGCCGATGTGCGCGATGTTTCTAAGAGAATTATGGCTCACTTGCTGGGTAAGGAATTACCAAACCCAGCTGCCATTGATCACGAAGTTATTGTGGTTGCTCATGATTTAACTCCTAGTGATACTGCCCAACTTAATAAAAAATTTGTTAAGGGCTTTGTTACTGATATTGGCGGAAGAACAGCACACTCTGCTATCATGGCGCGTTCACTTGAATTGCCAGCAGTTGTAGGTACTGATTCAATTACCAAGGATGTTGAAAACGGCGACACGATTGCTGTTGACGGTCTAAGCGGTGATGTAGTAGTTAAGCCTACTGACAGTCAAGTTGCTGAATATCAACAAAAGAGTTCTGACTTTTTGCAGCAAAAAGCTGAATGGGAAAAATTAAAGAACGAGCCTTCAGTTACTGCAGACGGTAAAAAGTTTACAATTGCTGCTAATATTGGTACACCAAATGACATGAAGGGTGTAAACGATAATGGTGCTGAAGCTGTTGGTCTTTACAGAACCGAATTCTTATATATGGATTCAAAGGACTTCCCAACTGAGGATGAGCAATTTGAAGCCTATAAGAAAGTCATTGAAGGTATGCATGGTAAGCAGGTAATTATCAGAACCATGGATATTGGTGGTGACAAGCACCTTGATTATTGGGATTTACCAGAAGAAATGAACCCATTCTTGGGTGTGCGTGCCATTAGACTCTCACTTCAAAATGAACAGATTTTCCGGACACAGCTTCGTGCTTTATTGCGTGCATCAGCTTATGGCAAGTTAGGCATTATGTTCCCAATGATTGGTACTCTGAATGAGTTGCGCAAGGCTAAAGCAATTTTGGGTGAAGAAAAAGACAAGTTAGTTACAAAAGGCGTTGAGATTGGTTCGAACTTAGAAGTGGGAATGATGATTGAAGTTCCAGCTGCTGCAGTTTTAGCTGATCAATTTGCTAAAGAAGTTGATTTCTTCTCAATTGGTACTAATGACTTAATTCAATATACAATGGCTGCTGATAGGGGCAATGATAATGTTTCTTACCTTTATCAACCGGCAAACCCATCTGTTTTGCGTTTAATTAAGCACACGATTGATGCAGCACATGAAAACAACATTTGGTGTGGCATGTGCGGCGAAGCTGCCGGAGACAGTACCATGTTTCCAATTTTGCTTTCAATGGGCTTAGACGAGTACTCAATGAGTGCTACTTCAATTTTGCGTATTAGAAGCTTAATGAAGAAGCTCAATACTGCAGATATTAAGGAATTAGCCAATAAAGCTTGTTATGTTTCAGAAACTGCTGAAGAAAATGAGAAATTGGTTAGTGACTTAATGAAGAAAGTAAATAACTAATAATAATAAAAAAAGGATACATTAGCTAAAGATTATGTATTCTTTTTTATTTCTTTATTTTTTCTTGATAAAAAGTTCACAGAATATTCACGTTTAAAAGATACTATAATAATAAAATTAGTTGAAAAAACTACTTACAAAAAGGAAGTAGTATGATATAATTATATAGATACTAATTAAGGGAGCGTGAAATATATGGTAAATTTATATATCTCTCCAAGCTGTACATCTTGTCGTAAAGCGAAGGCCTGGTTAAAGAAGCACGACATTCCTTTTAAGGAAAGAAATATTTTTTCTGAACCGTTAACAAAAGATGAATTGTTGCAAATTTTGCGCATGACTGAAAATGGTACCGAAGAAATTATTTCAACTCGTTCAAGAGCATTTCAGCAACTTAAAGTTAATCTGGATGACATGTCAATTGATCAATTGCTTGATCTGGTAGAAAAGAATCCAAGTTTGTTAAGACGTCCTATTATTATGGATGACCGTCGTTTACAGGTTGGATATAATGAAGATGAGATTAGGCGCTTTTTACCTAGAAAAGTACGCCGTCTCGAACTTGAAGAAATGCAAAAGATAGCTGACTTATAAATCAGGTAAGTTTAAAATAAAAGCGTTGGTTTTTAAACTAACGCTTTTATTTTATGAGTAAAGTACGCTACAATAGAACAAAGCATCTGATGGAGGTGAGAACTCATGCAAGTAGATCATATAAACAAAAATACGATTCGCGTGAGAATAGGTAAACAAGAATTAGCAAATCGTGGTCTTAAAGTTTTGGATTTACTGGGTGATAAAAATAAAATCCAGCATTTCTTTTATTCAATTTTAGATGAAATTGATACGGATCATTCTTTTAGTCAAGATGCACCTGTTACTTTTCAAGTAATGCCTAATAATGGTGGGCTTGATTTACTCATCACTAAAGTTACGGCCAAAGATCAGAATAACCTGGCCCAGTTATTTGATAATGATTTTACTGACAACAGTAAAAAGAGGAATGATGCTCGTAAGTCTTTTCTCGATTTAGCACCTGAGGAAGATGAAAGCGATAAAGACGAATCAACTGGTTCTGCAATTTCTGGTCACCCCAAGGTGAAAAAAGAGTTTTGGAAACTGCAAAAAAAGCAGGCATATAGTTTTAATGACCTTAATCAGGTAGTTGAACTGGCGGATAGTCTTCAAGCAGACGATTTGGCTTCCAGTCTTTATTTTGAACGCGGCAAATTTTACTTAGAGTTAATCTTTACTGATCAAGATTACTTGGAAATAAAGCCGGCTGATGCATGGGCCATTGCAAATGAATATGGTATTAAAGTTAAAGCTAGTGAAATGGCTCGTGTGCGCATTAATGGCAAATGTTTGATAGCGCATGAAGCTTTAGAGAAGCTGCAAGATTATTTTAGTGATATTAATTAAAATGCCAGATAGCAAAATAAAAGGGGGCAGGTAAAATCCTGCCCCTTTTGCGTACTTATTATTAGGTGATGATTATGTACGCGGCATTGTTGAATAATGTTTTAGTTTTAGCTGTAGCAGAAGCTCGGATAAGTGAAAATGAAAGGAATATAGAAAGGCATTATTTTTGTCCTCAGTGTTATCGCGAAGTCCAGCTGATAAATAATAGTAAAACACCTTATTTTAAGCATATACCAAGTGAAGTTAATTTAAGTGGAGAAAATAAAGAGCATGCACAAAGTAAAAGCTTATTGACTACAGCTTTAAGAGCAGCCCATTTTAACGCACGGATGGAAGTTCAATTAGCTAATGGCCAATTACGCGCTGATATCTTAGCAAGCCCGAATTTAGCATTTGAAATTCAATGTGCTCCTCTCAACAAATCTGAATTTCGTCATCGTCATCTTTTATATAGGCAAATAGGCGTGAAAGATATCTGGATAGTGGGAAAGAGACATTTTTTAGGACAATACATCAAAAAATCGCAACTTATCTTTTTTCGAAGGAATAAAACTTGGCATGATTATTATTTGGAAATTAATCCTGATAAGCTAGTTATCAGTTTGAAATATAACGTTTTGCTTGAGCCATTGACTAATAAAATTCATTGGCAAAAACAGAATTTTACTATAAATGCCGAAGGATTAAAAAAGCTGTGGCACTTTAAACCTGCTTTACGTAAATACTATGTTGATTCGGCCAAGCAAAAACAGTATCTAAAAATGCAGCTTATGCAAAAAAGTCTCAATGGCATGAAAATTGCCAACAACTTATATAAAAGACGGCAAACCATTGATGATCTGCCGTCTTGGGTATTTAGCAATTTTCGTAAAATCAATTCTCCAGATAATGCAAGTAAGTTTTTAGATCAGGCGTAAGTGCTTAGCAGGATAATAATCTTTGTCTTCCCTGGTAATACAACCAGTATTTTTAAAAAGGCGAATCAACTTATCATGAGCCAAAATTCCTTCAAGCATTACGCCACTGTAATTGCCGCTTTCATTAAAAATAATAGTTGTAGGAATGTTACAGACATTAAACTGATGGGCAAGTTCCTTATCTTGGCGAATAGAATTGTCTACATAAGGAGCAATCCTGCGATCTGTAATCCGGTCAAAATTTAAATTTAAATCTTGAGCAACTTTTCGCGGTAATTGTTCAGAATATTTATTAAAATCACCGCTGATAGCTTGTTGCAAAGCAACTAAATAGGCTCGAGCCTTTTTGTTGCCATATTCGAACTTAATTGCATGGTAATTTCGTAAAGCTTGAAATGAAGCGATTGTGTACTGCGGGATATCTATTATTCTTTGGCCGCTCTTTTTTCTTCTGATAATATCTTCTTTTATAACTTTTGTATTTATGATAGGAACGAAGTTAAAAGAAGAATTGATATTAAGTTCGGCGATTGCATCTTGAATTAAAACTTCTGTGTTATAGCAGTAAATGCCAACGGGATTGACAAAGAGAAAAATTTCGAACATGATCAGGCTCCTCCAATACTGATTATTTAAAAATCTAATTATCTATCCTTTTTAGAAATTTACTCGTTAAACTACATTTTAGCACTATGCTTGTAAGCGCGTGCAATTTTTGCTTGATTAGTATTAGCAGAATTCTGTGTAAAGTGATATTTCTTTTTTAAGTCTAATAGAACTTGTGCAATTAATTGGGGATTAGTATTTTCAATCTCAATTTCAAAGTCCTCATAATTGTCAGGATAGGTACTATCATCAAATGTTAATTCACAATTTTCAGGCCCATTTGCTAAAATGCGCTTAGTTTTACTAAAAGTTTGCAAGTTTAGTATTAGGTGGTCTGAAAAGCGCTTGTTCAGATAGTCTCCTACGCTATATTTAAAAGAAATTGGCAAATTTTTGCTGCCATTTTTAACCATTGCTTTAGCTTCAGCTAGTTTTAGTTCATCATTAATTTCTATTGCTTCATGAAACTTGTGCTGCACGGGATCATTATTGGGAACTTTGAGTGTTTGCTCTGCATGATCAGCAAAAAGACGAATGCGACAACTGATATGATTTTGTTTTAGCAAACCATCTTTGGTATCAAAATAATAATTTTCCTGTTTAAAACAGCTTTTTGCAGCAAAATCCTGGCAAAGTTTGTGATAGATTGTCTTTGGCAGGATAATTTTTGCTTCAATTTCATTATTCTTCGACATAATAATTCCCCATCCAATTTCAGTGATAGAATTTACTTTTTATTCCATGCTACTAATTAAGAAAGTATAGTTTTTTTATTGACATATTGTCAAAATTGCTGTTTCTGCTTAAATATAAAATAGAAAAAAACTATCAAAGTATAGGCTATACTGAAATTAATAAATTTATCATAATCTTAAAAGCTTTAATATGCAAGAAAAAACTGTATCAAATAAGGGATTATATATGCTGTATAGAAAAAAGTGGCTTCTTTTATTAAAGCTATTAGCCATATGAAATTGCTATCATATAATTTATGTTAAAATGGATATGCTGTTTGAGAAAGGGTTATTTCTATGAATAATGATTGGGATAATTTTTTATGGCCTTATGAAGAGGCCGTCCGAGAATTGAAAGTGAAATTTCGTTCTTTAAGACAAAGTTTTTTAACGAAAGGGGAACATTCCCCGATAGAATTTGTAGTTGGCAGGGTTAAAACTGTCGACTCAATTAAAGAAAAAATGCAAAGGCGTGTAATCAGTTTTGATGTAATTGAAACCGATATGCAGGACATTGCAGGTATTAGGATAGTATGTCAATTTGTCGATGATATTTATAAGGTGGTAGACTTAATACATACACGTGATGATATGGAAGTCATTGAAGAACGTGATTATGTTAAAAACGCCAAACCTTCAGGCTATCGCTCCTATCATATGGTTATTTCTTACACCGTTTATTTGCCAAATGGTCCCAAAAAGTTGCTGGCTGAAATTCAAATCAGAACTTTAGCTATGAACTTTTGGGCTACTGTTGAACACACTCTTAATTATAAATATCAAGGTTCTTATCCAAAAGATATTTCCCAAAGACTAAAATCCACTGCAGAAACAGCATATAAACTTGATGAAGAAATGTCTTTAATAAAAGATGAAGTGCAGGAAGCTCAAAAGGTTTTTACCAAAAACAAGGGTAAGGAAAAATAATGAGAATTACAATTGCCCATAACACCAATCCCGAAACGCTAAAAGTTGTGGCGCACTTGCGAAAACTGTTGGAAGCTAAAGCAGGCATTGTTTTTGATGCTAAATACCCCGATGTTGTCATTACTGTCGGAGGCGATGGTACTTTAATCAATGCTTTTCACCGTTATGAAAACCAGATCAGTTCTATTCGCTTTATTGGCATCCACACTGGGCATTTAGGTTTTTACACTGATTGGCGTGGTCCAGAAGTTGATAAAATGGTAGATGCTTTATTTTTAAGGGAGCCGGAATCTGCCAGTTACCCGCTTTTGGAAGTAGAACTTTTAACCGAAGCGAATGAAAAGAAACATTTTTTGGCCTTAAATGAATCTGCAGTCAAACGGGTATCGCATACATTAGAAGCAAAAGTCTATATTGATGATCAATTATTTGAAAATTTCCGGGGAGATGGCTTATGTATATCAACTCCTACCGGTTCAACTGGTTATAATAAGTCACTTGGTGGTGCTGTGATTCACCCAAGACTTAAAGCCTTGCAAATGGCAGAAATAGCTTCAATTAATAACCGAATTTTCAGATCATTATCTTCGCCAATAGTGTTGGCACCAGAGCAGTGGATTACTGTCATACCTGATGCTGACCACTGCGTTATGACTGTTGATGGCCGTCGCATTAATGTACGCAACGCTAAACAAATTGAATATCGTATTTCTAGTAAGGAAATTCATTTTGATCGTTTTGGGCATACCCATTTTTGGTCCCGTGTTCAGAGCGCCTTTATTGGAGATAAAGATGACACCATTTAAAGTTATTGTACAAGACAAAGTTCCCAAGAAATTAGGAGCTTTTTTACTGAAAAACGGTTTTTCAAAAAGAGCAGTGAATAATGCTAAAAATTCCGGTGGGATGCTTTTAGTAAATCATAAAAGGCGCTTTACCAACTACATTTTACATCAAGGTGATGAAGTGATTTTTATTCCGGGAAAAGAGAGGGTCAATCCCTGGCTAGTCCCCTCAAAGAAGCCGCTAGCGGTTGCACGGGAAACTGCAAATTATTTGGTAGTAAATAAACCAGCTGGCATTTTGTCAATTCCATCTCGTTATGATGACAATGCTTTAGTTAACCAAGTTTTAGGTTATTTTAACAGTAAAAAAGAGGTTGACGTTAAACCGCACATAGTGACGCGACTCGATCGCGATACTTCTGGTCTGGTTCTGGTTGGGAAAAATGCTATTGCTCATGCTCGTTTTAGTCAGATCGATAAAACTCAATTTATTAAAAAATATCATGCAATAGTTCATGGCAATTTTGCGCCGGAAGAATTGACTGGAGTGATAGATCAGCCTATTGGTCGCAAAGGAACCTCAATTGTGCGCAGCATTGATTCCACTGGCAAGAATGCTAAAACTGCTTATAAAGTGATTGCTCAAAAAAGCGGAGCCAGTTTAGTAGAACTGCGCCTATATACAGGTCGAACTCACCAGATTCGCATACATATGCAATATTTGGGTCATCCTTTATTTGGCGATCCTCTATATGGCATTAATGATGAGTTTAAGCGCCAGGCACTCAATTGCTTTTATTTGGGTTTTCCTGATCCATTTACTAAAGACCAGCATACTAGTATTGAAATACCTGATGCACCGGATATGCAAAAATTATGGCATAGCCTTTAATATATCTGTAGAGAAATAAAAGAGTTGTCTTGCGTTAGACAACTCTTTTATTTGTTTTACAAAATTTATTCACTAAAAAGTACGCGAGTACCTTCGGGAACAAAAATATTTTTTTGAACTGGTGTCAAACAACCATTTTCAGCATCTCGTGTATATAAAGTGGCATTATCTGAATTTTGGTTGGTTGCTACCACATATTTTTCATCTTTGTCCCAGTTAAAATCACGAGGAAATTCACCAAAAGTTGAAATTCTTTGACGTAGTTGCAAGGTATGATCATCATTAACTGCAAAAACAGTGATGGTATCATGACCGCGATTGGAAGTGTAAATAAATTTACCATCATGGCTAATTTTTATGGCAGCTGCGCCGTTGTGGTCAGAAAAATCATCAGGAATGGTTGAATAAGTAGCAATATTTTTAAAATTCCAGTGGGCTTCATCTAAGTTAACTAAGTTAATTTTACTTGAAAGCTCACCGACAACATAAAAATAATTACCATCAGGACTAAATACAATATGGCGTGTTCCAAAACCTGGCTCGTTTTGATATTTAGCCAGGTGCTTCAGCTTATTATTTTTGAAGCTGTAAAAATCAACACAGTCGTTGCCCAGGTCACAACTCACTAAATTGCCTTGTGGTGTTTGATCGAAAAAGTGGGGATGAGGGCCATCAGCTTGTTCTGGACAGGGACCAAGAGTATCTGCCGTGTGAGTTACGGAATCTAAAAAGGTCAGTTTACCCTCATCATCATACGAAAATACACTGAGTACAGCTGTATGATAATTTGCAGTGTATAATAGTTTTTTTTCGCGGTTAATTCCAATATAGGCTGGCGAAGAACCTGGGGTTAAATAAGAGTCCTTTTCTGAATATTTGCCCTTAACTAATGCGAAAGAACTGATTCCGCCTTTTTCTCCAGCATTATTAATTGTAAAAATGAGATTGCCATCTTGAACAAAATAAGTAGGTCCACCAACTTGGATTACTTCTTTTGCTGGTCCCATTTGCATTTCCACGCCATTAGCAGCCGGAGTAAGCGGCAGCTCATAAATTCCCGTTGACTTTTTTTTGGTGTATCCGCCAATTAATAATTTCATGCTTGAAAAGCCTCCAATTTCATTTATAATTGTCTCAATAATTAGTATAGCATGACACGCAATTGTAAAAATATTGAATGACTTTATCATTTTAAAAAGTGGTAAAGTATGGTGTCGGTTTTATTAGTATAAAAACAAAAAATTTAAACAAGAGGTATGTTGGAAATGGAAGAAAATAAAATTCGAGAGCTATACGCTAAGAATGATATTTCTGAAGTTTATACTAATCTTCACTCATCTTCGGCAGGCTTAACTTCTGCAGAAGCAACCGCAAGATTGGCAAAATATGGTCGTAACGAAATTAAAAAGTCTGAAGAAGAATCCGAGTGGAAAACTTTCTTTAAGAATTTTATTAGTATGATGGCAATTTTATTGTGGATTTCAGGTGCCGTAGCCATGTTTAGTGGGACGCTTGAATTAGGAATTGCTATTTGGCTGGTCAATATCATCAACGGATTGTTCAGTTTTTGGCAGGAAAGAGCTGCTAAAAGAGCGACAGATGCTTTGAATAATATGTTGCCTACTTATGTTCAAGCAATCCGTGATGGTAAAAAAACACAGATTGATGCCAAAGAACTGGTTCCGGGAGATGTTTTTATTCTTCAGGCCGGCAATGCCATTCCAGCTGATGCCAGGCTGATTACTGCCAGTTCTATGCAGGTTGATCAAAGTGCGTTAAATGGTGAATCTGTGCCAGAATCAAAAACTACAGAATACGCTCCAGGTGAAGGCAGTTATGCGGAAGCAGACTTGGTTTATTCTGGAACAACAGTTGGATCTGGTACTGCTCGCGCTATCGCTTTTGCCACAGGGATGAATACTGAATTTGGTAAAATTGCGCAGCTGACACAAAAGCAAAATAAGGTTGATAGCCCATTGACTCAAGAATTAGATCGGCTGACGAAACAATTATCAATAATTGCAGTTTCAATTGGTGTTTTGTTCTTAATTGCGGCAATCTTTTTCGTCAAATATCCTTTTGCCAAGGCCTTTATCTTTGCGTTAGGTATGATTGTTGCCTTTATTCCTGAAGGATTGCTTCCAACTGTTACTTTAAGCTTAGCTCAAGGAGTTAAGCGCATGGCTAAAAAGCATGCCTTAGTTAAAGAATTGAATTCGGTAGAAACTTTAGGCGAAACCACAGTTATTTGTTCAGATAAAACTGGTACTTTAACTCAGAATCAGATGACTATTCATTACATTTGGACGCCGCAAAATGAATATACGGTTACGGGTAATGGCTATGTTAATAATGGTCAAATTGAACTGAATAATAAGCAGTTATGGTACGAAGAAAATCCTGACTTGCACAAGCTGGTGCAGATAGCTTCTTTAGATAATGATACTGCGGTTCAACCCAGCAAAGTCAAAGGGGGTAAACCCAAAATTTTGGGAACTCCAACTGAAGCTTGTTTAATTATTATGGCTGAAAAAGCAGGCTTTGATCGTCAGAAAGTTCTGGTTAAATATCCTCGTTTACGTGAATTGCCTTTTGACTCTAATCGTAAACGCATGTCAACTATTCATCGCTGGAATGACAGTCAGTATATTATTTTTACTAAGGGGTCTTTCAGTGACGTAATTAAGCAATGTGATCAGATTCAAGTTGACGGTAAGGTTCGCTCTATGACTGAAGATGATAAAAAGCGTGCTGAAAAATACAATGCTGAATATGCTGCCAAGGGTTTCCGCAGTATGGCAATGGCTTACCGCATTGTTGAAAAAGAAAATACTGACGTTACTAAATTAACGATCGAAACGGCTGAACAGCACTTGATATTCGTCGGCTTGACTACGATGAGCGATCCTCCTCGTCCTGAAATTTATAATGCTGTTAAACGGTGTCATCAAGCCAAGATTAAGATTATTATGGTTACCGGTGACTCTAAGCTAACGGCTAAGTCAGTGGCTGTCCAAATTGGTTTGACCTCAGACAAGGCGCGGGTCATATCTGGTGATGAGCTCGAGGATATGAGTGATGCAGATTTGCGAGAAGCGCTAAAAGGAGAAGTGATTTTCGCCCGGGTAGCTCCTGAGCAAAAATATAAGGTTGTTAAGACCTTGCAGGAAAACGGTGAGATTGTTGCCTCTACCGGTGATGGAGTTAATGATGCCCCTGCACTGAAACAAGCTGATATCGGTATTGCAATGGGTCTCACTGGCACAGACGTGGCAAAGGATGCTGCAAATATTATATTGACCGATGATAATTTTGCTTCAATTGTAGCTGCAATTGAAGAAGGACGGGCAGTATATAGCAATATTCGTAAGTTTTTGACTTATATCCTAACTTCAAATGTGCCGGAAGCCTTTCCTTCAATTTTATTCCTGTTTTCAGGAGGGATGATTCCTTTGCCAATGACGGTTATGCAGATTTTGACAGTCGATTTGGGAACGGATATGTTGCCAGCATTAGGACTTGGTGGAGAAGCAGTTGATCCGGATGTTATGAAACAGGCACCACGTAAACGCAATGAGCACTTGCTTAATAGAAGTGTAATTATCAAAGCATTTTTATGGTACGGCCTCATTTCCAGTGCTATTTCGATTGCAGCATACTTCTTCGTTAATTTCCAAAATGGTTGGCCTCACGTACCTTTAGCTGCTAACGGCCCGGTATACATGCGTGCAACCACAATGGTCTTGGGAGCAATCATTTTTACTCAGATTGCAAATGTTTTGAATTGTAGAACAAACAAAGTTTCGTTATTCAAGAAAGGCATCTTTAGTAACCGCAATATCTGGTATGGCATTATCTTTGAAATACTGCTATTTTTGGCTTTAACTGTAACTCCAGGATTGCAACAATTATTTAATACGACGAGATTATTGCCAGTTGACTGGTTATTCCTGTTCTGCTTGCCGATCCCATTAGTGATAATTGATGAAATTAAAAAATGGCTCCTTTACCATCAGAAATAAAGAAGTAACAAATAAAACCGCTTATATATTAGTTAAGCGGTTTTTGTTATGCTAAAATTAAAGCTTAAGGAGAACAAATTATGAAGTGGACAGCAACTATTACAAAAATTGGTAAACAAGCTATAGAGCCTAAGAGCAATATGGTAATTTTATTTGGTGAAAATGTTACAGCTGAACTGGTAGAAGTTTCAATTATTCAAAAATTTGACCCTGATTCGCCGCTTACTGGTTTTACTTTGAAAAAAGGGGACACAATTACAATTGATGGTCAAACATATGTAGCTGATTACGTTGGCGCCATGGTTGTCAGTGATATGAGGGCATTAGGACATGCCACACTTTTCTTTAATCAGCAAAAGTCTAAAAATCCCTTGGCAAATGCTGTGTATCTTACATTAGGTGACAAGCAAACTCTGCCTGAATTTAACGTTGGCGATGATATAATTTACGAACATATTTGATTAGGATGATTTGATGGAAGTAGAGAAAAAACATAAAAAAAGAACCATTTTTCAAAAATGGTTTTTGAATAACCGCTTTAGTATTGCATTACTAAACATTTTGTTGTTCTTCCTTGTAATCTGGTTGTTCAACAAAATTTCGTTTGTCTTAAATCCTGCTAAAGTGTTTGTAAGTGCAATCTTGCCACCACTAATGCTTGCTTTAATTCAATTTTATATCATGAATCCGCTGGTAGACATTTTAGAGCGGAAATTCAAAGTGCCAAGACTGGTTACGATCTTGGGACTATTTCTTCTTGTGGCAATTTTACTAGTGTGGATTGTTAATACTTTATTGCCAATTGTTCAAAGTCAAATTAATTCATTAATTGCACATTGGCCGCATATCTGGAAGGATGCAAGTAATGCTGTGCAGGAAGCACTGAGCAAGCCGCAGTTTCACAGTGTAAAAGGCAATATTAACGATGCTATTAATCGCGCGCAGGATATGCTTTTTAAATCAGGTCATGAAGCCATAAATGCCGCTCTGAGTAACATTTCTTCGGCGATCAGTGTAGTAACTATTATTGTTATGACTTTACTTACGGCACCGTTTATTCTCTTCTTTATGTTAAAAGATGCCCATAATTTGCGGCCCTATTTAACCCAATTTGCGCCTAAGCGCTGGCAAAAGAGTTTTGGTGAACTGCTCTATGATATTAACACCGCTTTAGCTTCGTATATCAGGGGTCAAATCACAGTTGCCTTTTGGGTAGGAATTATGTTTGCCATTGGTTACAGTATAGTAGGCTTACCGTATGGCATTGCACTTGCTGTTTTAAGTGGTTTACTTAACCTGATCCCATATTTTGGTACGTTTATTTCCTTTATTCCTGCAATTGTAATTGCGATCATGCTTTCAGTTCCAATGGTCATTAAAGTTCTGATTGTGTTTGCAATCGAGCAAACAATTGAATCAAGAATTATCAGTCCTCTCGTAATGGGTAATAAGATGGAAATGCATCCGGTAACTACAATCTTATTGTTAATTGGTTCTAGTGCAGTTTGGGGACTTTGGGGTGTCATTTTTGGTATTCCTATTTATGCAATCTTAAAAATTATCATTTTACGTGTTTATAATTATTACCGTAATGTTTCCCAAGTTTTTAGAGAAGATGAAGGCGAAGAAACTACTCAAATTGCTGCGCAAAATGGCGAAAATGCTGATTTAAAAAATAAAGAATAAGATTAGTTTGTTTAGAAGTTTGATGTTGAAGGAGAAAAAGATTGACAAATCATGTAGTGTTATATGAACCATTAATGCCGGCCAATACGGGAAATATTGCGCGAACTTGTGCTGGTACTAATACAGTTCTTGACTTAATTGAGCCCTTAGGTTTTCAAATTGATAATAAAAAAATGAAACGAGCAGGGCTTGATTATTGGGATAAAGTTGATGTGCGGCTTCATGATGATCTTAATGCCTTTTTGAAGCAGTTGGGACCACAGGATGAGCTTTATCTTATTTCTAAGTTTTCTTCCAAAAATTATGCTGAGGTAGATTACACGGATTCTTCCAAAAATTACTACTTCGTATTTGGTAAGGAAACTACTGGCTTACCTGAAACTTTTATGCGAGAATATTACGAACGTAATTTGCGCATACCTATGTCAAATAATATTCGTTGTTACAATTTAGCTAATTCAGTGGCAATAGTTTTGCTTGAAGCATTACGTCAACAAGGTTTTCCTATGCTGGAAACTTCTCATCATTACGAAAATGACAAGTTAAAAGATAACTACAATCGTCCTGAACGCTATGAAAGAAATTTGGGAGGAAATTAAAATGGATTTTGAAAAAGAAACACCGGTGATAGTAAAAAATTTTCACTATGATGTTAATGAAGAACCTGAAACTAAAGATCAAGTTAATTTTGGCCTTAAAAAAGTTGAAAAACAAAATGATGATGGCACAACAGATGCAGGGGTAGATGGTAATTATTTTGACATCACCATCATTTTTGACGTGGCACCTGCTCCCGGAGAATTCTCAGTAAGTGGGATGATTAGCCAAATCGTTCAGATCAAAAATTATTTTGGTGATGGCAGTGATCTTAGTAAGGCTGATTACAAATTGCTTAGTAGACCTTTAGTTGAGTATATTGAAACATTAACTTATCAAGTTACTCAAATTACACTGGATAAACCAGTCAACTTGAACTTCCAAGCTAATTTTTAGTTGTTAATTGGGTAGTATCATGCCAAAAAAGAAAAGGAGAAAAACCACAAAGGCTCGAAAGAAGAATCAGAATACTGGAATTACATGGGCAATTGTCGGACTTTTACAAATTGTTATCTCTGCTTTAGCATTTGCCAAATTTGGAATCCTGGGTAAACAAGTAGCAAATACTTTTCGCCTGGTCTTTGGAGATTCCTATTTGCTCGCAGCTGGTATTTGCATTGTTTTCGGCCTGGTTATGTTGATTTATAATAAGCCGATGCACTTTAACTTCAAACGCAGTTGTGGACTATTTTTTGCTATTTTGGGAATTTTATTAATTCAAAGCAGTATTTATTTTGAACGGGAATTCGTTAATAATGCTTTTATGAATGTCTTTTGGCATGAAATTTCAGCTGAATTCAGTCGCATGGCTGTTACCAAAAATATCGGTGGTGGCGTCATAGGCGCCTTATGCTATCAGATTTTTTACCCCTTACTTGGTCATATAGGACTGCGGGTAATTGCAATTTTATTGATACCGAGTGGTATTTTGATGTTTTTTGATGTTAAATTTTCAACAATTATCAAAAAATTTCAGTCTGTTAGTCAGCTTTTTATTAATAAAAACAAAGCAGCTGGTGGCAAAATCAAAGATAAATACGGCTCTTTCAAAGAGCAACGTGAGCAGAGAAAAAACCAGTTGCATAATCAGGAAGATTCCAATTCAGTGGGTACAAAAGCTCCAGTTTTTCCAGACGTGGATGATTTTACTGTGGATGATAACTCTTCTGAAAGTAACATAGATCAAAACGAAGTAACTGATTTTCCATCTGAAAAAGCAGAATACGGTGATATTCCGGAACACGCTCCTGTTGAGCCGCAAATTCAAGTTGCAAGTCAAAACAATAACGCTAAAGCGCAGCAAAACGATTCTTCTGTTTCATCATTACCTAAATCACATTCTTTTGTTGAAGAAGATAAAAAGATTAAGGAAGAATTAGGAGCAGTAGATCACGGGGAATTAAAATCAAATCAAAAAGTTAGTCCGGATTATCAAAAACCGCCCTTAACATTACTTGATAATATTAAAAATATTGACCAAAGTACTGATAAAGCTCTTATTCGCAAAAATACTCAGACGTTACAATCTACTTTCAAGAGTTTTGGCGTTAACGTTATTATCAAAAAGGCGATACTGGGTCCAACTATTACGCGCTATGAAGTTCAACCGGCTGTTGGTGTTAAAGTCAGTCGCATTGTTAATCTCGCTGACGATTTAGCTCTTGCTCTGGCTGCAAAGGATATTAGAATAGAAGCACCAATCCCAGGGAAACCATATATTGGAATAGAGGTGCCTAATAAGAACACTTCAGTAGTTGCTTTTAAAGATGTAATGCAAAATCAAGGTATCAGAGCCAAAAAAGATCCTATGCAGGTTCCTTTGGGTAAGGACGTCAGTGGACAAACTATTTCGGCTAATTTGACTAAAATGCCTCATCTTTTGATTGCTGGATCAACCGGTTCGGGTAAATCTGTAGCAATTAATACAATTTTAACCAGTATTTTAATGAAAGCATTGCCGGATCAGGTAAAGTTAATCTTGATAGACCCAAAGATGGTGGAGCTTTCTGTTTATAATGGAGTACCTCATTTATTGATACCGGTAGTTACTGATGCAAAATTGGCTGCAAATGCTTTGAGTAAAGCCGTTAAAGAAATGGAACGCCGCTATAAGTTATTTGCTGCAGCTGGGGCCCGTAACATGAGTGAATTTAACGAAAAGGTGCGGCTGAATAATCAAGATAAATCAAAAACGCCGATGAAGCCGTTACCATATATCTTAGTAGTAGTTGATGAACTTAGTGATCTAATGATGGTTGGCGGACGTGACGTTGAAGGAGCAATTGTCCGTTTGGGCCAGATGGCTCGAGCGGCTGGTATTCACATGATTTTGGCCACACAAAGACCGAGTGTTGATGTCATAACCGGTCTAATTAAAGCAAA
Source organism: Lactobacillus melliventris (assembly GCF_042679465.1). Taxonomy (NCBI): domain Bacteria; kingdom Bacillati; phylum Bacillota; class Bacilli; order Lactobacillales; family Lactobacillaceae; genus Lactobacillus; species Lactobacillus melliventris. Next base: position 121,613 of record NZ_JBHTMT010000003.1, on the reverse strand, counting down.
TGTTCCTTCACGGATTTCTTTTGCTGTTTCAAGTGGTATTGATTCACGGACTATTTTAGATCAAACTGGGGCCGAAAAATTACTCGGTCGCGGCGATATGCTATACATGCCTGTTGGTGCTTCAAAGCCTGAACGTATTCAGGGTGCCTATGTTTCGTCACATGAGGTTGAAAATATCATTTCCTGGGTAAAGAAACAGCAGAAACCCGAATATGATAAAGGTATGATTCCACAAAAAGGCCAAGAGAACTCTGAAAATAAAGATGATGAGCCAAAAGATGAATTCTATGATCAAGCAGTGGACTTAGTAAGGCAACAACAAACGGCCAGTGTATCACTCTTGCAAAGAAGATTTCGTATTGGTTATAATCGTGCAGCTAGGATTGTTGATGAAATGGAAGAAAAAGGTATTGTGGGCCCATCTGAAGGTTCAAAGCCTCGCCAAGTTTTATTACCGCCTAAAAAAGAGGGAGATAAAAGCTAATTTTTAAGAAAGTTTATCATGTCGTTTTATTAGTTCAAATTTGTGAAAAAATAATGGTAAAATAAAATTGAATGTGAATACATAACTTGATCTTTTTTGATGATCGATTGGTTATAAGGTCATTTTCAATATTTAAAGTAAAAATAAAATAAAAGGAATGTTTTAATTGCAGCGAGCTCTTGTATTTGGTGCTACAGGTGGCATTGGTCAAGCTATTTGTGTTGAGTTGGCTAATGCTGGTTGGTCTCTTTACATTCATTGCAGTCAAAATTGGCGAAAAGCTTATTCTTTGGCTCAAGGAATGAGTCAAAAATATCCTCAGCAGGATTTTATTCCCATCAAATTAGATTTTCTGGCTGAAAATAATGATTTAAAAGAATTTGTTAATAATTTACTGCCAGTTAACGCGGTGGTATTTGCCCAGGGAATTACCGATTATAATTTTGTTAGTAGTCAAGATACGGCCAAAATTGATGAGATTATGCGCATAAACTTGATTACCCCAATTAAGTTGACAGGACTATTTGAACCTCATTTGATAAAAAATGATTATAGTCGTATTGTTTATTTAGGATCAGTTTACGGTGGTTCAGGTAGTGCTATGGAAGCGGCATACAGTTCTTCCAAATCAGGTCTTGAAGGGTTTGCACAAGCATATGCCCGCGAAGTTGCTTCAGCTAACCTGACGGTTAATGTTGTTGCACCCGGTGCTGTCAATACAGCAATGAATTCCGTGCTTGGCCCTGAAACGATGGAAGAAGTTAAGGGTGAAATACCTGTTGGTCGTTTAGCAGAGGGTAAGGACATTTCTTATTGGGTTAAAACTTTACTTGACGTTCAGTCTGGGTATCTAACTGGTCAGACCATTTATGTTAGTGGCGGCTGGCTTATTTAAATGTAATAATTATATGTAGTATATGTTATACTCAAAGAGTAAATTTAGAATTTGAAGAGGTAACTATGGCAGATATCGGAGATAAATTACGCAGTGCCAGAGAGGCTAAGGGACTTTCAATTGAAGACATTGAAAAAACAACCAAGATTCAAGGTAGATATCTGACTGCAATCGAGCAAAACGATTTTGAAAAACTTCCTGGTGATTTTTACGTTAGAGCCTTCATTAGACAATATGCACAGATAGTTGGTTTAGATGGCAAAAAGTTGCTAAGTGAATACCACGAAGACATACCTAAAGCCGAACCTGAAGAATTTGTCGAAGACTCGATTGACAATAAAAGTGAGGAAGTACGTAAAACTACCAGTAATAAGAAAAAGATTTGGCAGGATTACCTGCCACGAATCATTGTCGGTTTGGGGATAGTTGCAGTAATTTTGGTATGCTACGTTGTATTTGCTCATTTTTCTTCTAGTCGCAATGAAAATAACAACGAAGCTAATGATGTTTCTGTTTCTTCGGATAGTGGTAAACGACACCGCAAAGTTAAGAAAGTTAAAAAGAAGAGAGTCAAGATTAAGGAATTGGCTGCGAATCAGTTTCAGATTATCGGCCTTAAAAATAACCGCAATTTAGTTGTTAGAGCCGGTGATCAAGCAACTACAGTTTCTATTGCAATGAATGGCGTAACTCAAAGTGGTCAGACTTTAACAGCTGGTCAAAAGCATACTTTACGAATTCCAGAAACTGCGCAATCTGTCGTCGTTACATTTAGCAACGCTCTAGGAACATCAGTAACGATTGGTGGCAGAAAAGTACCATATACAGCTCAAAATTCGAGTCTTTCTTTAACCTTTTATATTGGCAAACATCGGAATACTCAAAATACTCAAAGCAACCAACCACATCAAAGTCAAAATAATTCCGGAACTACGAATAATAATTCAGGACAGAGTAATTCGAACCAGCAAAATCAAGAACATAGCCAAACCAATAATTCTAATGGTAATAATGGTGCAAGTTCGAGTACAAATAATGGTCAACAAAATACTCAAAATAATCAAAATTCCCAGAACAATGGTCAATCAAATCATGATAACAATCAATCAAATAACACTGATCATAATAATGATTCTGGCCATTCCGGAGGTACTTCCTCTAGTGGAAATGATGATAAAAAATAGTAACTATTTTTGGAGGAAAAGTTAAGAATGAATTTGCCTAATAAGTTAACGGTTTTTAGAATATTATTGATTCCGGTTTTCATGTTAATTGTTATTTTTGGTGGTGATGCCAGTTTTAAAGTTGCTGGTACTACTGTATATTGGAGATTGGTAATAGCTGCGATTGTATTTGCAGTTGCTTCTGCAACTGATTGGTTTGATGGTCATATTGCCAGATCACGCAACTTGGTTACAAATTTTGGAAAGTTTGCGGACCCTTTGGCTGACAAAATGCTTACTATGACTGCATTTATAATGTTAATTTCTTTAAAACTTGCTCCAGCATGGGTTGTAGCAATAATTGTTTGTCGTGAATTGGCTGTAACTGGATTGCGTTTGATTTTGGCTGAGAATAAAGGGCAAGTTATGGCTGCAGCTATGCCTGGTAAAATCAAAACGACATGTCAAATGCTTTCAATTATCTTTTTGTTAATTGGTGACTTTTATCATATAGGCACCATCTTACTTTATATTGCACTGATTTTTACTATCTATTCTGGCTGGGATTATTTCCACAGTTCATGGGATGTTTTTGAAGGTTCGATGTAAATTAAAGAAAAATTTAGTTTTATTAAAAAGCACTGTAAGGTAGTGCTTTTTTTGTGCTTCTTTTTAATACAAAAAAGAGCATAAAATGGTCAATTGTTGATTATGCTTCATTTACTTGTTAGGATTAAATTAAGGAAATATTGAAAAGGAGGAAAATTTATGGGAGAAAAAATACCAATGGTTGAGTTCAAAGATGTATCCAAGATATATCCTAAAATGAAGAATCCGGCTGTTAACCATATCAGTTTTGAAATAGATAAAGGTGATTTTTGCTGCCTAATTGGCACCTCCGGTTCAGGAAAGACTACCTTAATGCGAATGATTAATCGCATGAACAGCGTAACTAAAGGCGAGGTGCTGGTTAATGGTAAAAACGTTAAAAGTTTTAATCCCGTCAACTTGAGACGTCATATTGGGTATGTTATTCAAAATAATGGTTTGATGCCTCATATGACTATTAGAGAAAACATTATTTTGGTACCCAAGCTATTAAAATGGCCTAAGGAAAAATTAGCTGGTGAAGCGCAAAAGTTAATTCAAATGGCTGAATTGCCGGAATCATATTTAGACAGGTATCCGACTGAGCTATCTGGCGGTCAACAACAAAGAATTGGAGTTGTACGCGCACTGGCAGCAAACCAAAATCTAATATTAATGGATGAGCCTTTTGGTGCATTAGATCCGATAACTCGTGAAAGTTTACAGAATTTGGTACAAAACTTACAAGTGCGATTAGGCAAAACAATTGTTTTTGTCACTCATGACATGGATGAGGCATTAAAGCTTGCAACTAAAGTAGTTGTTTTGCATGATGGGCAGTTGATTCAAGTAGGAACGCCTGAGGAAATTTTACATCATCCCGCAAATGACTATGTTAAAAGTTTGATCGGTGAAGAGCGCCTGTCCGAAGCAAAATATGAAACCGTAAAAGTTAAAAACGTGATGCTAACTAATCCGATTAAGATTGACTTGGGTGCTTCTTTATCTGATGCCTTAACCATGATGAAGGAAAACCGTGTTGATACCCTTTTAGTGGTTGATAACAGCGATCACCTGAAAGGCTATATTTCAATTGATGATTTGCAACGAAATTATTCTAAGGCAAGCAGCGTTAGTGATATCTTGATTACTAAAGTAAGCACAGTTGGTCCGGATGAATATTTACGTGATAACTTTAGTCGTATTATGAGCCGTAACAAGAGTTATATTCCGGTAATTGATTCGGATAATAAATTAGTCGGTATAGTTACTCGTGCAAGTTTGGTTAATGTCGTTTATCAAAAAATATGGGGCGATAAGGGCCACACGCAAAATAATACGGGAAAAGAGGCGAACTAAAATGTCAGCCTTTTTTGCACAACATGGCTCAGAATTATTAGTAAAAACATGGCAACAAATATATATTTCAGCTATTTCACTGGCCTTGGGAATTGTTGTAGCAGTTCCATTAAGTATCATATTAATGAAATTTCCGCGAGTGGCAAAAGTCGTGATTGCTATTGCCAGTATGTTACAGACCATACCTGCTTTGGCTCTGCTTGCGATCATGATTCCATTTTTTGGTGTTGGTAAACTGCCCGCAATTATTGCACTTTTTCTCTATAGTTTAATGCCCATTTTGCGTAACACATATGTGGGTCTGATGGGGGTAAACCCGGACACTATTGATTCAGCACGTGGCTTAGGTATGACTAATCTGCAATTAATTTTGAAAGTTGATATTCCTTTAGCAATGCCTGTAATCATGGCGGGAATAAGACTTTCTGCTATTTATGTTATTGCGTGGGCGACTCTAGCTTCTTATATAGGTGCTGGGGGCCTTGGCGACTTTATCTTTAATGGCCTTAGTTTATATCAGACTGATCTAATTTTTGGTGGTACCATTCCTGTTATCATATTGGCACTTCTAACTGATTATCTCTTGGGTAAGCTTGAACGTAAATTAACACCAAAAGGAATATAAGGAGGTATTCATCATGAAAAAGTATTTTAAAAAGATATTCCTGATGATAACAGCCTTGTTTATTATGTTAACTACTAGTGCTTGTGGCTTGCCTGGACTTTCTGATAGTCAAGGCAGTCAGGAAAATATTAGAATTACGGCACTAACAACTACTGAATCACAAATTATGGCTAATATTGTTGCCCAATTGATTGAACATGAAACTTCATACAAAACTTCAATTGTTAATAATTTGGGTTCTGCTCCTATGCAGCATCAGGCTCTAATTCGTCATGACGCCGATATTCAAGCTGCTGCTTATGATGGTGGTGAATTAACTGCAAATCTTTTATTGCCAGCTATTAAGGATTCCAAAAAGGCAAATGATACAGTCAGACGTGAAGTAAAAAAGAGATGGGATCAAACTTATTTGCATACATATGGCTTCGCTAATAATTATGCTTTTATGGTGAGAGCAAAAGACCAAAAGAAGTACCATCTGTATCAGATTTCTGATTTAAAGAAAGTTAAAGATAAATTTTCTTTCGGTGTAGCATCCGAATGGGTAAATGCTCCAGGAGTCGGTTATCCTGCTTTTCAAACAGCTTACGGATTAACCTTTTCTAAAGCACACCCAATGAATATCGGCTTAGTATATTCTGCACTGAAAAGCGGTAAGATGGATGTTATTCTAGGCTATTCTACTGATGGCCGAATTGATAGCTACAATTTGCACCTGTTGAAGGATGATAAGCATTTCTTTCCGCCATATAATTGTGGCATGCTAATTAATAACTATTTATTAAGAGAGCATCCTGAATTAAAGGCAATTCTGGAAAGATTAGTGGGTAATGTGAGTGTTCATGATATACGTAAAATGAACTTCCAAGTAGATGACAAGCTACTTGAACCCGCTACGGTTGCACGGCAATTTTTAGAAAAACATAATTACTTTAGGGGGGAGAAATAATGTCTCATTTATCTTTATGGCAGCAATTTATTTACTATTATGTCCATAATGGTAGTTATGTATTAGCACAATTTAACCGGACTTTTTTGATTTCAATCTATGGCGTTTTATTTGCAGCTATTATTGGTATACCGGTTGGAATTTTTATTTCGCGCAATGGACATTTAGGAGATTTTGTTGTAGAAATTGCGAATTTTATTCAAACGATTCCTTCGCTTGCCCTTTTGTCTATTGTAATGATTGGTTTGGGCCTAGGCGTTATGACCGTTATTGTCACCGTTACGCTTTATTCACTTTTGCCAATTATTAAGAATACATATACTGGTATGAGGAACGTTAATAAGAATGTCATTGATTCAGGAAAAGGAATGGGAATGACAAAGCTGCAACTACTTTATATGGTGAGATTACCGCTCTCAATGTCTGTTATTATAGCCGGCTTGAAAAACGCTTTGGTCATAGCTATTGGTATCACTTCAATTGGTTCGTTCGTTGGAGCAGGTGGCTTAGGAGACATAATTATTCGCGGCACCAATGCTACTAATGGCAGTGCGATTATACTAGCTGGTGCCCTTCCTACAGCATTGATGGCAATCTTGGCAGATGTGATTTTGAATTTCTTGCAAAAAGTTTTGGAACCCAAAGGCCTTAAAAAATAAATTAAAAGTTTTTTGCATTTTTTTCGTATTTAATAATGTGAATAAAAATAATAAACATTTGTTCGCCTTTTTTCTTGCAAATATACACTAAAGCAAAGTATAATTATTACGTACTAAATTAAAGAAATTTTGATAGAGGAGGACAAGAGTCTTGGCCAAGGATGAAAAACAAGCTGCACTGGAAAATGCGCTTAAGAAAATTGAAAAGAATTTTGGTAAAGGCGCTGTTATGCGTATGGGTGATAAAGCTGACACCAAAATCTCGACCGTTCCCTCAGGTTCGCTTGCTCTTGATGCAGCTCTGGGAGTTGGCGGCTATCCCCGGGGTAGAATAGTAGAAATTTACGGACCAGAATCTTCTGGTAAAACAACGGTTGCATTACATGCAGTAGCTGAAGTGCAAAAAAGAGGTGGTACAGCCGCTTATATCGATGCCGAAAATGCTATGGATCCGGCTTATGCGGAGGCATTAGGTGTTGATGTTGATTCACTTATTTTGTCTCAGCCAAATACTGGTGAAGAAGGTTTACAAATTGCTGATACGTTGATTACAAGTGGTGCAATTGATATTTTAGTTGTTGACTCTGTTGCAGCACTTGTGCCTCAAGCTGAAATTGACGGAGAAATGGGTGACAGTCATGTTGGTCTGCAAGCTCGTTTAATGAGTCAAGCTCTGCGTAAGCTTTCGGGTAACATTAATAAGACCAAAACTATTGCAATTTTTATCAATCAAATTCGTGAAAAAGTTGGAATTATGTTTGGTAATCCTGAAACTACTCCTGGTGGTCGGGCACTGAAGTTTTATGCCACTATTCGTTTGGAAATCAGAAGAGCGGAAAAGATCAAGCAAACCGGTGGAGAAATTACTGGTAACCGTGTAAAAATCAAGGTAGTTAAAAACAAAGTTGCACCGCCTTTTAAAGTTGCTGAAGTTGACATGATGTATGGCAAGGGTATTTCACAGAGTGGTGAACTGTTGGATATGGCGGCCGACAAAGACATTATAGCCAAGGCCGGCTCCTGGTATTCATATCACGATGAACGAATTGGTCAGGGCCGAGAAAATGCTAAGAAGTACCTTGAGGATCACCCTGATGTCTATGACGATGTTCAAAAGCAGGTTCGTCAAGCTTTCGGTATTGATGAAGAATCAGTTGCTGAAAGAGAAGATCCTGAAAAAATAAAAGCCAAGAGAGCCCAAAAGGCTGCTGATACAGAAAAGGAAGCTTCTGCTAAAAAAGAAGCAGACAGCAAAAGCTAATTACGAGGAAATAAACCTTGACCTGTGAAGATGGGTTAAGGTTTTTTCATGTCGTTTGACATAAGTCCCATCGTTCTTTATTATTAATATTGTGTGAATAATCTAAAAAAATAAAAAAGGCGATAGAAATCATGATAAGTAAATTTTTGATTCCCGTCGCGATAGCTATAATTTCAATTATTGTTGGCGTTGTTGTAGGATACTCTATTCGTAAAAGGATCTGGGAGAAAAGGGCTCAGAACGCTCAAAACGATGCCGACCATATTTTAACCGAAGCAAAAGCACGAGTTGACGCTGCTAAAGCTGAAGTCAATGCACAAAAGCAAGCAGCTGATGCTATTAAACAGAGTGCGCAAAACACTAAAAAAGAAAAAATTCTTGAAGCTCAAGAACAAATTCAAGACTATCGACAAAAAGTTGAAGATGAATTAAACGACAAACGTGACAAAATTGCACGCGATCAAAATCGCTTAACCCAACGAGAGGATACTCTTGATCATAAGAACTCTTTGCTAAAAGAAAAAGAGGATGATTTAACTAAAAAAGATGAACAGCTAGAGCAAAAGCAAACAGAATTAGCTGCTAAATTGCAAAAAGCTGATGAACTAGTTGAACAGACTACGCAGAAGCTATACGAAGTGGCCCATTTAGACAAAGAGCAGGCAAAAAAGCTTGTTTTAGATCAATTAGCAGATGAATTAGTTAAAGAACGGGCAGAGTTGATTAGTAATAGTAATCAAGAAGTAAAAGCTAAAGCTGACCATTATGCGCGCAAAATAATTATTGATGCAATTCAAAGTAGCTCGGCAGATACAGTAGCTGAAACAACAGTATCTGTAGTTGATTTGCCTAATGAGGAAATGAAGGGTCGAATTATTGGTCGTGAAGGACGTAATATCAGATCTTTTGAAGCTCTTACTGGAGTTGATCTTATAATTGATGACACTCCAAAAGTTGTAACTTTAAGTGGTTTTGATGCCATCAGGCGTGAAATTGCGAAAAGGGCAATGGAACGTTTGATTAAGGATGGACGCATTCATCCGGCTCGAATAGAGGAAACAGTTGATAAAGCCCGTAAAGAAGTAAACGATGATATTTACGAAGCTGGAGAAAGCGCTCTAATGGAGCTGGGAATTCATAAAATGAATCCAGAACTGGTTAAAATATTGGGTAGACTCAAATACCGGACATCTTATGGTCAAAATGTTTTGGGTCATTCAATTGAAGTTGCAAAATTAGCTGGTACAATGGCTGCAGAGCTTGGATTAAATGAAAAATTAGCCGTTCGCGCGGGATTATTACACGATATTGGAAAAGCAGTCGACCATGACATTGAAGGTTCACACGTAGAAATTGGTGTAGAACTGACAAGGAAGTATCATGAGCCGGATGTGGTTGTTAATGCAATTGCAGCACATCATGGGGATGTGCCTAAGTTATCATTTATTGCTGAATTGGTAGTTGCAGCGGATACCATTTCTTCTGCAAGACCTGGTGCTAGAAGCGAAAGTTTGGAAAATTATATCAGAAGACTTACCGACCTCGAGCAAATAGCAAATAGGTATGACGGTGTCAAACAGGCATACGCTATTCAAGCTGGTCGAGAAGTCCGCGTGATGGTTGAACCTGACAAGATTTCAGATGATCGTATTACAGTTTTAGCACGCGACATTCGCAATCAAATTGAAAAAGAACTTGATTACCCGGGTAATATTAAAATAACAGTTATTCGTGAAAAACGTGCTGTATCAATTGCAAAGTAAATAAAAGGATTGAATGCAAAATTCAATCCTTTTTTGTTTTGTAATATATCTTCAAAATATGGCGTAAATTAACATAAAAAAGCGCAAAAAAACACATTTTGGTAAAATGAAAGGGTATACAATACGGATTGAATGGAGGAACCTGCTATGAATCTAAAAATAACAACTGAATTAAAAGATTTCCTACTAGAATTAGGTTACCCATTTAATTCAATTTCTGGTTTACTTGATTCTAGCGTAATGGACAAATATCTGAATGCAAAGTGGATTAAAAATTCTCATGTATTTGAAATGTTAGACAAAGAAGCAAATGATAAACAGCTGTTGAAGTGTAGTGATGTTCGTAATTTTTACCAATTTGTTCCCCCATATTTTGCAGCTTTGTCAAGCAAAAATGGCTTACAGGCAATTTCCCGCCTAGCAGCTTACCAGCAGCTTATAGGTCCAATTGAAATGGGAACTTTTGAGGAAGGTGAAAAATTAAGAATTCATATTAAATATTTGGACAAATATCGTAAATTTTCACGTTTTAGCCTATTAGTAGATCAAATTTCTTTAGTAAGTCTGATTAGAGCAGGTACAAATAAATGTGTTATACCCGTATCTATTGGGAGCAAATATGAGTATGGATCAAGAATAAATAAATATTTAGGTATTGAAGCTCAAAATAGCTCAGACAATTATTTGGTGTTTAGAAAGCATGATTTAGAGCAGTCATTTGTAACCAAAAATGATGTAATGTGGAATTTCATGGAGCCTGGTTTGAAAAAGTACATAAAAGAATTAAATATAAATCCTCCAATTTCTGCAGTTGTACAAAACACTCTGTTTAAATTGATAGCCGGAGGTAATTTTCAGGTAAAAGACGTAGCAAATAAACTGGGTATTTCATCAAGAACATTACAAAGATGGCTGCAAAATGAAGGCACAACTTTTAAAAAACAGTTAAGTATTGTGCAGAAAATTTTGGCTCAAAATCTACTTCAAGACAGAACTTTAAATACTGCAGAAGTAAGTTTTCTAGTTGGCTTTAATAGTGTTTCTTCGTTCTATAAAGCATTTAAGAAATGGACAGGAGTGACTGTTAAAGAATATAGGCTTCAAGCAATATTAAAAACTAATAGTATAAATGCGGTAATTTAATTAGGAGGAAACAAAATGTTTTTAAAAGATAACGAATCATGGAATGCAACTTATGATGTTGTGGTAATCGGTTTTGGTGGAGCAGGTGCTACAGCAGCACGTTTCGCAGCAGATAAAGGAGCAAAAGTCCTTTTAGTAGATAGTGCACCAGAGGGACATGAAGGTGGTAATACCAGATATTGTGGACAGATTGTTGAAGCAGGTTATGATTATGAAAAGCTAAAAAAGTATTATCAAAAAATGACTGCTCCACTTGATTTAGATGAGCAGGTGCTAGAAACTTTTGTAAAAGGGATGGTAAATTTACCAGATTACTTCGAAAAGTATCTCGGTGGTAAAGCATTCAGCGTTAAAAATAACCCAGGTAACAAAAATGTTGCCATGTTGGCATACATGAGTGCTGAATATCCCGAATTTGAAGGTGCAGATACAAACGATGACTTGTTAGTGCATGATCAAATATTCGATGCTGCTCTTTGGAAGAAATTGCGCCAGAATGTTTTAGATCGCAGCGACATGATTGATGTGCTTTATTCAACGCCAGCAAAGCATTTAATTCAGGATACTGATAAGACGATAATAGGTGTACAGATTAAAAATAAAGGCAAGTTGTTCAACGTCCATGCAAAAAATGGTGTAGTTTTAGCACTTGGTGGATTTGAAAATAACGAACAAATGGTGCAGGATTATTTAGGTGAAACTAATTTATTACCATACGGTACGCTTTATAACAATGGCGATGGCATCAAAATGGCTATAGAAGTTGGTGCAGATTTGTGGCACATGAATAATTATGAACCAGGTGGAACTGTTAATTTAGCTGCTCCCAAAGGCCAAAGAGCTCATAACATTATGGCCTGGAAAGCATTATTTGCCGGTTCACTGATCACAGTTGGCGATGATGGTACACGTTATGTAGCAGAAGACGATCCAACCCGTCATGGTCATCGCTATAATCATGGTATTTGGAGAATCCCTTTAGCCCAAGTGCATCCTCATATGATTTTTGATCAGAATAAATACGATGAACTATTCTCAGCTGAGAATGATGAATTTCAAAAGGAAGCTTTAAACAAAGTGGTTAAGTCAGAAACTATCGCTGACTTAGCTCAAGAAATAAAAGTTGATCCGGCAGTTTTAGAAAATACTTTGAACACGTATAATTTCTTCGTTGATCGTGGAGTTGATTACCAATGTGGACGTAAGCCAGAGTCAATGACCAAAATTTCACTTACGGGTCCATTTTATTCGTTAGCGCAACAACACACCATGTTAAACACCCAGGGTGGCCCACGCCGAAATAAAAATGCTGAAGTATTAGATACAGATCAGAAAGTTTTGCCACACTTATATGCTGCTGGTGAACTGGGTCATATAGGTGCAAATCAATATAATGGCGGGGGTGACATGGCTGACTGCTTAATATTTGGTAAGATAGCTGGAGAAAATGCCGCCAAAATTAAAGATGATCAAGTTGTTTCAGGTGCCAGTGTTAGTGAAAATAATGCTGATACTGCATTTCCTGAATCAGATGTTAAAGAAGAAAGCTATTCAACTGCTGAAAATCAATACATTGGTAAATCTTCAAGTGGCATGGGCAATGAAATCGTAGTGCGAGTAACAGTTGACAGTGATAAGCGTCCAAGCAATATTGAAGTTTTAAAAGAAAGCGAATCACCTGACTACGGTGAAAAAGCAATTAAGGAAATGAAAACAGAAATGCTAGCTAAGAAAACAGCTAACGTAGATGCTGTTTCTGGAGCTTCTGCATCAAGTCGCGCATTTAAAGAAGCTGTAGAATCTGCTTTGAAGCAGGCATAGATTTTAACGAAAGGATAAGAAATGGCAAATTTAAAAGATGGTATTTATCAGGGAAAAGGCTCTGGTAATCGTGGTGAAGTCAAGGTTTCGGTAAAAGTCAAAGACAATAAAATTACGGATATAACAATTGATCAACAAGATGAAACTTCTGGCATAAGCACTGCTGCTTTAAAAAAAGCACCGAAGCTAATTGTTGAGCATCAGTCATATAATATTGACGCAGTCACCGGAGCAACTATTAGTTTTCAAGCTGTACAAAAAGCAGTCAAAGATGCTGTTTCAAAAGCTGGCGATCCCAGTGGTCTTGATAAAAGAGTTGATCTTAGAAATACAGTGAAAAAGGATGATGGTAAGGACTACCGTAACGTCAATCCAGATGATTTGCAATTTGAAGATCATGCTGACGTGTTGGTAATTGGTGCTGGAGCCGCTGGACTTGCAGCTTCCATTACAGCAAGGCAAAAAAGTGCTTCCGTAATATGTTTGGAATATACATCAAGCTATATGCTATCTGATATGACTCTGTCTGGAGGTTATTACAATGCTGGTGGTGGTACTAGCTTGCAAAAAGCGCAAGGTATTAAAGACTCTAAAGACAATTGGAATAATTATTTGAAAGCAGTCGGTCAAGGATACGAAGATGCGGATATGCGTGAAACAATAGTAGAACATGCTGCTGAAGATTATGAATGGCTTGCTGGAGAAGTTGGGGTCAATTTCCAAGAAGTACAAGAAATTGGCAATGAAGAAGCAATGAAAGAATATGCGACTCCGGCAGCAAGGTCTCATTTAACTGTCGAAAAAAGTGGCTATGGTCTTTCAAAGCCACTTTACAATAAGGCAAAAGCAGTTGGCACAAAATTTATTTTTAATATTACAGCTGAGAACTTAATTACTGATGAGAAAAATAATGTAGTTGGTGTACATACTAATAAAGGTAACTACAAAGCTCAAAGCGTTGTTATTGCAACTGCAGGTTTTTCACGCAATAAAGAAATGCTTAAAAGCTTTGCACCAGATTTTGCTGTAGGGGAATCATATGGTTCTATTAGGCAAATGGGTGATGGTATCACAATGGGTGCTGAAATTGGCGCCAAGTTAAAAGATATGTGGATGCCAATAGCAAACTCTATTGGAACTCAATCAGGCGATAATGTTTGTATTGGGCCTTTGTGCACAGCTTGGACAAAACCTTATATTTGGGTTGGAACAGATGCTAAAAGACACTTTAGAGAAGATATGTATTTCGAATACGCTTCTAAGAAAATAGCTGACCTAGATCATGGTTTCGTGTGGCTGATTTTTGATGAAGGAATGGCAAATGAAATGCCAGCTGCCTTTTCTGCCCCAGCTCCTTCACCGCATTTAAAACGCGAAGTAGAAGATGGCTACTTTAAAAAAGCAGATACTATCGCGGAATTAGCAGAGCAAATTAATTTAAACCCTAATGTGTTAGAGAAAACAATTGCTAAATGGAATAATGATGTAAACAATGGTCAAGATACGGAATTTGGTCGCAAAAAAGATTTAACTGCTTTTAAGGCTCCATACTATGCCGCTAAACTTGCGCCATCAACACCGGATATGGCTGGAGGATTGTGCATCAATACTAAAGCAGAAGTTTTGGATAATTTTGATAGAAAAATTAGTAATCTCTTTGCTGCTGGTAGTACGACAGGCGGATGGCGAGGAATGACCTATCCAGGTTGCGGAATGGGTATTACAAACGCTATTGTTTTTGGCAGAATTGCCGGTGAAAGTGCTGCAAAGAATGCTCAAGTAAAAACTGATACTAATTCTGGTGCTTCACAGAATTAGTTTTTGGAGTTAAATATAATTAAAACTGGATACATTTGCATCCAGTTTTTTATTTGGAAATATCTATGATAATCAACCTAATTTGTGCATTTTTGCTCTACCCTGTATAATTAAGACAACTTTAAATGAAAGTAGCCGACTATGTTTAAAATTATTGTTGAATTATTCTTTTTAGTGATTATACAGGCTGCGATCACACCTTTTATTAGGCGATTAGCTTTTGTATTAGGTGCTGTCGACATTCCCAATAAAAGAAGAGTAAATAAAAAACCGATGCCAACCCTAGGGGGGTTGGGTATTTTTGTCACCTTCAATATAGGAGCTTTTATTCTCCTGCGCGATCAGTTTCCAACTCATGAAGCATTTAGTATACTTTTAGGTTCTAGTGTAATTGTCTTGACTGGTATAATCGATGATATTATGGAACTGAAACCAAGACAAAAAATGCTGGGTATTTTTATTGGCGCTCTAGTAATTTATTTTCTTGCCGGTATTAAAATGAATGTTCTCAACCTGCCATTTTTGAATAAACAAATAAATCTGGGATGGTGGAGTCTGCCAATTACCATTTTTTGGATCTTAGCTTTGACTAATGCAGTTGATTTAATTGATGGGCTTGACGGATTGGCTGATGGTGTCTCTATGATTTCACTCATAACGATGGGAATTGTCGGCTATTTCTTTTTGCACACCGGCCAACTCTATATTCCGATCGGCTGTTTTATGCTGGCAGCTTGTTTACTGGGCTTTTTACCATATAACTTTCACCCGGCTAAGATATTTTTAGGCGATACCGGTGCGTTATACATCGGATTTATGATTGCCGTATTTTCTCTAAAAGGCTTGAAGAACGTAACTTTCATTTCATTGCTTGTACCAGTCACTATTCTAGGCGTGCCGATTACCGATACGCTTTATGCTATGATTCGTCGCAAACTTAATAATCGACCCGTTTCCCAAGCTGATAAGCACCATTTGCATCATCAACTAATGAGAATGGGCTTAACCCACAGACAAACGGTTTTAAGCATTTACGCAATATCACTGGTCTTTTCTTTTATTTCCCTGTTATTTTTATTGTCACCAATGTGGGGCATGTGGGTCTTAATTGCTGGTCTGGCAGTTGCACTTGAATTTTTCGTAGAGTCCATTGGACTTTTAGGTGAAAAATATAAACCCTTGCTGAATTTAACCCAAAAATTAATTAATTCACGCAGTAAAAAAGATCCAACAGTTGAGGTATGGCATTTGGGACAAGATAAACCTGAGCAATTAAAAAAGAAGAAAAAAGAATAAATTTTAAACTTGACTCACATTTCACATGTGAGTTTTTTTACTGCTCATGATAGTTGTGTTGAGTGACAGGAACTTCATTATATCTTTGGGGAAGAAGCTCAAATTCTACTTTGCCCGCCAAAATATTGATTAAGTCATTTTCAAGCTGCTTTAACTTATCTTCATCAATAAAAATGAAAATTGTGACTTTCGCTTCATAGTCGATATTATCAATGAAAATCTTTTTTTGATTAAGATAATGCTGAGTTTCGTCAAATTTTTTATAATCGACTTGAAATTTCAAGCCCTGTTGCTGCACGCGCTTAACCACTCCAATAGCTTCAACAGCCTTAGTGACACTGTTGGAATATGCACGGATTAAACCGCCAGCTCCCAGTTTTATCCCACCAAAATAGCGCGTTACTACCACGGTAACGTTTTTCAGATTCATTAATTGAAGTGCCTTTAACTCCGGGACACCTGCGGTTCCGGATGGTTCACCATTATCGCTTGCTTTAACATGCTCGTCGTTTAATCCAATAGTGTAAGCAAAAGTGTTATGGGTAGCATCACGGTATTTTTGGGTAACAGCATTAATTGCTTTTTCGGCCTCTTTAACGGTTAAAGTTCTTATAACAGTGGCAATAAAGCGACTTTTTTTAATTATTAATTCGTGGTCACCGTTTTCCTTAATGGTTAAATAATCTTCTTTTTCGTTTTCGTTCAAAAAAATCAGCCCTTTTTTGCGTATTTATCATTGGAGGACAAAATGGAAAATATTTCTCATCTTGCTGGTCGTCAATGGCTTAGTAGTCAACTGGATTTTAGCACAAAGAAAGGTATAACAAAAATCAAGGCTGTTATCAACGATCGGTGTTCACGCTGCAATGCTAAAGTTTGGGCTAAATTGCCGAATGGTAAAAGATATTGTCGCGAATGTATCGGTTTAGGAAGAGTGGTTGAAGGCGATTATCTTATTCGTAATGAGGAGAAAGTAAACTTTCCCCGCACAAAAAACGGTGGCTTAACTTGGAATGGTAAATTAACAACTCAACAAGAAAAAATTGCTCAGGATTTGGTTCAGAACTATATGAATAAGCAAAATACTTTAGTTCATGCAGTAACCGGTGCTGGTAAAACTGAGATGATGTTTCCTTTGATTGCGCACTGTTTAGCGGAAGGGAAGCGGTGCTGCATAGCCGCACCAAGAATCGATGTAGTTAATGAATTATTTCCCCGCTTGCAGGTGGCATTCACTAAAATTAGAATTGGTAAATATCATGGGCATGAATACCAAGAGCCAGGCTTAGAGCAATTAACCATCTGTACCACCCATCAATTATTAAAATTTTTTCGTGCTTTTGACCTATTGATCATTGATGAAGCTGATTCTTTTCCATATGTGCAGAACCCTGAGCTTAATTTTGCTTCAAAAAATGCGCTTAAGAATAATGGCCAGATGGTCTATCTGACAGCAACACCTACAAAAGATTTATTAAAACTGGTTAAAAAGGGCCAAATTCAGCAATTAAAGTTAAATAGACGTTTTCATGGTTATTCCTTGCCTGTACCAAAAGAAAAACTGTTTTTACGTCCATTTTTAGAAGGTAAACGAATTAATCCAAAACTTGTGCAAGAAATTAGCAAAGTAATTAAGGCTAAGCATCCACTACTTTTATTTTTGCCCAGAATTGATTTGATTAAGCCATATGTTAGCGCACTTAGAAATGAGCCTGAATTTAAGCAAATAACAATAGAGGGTGTACATGCTAATGATGTACAGAGAATTGCAAAAGTTGATAATTTCAGGCGTGGACAAATACAATTGCTTGTTACCACTACTATTTTGGAACGTGGTGTAACCTTTAATCATGTTTGGGTGATTGTAGTTCAAGCAGATGATAAAATTTATAATACTTCTAGTTTGGTCCAAATTGCGGGTAGAGTTGGTCGCTCTAAGACTGATCCAACGGGTTTAATATTATTTTGCTACCAAAAATATACTTCAAGTCTGCGTAATGCTATGAAACAAATTCGTGAGATGAATAAATGAAAAAATGCCTATTATGTGGACAATATTTTATTTCAAAAATGTCATTTTTAAATTTATTTTCCTTGCACCAAAAGGATCGAAAAAGTATTTGTGACCACTGTTTAAAAAAGTTCATTCATGTACCTGAAAAGCATTGCCCAATATGCTCAGGCAGTTCGAAGCAAAATCAGATTTGTTCAGACTGTGTGAATTGGCAAAAAATATACGGCGAAAAGTTGTTAATTAATCACTCTGTGTATTTATATAACAGAGCATTTCATGATTTAATGGTTAACTATAAGCGCTATGGTGACTACATTTTATACGCTGCACTGCAAGAATTGTGTGTTAAAGAACTATCTGAATTTAAAGCTGATGTTTATGTTCCAGTTCCAACTTCTCCTGAGCACATCGCTAAAAGACAATTCGATACAATCACTGCACTGTACGGTAGTCTTGTTCCTTTAACAAACATGCTGGGTAAGAAAGCAGGACTAGGAGCCCAAGGAGAGAAAAATCGGGCTGAAAGATTAACTAGTGAGCAAAGCTTTTTTGTTAAGGAAAACTTTACGATTAATTTTCAAAAATGCACTGTCCTCTTGCTGGATGACATATACACTACTGGCAGAACGCTTTATCATGCTCGAGATGCGCTGGCAAAAATTTTCCCTAATGCGAAAATCAGTAGTTTTACCTTATGTAGATAAAACAAAATTGTTCAGCGCTTTCATGTTTTGTTATAATTTTGCTATAATATAGATAACATAAGACTGCCTCTAGCAGTTGAAAGGAGAATCTCATATGTTAAAGTATAATGTTCGTGGTGAAAATATCGAGGTAACGGATGCTTTAAGAAGTTACGTAGAAAAGCGCCTTAAAAAATTAGAAAAATATTTCGATTTAAATCAAGATATGATTGCTCATGTTAATTTAAAGGTGTATCGTGATCACAAGGCTAAAGTCGAGGTAACTATACCACTACCATACTTAGTATTGAGAGCTGAAGAAACAACTGACGATATGTATCGCAGTATTGATTTTGTTTCTGAAAAATTGGAAAGACAAATTAGAAAATATAAGACACGTGTAAATCGTAAGAGCCGTGAAAAAGGAATTAATGATTTCTTCGTTGAAAGTGCGGAGGAAGATTCAAAAGACAAAGAAAGTAATGAATTTACAATTGTTCGTAATAAACAAATTGGGTTGAAACCAATGAGTCCTGAAGAAGCAATCTTGCAAATGAATATGCTAGAGCATGATTTCTTTGTTTTTCAAGATGGTGAAACCGGCGGTACAAGTGTGGTTTATCGCAGAAATGACGGCCGTTATGGTTTGATTGAGACCAAATAGTAATAATATTATTAAGTAAGGGCCCCACATTTAGTGTGAGGTCTTTGTTTTGTTTATTTTTCATTTAGCGCTAATCATGGTAAAATTATAATGTGTTTTTATACTTTAACTACATATAAGGATCGATTAAATGGTAAACATTTTAAAGAAACTATACAATAACGATAAAAGAGAACTGAAAAAATTTGAAAAAATTGCAGATAAAGTTGAAAGTCATGCAGACGAATACAGTCGGCTTTCAGACGAAGAATTACAGGCAAAAACACCTGAATTTCGTGATAGATTGAAAAATGGTGAAAGCTTAGATTCGCTCTTGCCGGAAGCTTTTGCAGTTTCTCGTGAAGGAGCTAAAAGAGTTTTAGGCCTATACCCATTTCATGTTCAAGTATTAGGTGGTATTGCGCTGCACTACGGTAACATTGCCGAAATGATGACTGGTGAAGGTAAGACCTTAACTGCGACTATGCCTGTTTATCTGAATGCACTAACAGGAAAAGGCGTTCACGTTGTTACCGTTAACGAATACCTGTCCAGTCGTGATGCCGAAGAAATGGGCCAGTTGTACAAATGGTTAGGCTTAACCGTTGGTCTTAATTTGAATGCTATGTCTCCTGATGAAAAGCGTGAAGCATATAATTGTGATGTTACTTATTCCACTAACTCAGAACTAGGCTTTGATTATCTGCGTGATAATATGGTCGTTTACAAGGAGCAAATGGTTCAACGTGAACTTAACTATGCTATTATCGATGAGGTTGACTCAATTTTAATTGATGAGGCCAGAACTCCATTAATTATTTCTGGCGAAGCAGAACAAGCTAATGGTGACTATATTCGTGCTGATCGCTTTGTTAAAACTCTTAAAGAAGACAAAAGTGATGATGATGCGGATGATGATAAGGACTATGGTGATTACAAAATTGACTGGCCAACTAAGACCATTTCTTTAACTAGAACTGGTATTCAAAAAGCTTGTGATCATTTTGGCCTTAAAAACTTGTATGACGTTGAAAATCAGAAATTAGTGCATCACCTTGATCAGGCTTTAAGAGCAAATTACATTATGCTTAAAGACATCGATTATGTTGTGCAAAACGGTGAAGTCCTGATCGTTGATTCTTTCACTGGTCGTGTTATGCAGGGACGGCGCTATTCTGATGGCCTGCACCAGGCTATTGAAGCTAAAGAAGGCGTTAAGATTCAAGAAGAATCCAAGACGCAGGCGACAATTACTTACCAGAACTTCTTTAGAATGTATAAAAAACTTGCCGGTATGACAGGTACTGCTAAAACTGAAGAAGAAGAATTCCGTGAAATTTACAACATGCAGGTAATTACTATCCCGACTAACCGTCCTTTGATCAGGATAGATAATCCGGATATTCTTTATCCTACTTTGTCATCCAAGTTTGCGGCAGTTGTTAATGAAATTAAAGAACGGCACTCAAAAGGTCAACCGGTATTAGTTGGTACCGTTGCGGTTGAAAGTTCTGAAAGACTGAGTAAGTTACTTGACAAAGAAGGAATTCCTCACGCCGTTTTGAATGCTAAAAACCATGCTAAGGAAGCTCAGATTATCATGAACGCCGGTCAACGCGGTGCGGTCACTATTGCGACCAACATGGCTGGCCGTGGTACCGACATTAAATTAGGGCCAGGTGTGAAAGAACTAGGTGGCCTTTCTGTTATAGGTACTGAACGTCATGAGTCTCGTAGAATTGATAACCAGCTCCGTGGACGTTCAGGTCGTCAAGGTGACCCTGGTGTTACTCGTTTCTATCTCTCACTTGAAGATGATTTGATGAAACGCTTTGGTGGCGACAGAGTCAAAGACTTCCTTGACCGTTTGTCTGACAATGATGATGACAAGGTAATTGAGAGTCGCTTGATCACTAGACAAGTTGAGTCTGCTCAAAAACGTGTTGAAGGTAATAACTATGATACCCGTAAGCAAACATTGCAGTATGATGATGTTATGCGTATTCAACGTGAGATTATTTATGGTGAACGGATGCAGGTTATTGGTGAAGAAAAGTCACTTAAGGATGTTTTAATCCCAATGATTCGCCGTACTATTAATAGTCAAGTTGATATGTTTACACAGGGTGATCGTAGTAAATGGCGGCTTGATTCACTGCGTGACTTCATTTCTTCAAGTTTGACGAACGAAGAAGAAACTGATGCAATTGACTTCAAGACAATTACGGTTCCTGACTTAAAGCAAAAGCTGTATGATATCGTTGAAGCCAACTATGAAGAAAAAGAAGCGATTTTGGCTGATCCTTCAGAAATGCTTGAATTTGAAAAAGTAGTTATCTTGCGGGTAGTTGACGATCGCTGGACTGATCATATAGATGCTATGGACCAATTACGGCAATCAATCAGTTTACGTGGCTACGGTCAACTTAATCCGCTGGTAGAATACCAGGATTCTGGCTACAACATGTTTGAAGAAATGGTATCAAATATTGAATTTGACGTGACTCGTTTATTTATGAAAGCTGAAATTAGACAAAATCTTAGTCGTTAATAGTTAAGATGGGAGGAGAAAGCAGCTGCTTTCTCCTTTTTACTGAAATTTTATTAAAAATAAAGGAGCTATTGTAAAATATGGAAATAAGTGACATTCAAAATGAATTGGATAGTTTGAAAAAGCGGTTAGACCACTTTAGGGGGTCTCTTTGACTTAGATTCAATAAACGAAAGTATCATTGTTAATGAAAATAAGATGCAAGAGCCGACTTTTTGGGATGATCAGGAAAAAGCACAAGGTTTGATTAGTGAGACAAATGTGTTGAAAGAAAAACGTGATTCTTTTGTCAAGTTGGAAAAGGATTATCAAAATGAAATAACAGCACTAGAATTACTGCGTGAAGAAGCAGATCAAGATTTACAAAAAGAAGTTGAAACCGATCTGCAAAAATTGCAAACTGAGTTTCATGATTATGAGCTAGATTTACTCTTATCTGGCAAATATGATGATCACAATGCGTTGATTGAAATTCATCCGGGAGCAGGTGGCACTGAGGCGATGGACTGGGGCCAAATGCTCTTGCGGATGTACCAGAGATATGCCGATATTCGCGGCTTTAAATTTGAAATTAGTAATTATGAACCTGGAGAAGAAGCTGGTCTTAAAAGCGTTAGTGCCAAGATTACTGGTAAAAATACCTACGGCCTGATGAAATCGGAAAATGGTGTTCACCGCTTGGTGAGAATTTCTCCCTTCGATTCGGCCAAGAGGAGACATACATCTTTTGCTTCGGTTGAAGTTATTCCGGAAATTGATGAGAGTATTAAGGTGGATATCGATCCTAAAGATCTCCGTGTTGACGTTTACCGGTCGAGTGGTGCAGGCGGCCAGCATATTAATAAAACATCAAGCGCTGTCAGAATCACTCATTTACCGACAGGAATCGTAACTACGTCTCAGGCGCAGCGTTCACAGTTGCAGAATCGGGAAACCGCAATGAATGAACTGCGAGCAAAATTATTTCACCTGGAAGAAGAAAAGAAACGTAAACACAAGCAGGAGCTTAAAGGTGACCAAAAAGAAATTGGCTGGGGCTCACAAATTAGATCTTATGTTTTTCATCCTTATAATTTGGTTAAAGATCTGCGCACAGGCTATGAAACTTCCGATACAAGTGGTGTAATGGATGGCAAGCTGCAACCGTTTGTTTATGCATATTTACAATGGCTTTTGAGCCAGGAAAATCCAGAGTAGGTGATTAGATGAGTTTTTGGGGAATTGTTGGTTTAGTATTATTGGCAGTTGTTATTTTAAGTATTATTTTTGCCATATTTCACATCTTTTTCATGATATTACCGGCAGCCTTAGTAATTATTGGTATTATCTGGTTAATCAATCATTTTACCAAAAATGATGATAATAATGCTGGACACTCTGATCTTAATTCTGGTTCTTATAGCTGGGACAATTGGAATGAAAATAATCAAACTAAACCAAAACGGAAAAAAGTACGCGATGCTAAAACCAAAGATGTCGACAAATAATAAAGGGGCATTTTGAAATGACAAACGCTGTTAAATTAAGAAATTTAATTCGTGATAATAAAATTGTTCATGTTGTGCAGGGAAAACAATATATCAATAATAAGGAGATTGTTGTATCTGATATTTATAGGCCAGGACTGGAGTTAACAGGCTACTTTGACTTTTACCCCCGCCAGCGTATTCAGTTACTTGGGCGTACAGAAATTTCTTATGCCGCTAGACTAGACCACGATAGTTTAGTGCAGGTTTTTAAAAAACTTTGTACCCCTGATACGCCCTGCTTTTTTGTATCGCGTTCTCTGCGAATACCACCGGAACTAGCTCAAGCTGCTGATGAGGCGGAGATTCCTATTCTTTCTTCACCAGAGTCAACTACCTATGTTTCCAGTATTTTGACGGAATATTTAAGAGAGCGACTAGCTGTCCGTGATACGATTCACGGCGTCTTAGTTGAAGTTAAAGGTATGGGCGTGTTACTGACTGGTGATTCAGGTGTTGGGAAATCTGAAACTGCTTTAGGCTTAATTCATCGTGGTCACCGTTTAATAGCTGATGATCGAGTTGATGTTTATCAAAAAGATGTGGAAACCGTGATGGGTGAAGCTCCGGAAATATTAAAACACCTAATGGAAATTCGTGGTATTGGTATCATTAATGTTATGGATCTGTTCGGTGTTGGAGCTGTTAAAAACCGTGAAAGCATCCAGCTGGTTATCAAACTTGTCAATTGGGATAAGAAAGCTAATTATGATCGTTTAGGTTTTGAGGAAAGCAAACGAGATATTTGTAATGTTGAAGTTCCCCAAATCACTATTCCTGTTAAAGTCGGTCGTAACATGGAAGATATTATTGAAATTGCTACTATGAATTTCCGCGCCAAGAGAAGCGGCTATAATGCTACCAAAACTTTTGACAGTAATTTAACGAAATTAATTAAGAAAAACTCTCAAGCAGACACAGCAAAGGATAAGAATAAATGATATTGACCATCAATCCTGTAGCATTTAAATTAGGAAACCTAAGTGTCAAGTGGTATGGCATTATTATGGCTGTCGCAATTATTTTAGCTGTCTCAATGGCAATCTTTGAAGGACGTAAACGTCAAATTGAAAGTGATGACTTCATGGATTTGCTGTTATGGGCTGTTCCTCTTGGATATGTGGGTGCACGCATTTACTATGTTATTTTTGAATGGAATTATTATTCTCAGCACCTTGACGAGATAATTGCTATTTGGAATGGTGGGATAGCTATCTATGGCGGCTTACTGGCCGGATTGGCAGTTTTACTGGTATTTTGTTATAAGAGAATGTTGCCACCATTTCTGATGCTGGACATCATTACGCCAGGAGTAATGGCTGCTCAAATATTAGGCCGCTGGGGTAATTTTATTAATCAAGAAGCTCATGGTGGGCCCACAACCTTGGCGTTTTTACAAAGCTTACACTTACCTGATTTTATTATTAATCAGATGAAAATTGGTGGAGTATACTATCAGCCAACTTTTCTATATGAATCTTTTTTTAATTTGATTGGTTTACTGATAATATTGTTATTAAGACACAGAAAGCATCTGTTTAAACAAGGCGAAATATTTATGCTCTATTTGGCATGGTATTCTGTCGTACGTTTTTTCGTAGAAGGCATGCGGACAGATAGTCTTTACCTTTGGGGATCGATTCGGGTTTCGCAAATGCTTAGTGTAATATTGCTGATAGTGGTTATAGTATTATTTATTTATCGCAGGCGAATTGTTAAACCCAAATGGTATTTAGACGGCAGTGGCTTGAAATACCCTTATAGTCGAGATTAATAATTATTTTAGTGAAAGAGAGTAAAAAATGACAAAAATTGCAGTTTTAGGAGCAGGTTCATGGGGTACGGTTTTAGGATCAATGCTTGCTGATAAAGGATATAATATCGTTCTGTATGGTAATAACGAAAAAGTTAATGACGAAATTAACCAGAATCATACTAATGAGCACTACATGAAAAATTGGCAGGTAAATAAAACGGCTGTTGCGACAGGTGACTTAAATGAAGCTTTAACGGAAGCCGAAATTGTATTATTTGTTTTACCTACTCAAGCTATTCGCAGTGTTGCTCAGAATGTAAGTAAAATTTTAAGACAAACTAATTCAAAGCCGCTTATAGTCACTGCTACGAAAGGTATTGAACCGGGTTCCAAAAAACTGATATCGGAAATTTTAACTGAAGAAATCTATCCGGATGATGAGGATAAAATTGTAGCTATTTCAGGACCTAGCCATGCTGAAAGTGTTGCTCAAAAAGATTTGACTGCCATTTCATGTGCTTCAAGCAGCATGGAAAATGCACAAAAAGTGCAGCGGTTATTTTCAAATGACTATTTCCGTTTATATACCAATAGCGACTTGATTGGTGTTGAAGTAGCTGGTGCGGTTAAAAATGTTATTGCAATCGCGGCTGGGATTTTAGTTGGTAAGCACTATGGTGACGATGCTAAGGCGGCTTTAATGACCCGAGGCTTAGCAGAGATTACACGCCTAGGAGTTAATTATTTTGGTGCCGACCCAATGACTTTTAGTGGTCTTGCAGGAATAGGTGATTTAATTGTTACTTGTACATCAGTCAATTCTCGTAATTGGCGCTGTGGTAAGCAATTAGGTGAGGGCAAGAGTCTTGACTATGTCTTGCAAAATATGGGTCAGGTTGTTGAAGGTGCTACAACAGTAAAGGCTGTGCACGAATTATGCGCAGAAAAGCATATTGATATGCCGATTAGTGAAGCTATCTACCGTGTTTTATACCAAAATTCTAATGTAGATGATGAAATTACCCAGATGATGGGTAGAAGTCCTAAACAGGAGATTAGACTTTAATATGCAAATCGTTGTAATATTTACTTACGAAAAATAAGAAAGTACTGGGGGTAAAACTATGACGGAAAAATATGACGTAATCATTATCGGAGCAGGACCTGGTGGCTTAACTGCTGCTCTTTATGCTTCTCGTGCAAATCTTTCAGTGTTAATGCTTGATCGTGGTTTGTATGGTGGGCAAATGAATAACACCGATGCAATTGATAACTATCCCGGCTTTAGTGAAATTAAAGGACCAGAGTTGGGCGAAAAAATGTACAATTCTGTTATGAAGTTTGGTGCCAAATTTGAATATGGTGATGTTCAAACAGTAACCACTGATGGTGACCTAAAAATAGTTAAAACAGATACTGGCGAGTACAGTGCACCTGCCTTAATTATTGCTACCGGAGCGGATCATCGTCATTTAGGTGTTCCTGGTGAAGATGAATATTCCGGTAAGGGTGTTTCTTATTGCGCGGTTTGTGATGCTGCCTTTTTTAAAGATGAAGATATTGCGGTTATAGGTGGCGGCGACTCGGCTATTGAAGAGGGAATTTACTTAGCACAAAGTGCTAAGTCGGTTACGGTTATTCACCGGCGTGATCAACTACGCGCTCAACCAACTCTGCAAAAACGTGCTTTTGCCAATCCTAAAATGCATTTTATTTGGAATGGCTTAACTCAATCTATTGATGGTGACGGCAATAAGGTTACTGGCGTTACGTATAAAGATAAAGAGACCGGTGAAGAAAAACACTTAAAGACTCGCGGTGTTTTTATTTACGTTGGCGTTATTCCTCAAACTGCTCCTTTTAAAGATTTGGGTGTAACTGATGAGAATGGTTGGATTCCAACAGATGAGCATATGAGAACTAAGGTTGATGGTATTTTTGCCCTGGGTGATGTAAGGGCAAAAGACTTACGCCAAATTGCTAATGCAGTTGGTGACGGCAGTATTGCTGGCCAACAGGCATACAATTATTTGCAAGATTTAAATGATCGGAAAATATAAGGATTACAAAAAGAATTCAGCTTAAATGAATTCTTTTTTTATTTTTACAGATAGCAATAGTGATAAATGCTAGAATATAATTTATGAAAACGAATTAAATGCTAGAAAAAGAGGAACTTTACTGAAATGAAAGCAAGAGAAACATTTCAAAAATGGCAACAGACACAAAATTTGCCCGCTTATTTAAAAGATCAACTGTCTGAACTTGGTCAAAATCCAAATTGGGTTGAAGATGCGTTTGGGCAAGATATTAATTTTGGTACTGCCGGTATGAGAGGCAGGCTAGAGCCGGGAACTAATCGCATCAATTTGTACACTGTTGGCCGTGTAACAGAAGGTTTAGCTCGGTTGATTGATGAAAAAGGTGAGCAAGCTCAAAATAAAGGGGTGGTAATTTCTTTTGATTCACGTTATCACTCTCGTGAATTTGCGGAACATGCGGCGAGAATTTTAGGAAACCATAATATCCATGTTTATCTGTTTGATGATTTAAGACCAACTCCCGAATTGTCATTTGCTGTTAGGTACTTACACGCTGCAGCCGGAATTAATATTACTGCTTCTCATAATGCCAAACAATATAATGGTTACAAGGTTTATGGTGCCGATGGCGCCCAAATGGGTCCTGAAGATGCAGAGCGAGTTTTTGAGTATTCTCAAAGAGTAACAGATATTTTTAACGTTCAAGCAGCGCCAGTAGTGCAACTCCGTGCACGAAAAACTTTACAGCTGATTGGTGAAGACATTGATGAAGCATATTTAGCAGCATTAAAAACAGTAAATGTTAGCCCCGACCTTATCCGGCAAAATGCCGACAAATTAACCATTATTTATACCCCATTGCATGGTACAGGTAAAATGATTTATGATCGCGCATTCAGGCAAGGAGGTTTTACTAATGTAATTCCGGTTCCCAGCCAGGCAATCATTGATCCGGAATTTCCAACAACTAAAAAACCAAATCCGGAATACCGTGATGTTTTTGATCCGGGAATAAAATTAGCAAATGAAAAACAGGCAGACTTAATCATTGCCACGGATCCTGATGCTGATCGAATGGGTGCATGCGTGCGCACTAAAAACGGTGATTTTCAGGTACTAACTGGTAACCAAATTGCCACGCTGATGATTTATTATTTGCTGGTCAATTTAAAAAATAATGGTCAATTAGCCAGCGATTATGAATTAATTACCTCGGTAGTTTCCAGTAGCATGCCGTTTAAAATTGCTCAAGATTTTGGTATTAAAACCAAGTATGTTTTGACGGGTTTCAAGTTTATTGGCGAAGAAATCGATCGCATGAGTAAGATGCATGATGGCAAATTCTTGATGGGCTTTGAAGAAAGCTACGGCTATCTTTTTAAGCCTTTTGCGCGAGATAAAGACGCTATGCAGGGTGCACTAATGTTTGCTGAAGTAGCTTCTTATTATGCTTCGCGCAACATGACTGTACTAGATGGACTCAATGAAATTTGGCAAAAATATGGCACTTCATACGAAATAACCAAAGCTATTGAAATGCCGGGTATTGGTGGACAAAAGAAAATGGCGCTTTTGATGTCAAAATTACGTTCAGAGCATTTAGAAGAAATAAATGGGGTTAAGGTTAACAAAATCCAAGACTTTTTAAAGCAGCAAGAAATTACCGAGAATGGTGTTCAACCATTAGCAGGGCTACCTAAATCCAATGTATTAAAATATTATTTAGCAGATGAAACCTGGCTGGCCTTAAGACCATCTGGTACAGAACCAGTAATTAAAGCCTACGTCGGAGTTAATAAGCCCGATATTGCAACTGCTCATGAGGCGGCTGAAAGTTATCAAAAGGCAATGGCAAAACTGTTAAAATAAGACAAAAAGGATGCGAAAATACGTTCGAGAGAGTAAAATATAATAAGTCAAATAAGAGTTGGGCAATTTTGTCCAACTTTTTCTACGAGGAGTCTTTCGATGATTAAACGACAAGAAGAACGTAAATTTGAACTTGTTTCTAAATTTAATCCAGCAGGCGATCAGCAACAAGCCATTGATAAATTGGCTGCTGGCTTTAAAAAAGGGTATAAAGAACAGATTTTGGAAGGTGCTACCGGTACTGGTAAAACTTTCACTATGGCCAATATTATTGCTAAGTTAAATAAACCCACTTTAGTCATTTCGCATAATAAGACTTTGGTGGGACAGCTATACGGAGAATTTAAAGAGTTTTTCCCACATAATGCCGTTGACTATTTTGTGTCATACTATGATTATTACCAACCTGAAGCATATGTGCCGCAATCAGATACATATATTGAAAAGGACTCAGCAATTAATGATGAAATTGACCAATTACGTCACCAAGCTACCAGTGACTTAATGGAACGAAACGATGTTATTGTCGTAGCGTCAGTTTCGTGCATTTACGGCTTAGGTGACCCGAAAGAATATGCTGCGAGTGTGATTACGGTTCATGAGGGTGAAGAATACAACAGAAACACTTTACTGCGTGATCTAGTCAATATTCAATATGACCGCAATGATATTGACTTTCAACGTGGTCGTTTTCGCGTTCGTGGAGATGTTGTAGAAGTTTTTCCTGCAGGCAACTCTAACCACGCTTATCGGATTGAATTTTTCGGTGATGAAATTGACAGAATTGTAGAAGTTGATGCCTTAACTGGTGAAGTTATTGGTGAAAGAGAGAGTATTTCACTTTTCCCAGCAACGCACTTCATGACCAATGAAGAGCAAATGAGACGGGCTCTTAAGGCCATTTCACAAGAAATGAAAATTCAAGTGAAAAAGTTTGAAGGCGAGGGAAAGTTGCTGGAAGCTGAACGTATTAAGCAACGGACCACTTTTGATATGGAAATGATGGGTGAAGTTGGCTATACCAATGGTATTGAAAACTATTCTCGCCATATGGAAGGAAGAAAAGAAGGAGAACCACCATATACTTTACTTGACTTTTTCCCCGATGATTTTCTCATTCTAATTGATGAGTCTCACGCAACTATGCCGGAAATTAGGGCAATGTACAACGGAGACCGCAACCGTAAAAAGACTTTGATTGATTATGGCTTTCGTTTACCTTCTGCGCTTGACAACAGACCCTTGAAACTGGCTGAATTTGAAAAACACGTTAACCAAATATTATATGTTTCAGCAACCCCGGGAGATTATGAGCTCGAACGGACAAATCATAAGGTCGAACAAATCATCAGACCAACTGGTTTGCTTGATCCTAAAATTGAGGTTAAACCGGTTGAGGGTCAAATTGATGATCTAGTTGCTGAAATTAACGAGCGCATTGAGAAGAATGAACGTGTTTTCGTTACTACATTAACGAAAAAAATGGCTGAGGACTTAACAGATTATTTGAAAGATCTCGGGATTAAAGTGCAATATTTACACTCTGACGTGAAGACACTGGAACGGATGCAAATATTACGTGACTTGCGTACTGGCAAGTATGACGTTTTAATTGGTATTAACTTATTGCGTGAGGGTATTGATGTACCGGAAGTTTCACTTGTTGCAATTCTTGATGCTGATAAAGAAGGCTTTTTACGTGCATACCGGCCGCTAGTGCAAACAATGGGGCGTGCTTCTAGAAACGCTGATGGGGCTGTAATTATGTATGCCGATACAATCA
This sequence comes from Lactobacillus melliventris, assembly GCF_042679465.1. NCBI lineage: Bacteria > Bacillati > Bacillota > Bacilli > Lactobacillales > Lactobacillaceae > Lactobacillus > Lactobacillus melliventris. Next base: position 90,922 of record NZ_JBHTMT010000003.1, on the reverse strand, counting down.
CAGATTCAATGCGGGAAGCGATTGATGCTACGCAGAGAAGACGTCAATTACAGATTAAGTTTAATGAAGAGCACGGTATGAAACCAAAAACTATTGTTAAACCGATCAGGGATGTTATTTCTGCCACAAAAGTGGCTGATGAAGATACGCAAACTGATAGTTTTGCTGATTTGAATTTTGACGAATTAACCGTTAAACAAAAGAGAACCATGATTAAAGACTTGCGCAAGCAAATGCAGGAAGCTGCTAAGAAGCTTGATTTCGAAGGCGCTGCAACCTTGCGGGATGCTATCATGGAACTGGAAAGTTCAACTAGAAGTCCAATTAAGAAAAAAGGGAAAGCATTAAATGGTAAATGATAAAATTGTTATTCGGGGTGCGCGTGAACACAATTTAAAAGACATTAACCTGTCAATACCTAAGGATAAATTAGTTGTTATTACCGGCCTGTCGGGTTCTGGCAAAAGTTCTTTGGCTTTTGATACTTTGTATGCCGAAGGGCGTAGAAGATATGTCCAATCACTGTCAAGCTATGCGCGCCAATTTTTAGGACAAATGGATAAGCCAGATGTTGATTCAATCGATGGCTTAAATCCAGCAATCTCAATTGATCAAAAAACGACATCGCATAATCCCAGATCAACTGTGGGCACAGTTACTGAAATAAATGATTATCTCAGACTTTTGTGGGCTCGAGTTGGGCACCCAGTTTGTCCTAACGATGGTACTTTAATTGAAAGACAGTCGGTTGAGCAAATGGTTAACCGCATTTTGGCTTTGCCTGAACGTAGCCGTATTCAAATTTTGGCACCAGTAATTAGAGCTAAAAGAGGAGCACATAAAGAAGTCTTTAAACGGGTACAAAGAGCAGGCTATGTGCGTGTTATTGTTGATGGCGATATGCATGAAATTGGTGAAAAATTTGATTTAGAAAAAAATAAGCGCCATTCAATTGATATCGTGGTTGACCGTTTGATTGTTAAAGAAGGTATTCGGTCACGCCTTTTTGATTCCGTGGAGGCAGCTCTGCGCTTATCGGACGGCTATATGAATGTTGATGTGATCGGCGCAGAAACGATCAACTTTTCAGAATACTATGCTTGTCCTAAATGCGGCTTTACTGTAGGAGAAATGGAACCACGGCTTTTCTCTTTTAATGCACCGTTTGGTGCTTGTCCTGATTGTGACGGCTTAGGCGTTAAGTTATCAGTTGATGAGGACTTGGTTGTTCCGGATCAAAGCAAAACTTTAGCCGAAGGAGCAGTTGCACCTTGGAAAAATTCCAAGTACTACGGGGAAATGCTTGAACAGGCATGTACGGCTTTGAAAATTCCGCTTGATAAACCATTTTCTAAGTTGACTAAGAAGCAAAAAGAGACAATTTTACACGGCTCAACTAAAAAAATTAAGTTTCATGTTACCGGTGATTTCGGAGTTAATGATACGACAGCGCCTTTTGAAGGCGCTATGGAGAATGTTGAAAGACGTTATTATCATCCGATGTCCAAATTCATGCGTGATGTGATGGGCAAATATATGACAGAACTTACTTGCTCAACTTGTCATGGTAAAAGATTAAATCGTAAAGCATTAGCGGTTAAAGTTAATGGCAAGGATATCGCTGAGGCATCGGATTTGGCAATCAGTCATGCCCTTAAATTTTTCAATAATATCAAACTTGATGAGCAGGAATCTGTCATTGCTAAGCCAATACTAAAGGAGGTGCGTGACAGGCTCACTTTCTTAAATAGTGTGGGCCTAGATTATTTGACCTTGTCACGTTCTGCTAATACTCTTTCTGGTGGGGAAGCTCAGAGAATCCGACTTGCGACCCAAATTGGTTCTAATCTTTCTGGGGTCATGTATGTTTTGGATGAGCCGTCAATTGGTTTACATCAGCGTGATAATGACCGGCTGATAGCTGCTTTGAAGCGCATGCGTGATTTAGGTAATTCCTTAATTGTAGTTGAACATGATGACGAGACTATGAGACAAGCCGATTACCTGATCGATATGGGTCCGGGTGCTGGGACTTATGGCGGTGAAGTCATGGCTGCCGGTACGCCTGAAGAAGTTGAACAGAATGAAAAATCTCTAACTGGACAATATATGGCAGGTAAAAAATTTGTACCTGTTCCGTTAAAAAGGCGTAAAGGTAATGGTAAAAAAATTACAATTACCGGTGCAACTGAAAATAATCTCAAGAATTTAAAGGTTGAATTTCCTTTAGGTAAATTAATTGTGGTTACTGGGGTTTCAGGTTCAGGTAAATCAACCTTGGTAAATATGATATTAAAACGTGCTTTAGCACAAAAATTGAATCGAAATCAAACTAAACCTGGCAAATATAAAACTATCAGTGGCTACCAAAACATTGAAAAGATCATTGATATTGATCAAAGTCCGATCGGCCGTACTCCTCGAAGTAATCCCGCTACTTATACCAGTGTTTTTGATGATATTAGAGCTTTATTTGCCCAAACAAATGAAGCCAAACTTCGTGGTTACACTAAGGCGCGCTTTTCTTTTAATGTTAAAGGCGGCCGTTGTGAAGCCTGCCATGGCGATGGCATTATTAAAATAGAAATGAATTTTTTACCGGACGTATATGTTCCGTGTGAAGTTTGTCATGGCAGTCGTTATAATTCTGAAACTCTCGAAGTAACCTATCGCAAGAAAAATATTGCACAGGTTTTAGATATGACAATTAGTGAGGCTTGCTTGTTCTTTAAAAATATTCCTAAAATTGCGCGCAAATTACAAACAATTGTGGATGTCGGTTTAGGTTATGTCAAACTAGGTCAGTCTGCTACTACCTTATCCGGTGGTGAAGCGCAAAGGATGAAGCTTGCTGCGGAGTTGCAGAAGTTATCAACAGGTAAGAACTTTTACATTTTAGATGAGCCGACAACTGGTTTGCATACAGATGATATCAAGCGTTTACTGGAAGTGCTGCAAAGACTCGTTGATCAAGGTAATACAGTTTTGATAATCGAACACAATTTGGATGTGATTAAAAATGCTGATTGGTTAATTGACCTAGGTCCTGAAGGAGGAGAAGGTGGTGGCCAAATAGTTGCCACTGGCACACCAGAGCAGGTAGCACAGGTTAAGGAAAGTTATACCGGTCAGTATTTAAAGCCGGTTCTTATGCGTGACACGTCACTAACAAAAAAGGCTAGTGCAAAAAGTAATTAAATAGTATTAATTGTTTGTGATAAAGTGTAAAATATAGCGCAAGGAGGAATAAAAATGGATAATTTTTCTAGTTACGGACAAAATCGTGGTTTTAATTGGGCCGCATTTATTTCTGGTATTTTAATGGTAATTGCCGGGTTATTTCTATTGCGGCACCCTGGTAAAGCACTACACGCATTTGTCTTGCTGTTTGCTATTGTCTCTATTGTCCAGGGATTTGTTTGGCTGGTATTTTACAGCCGTTTTCGGTATTTTATCCCTTCTAGCTGGTGGTCAATTGTTTCAGGAGTATTGGACATTATCGTTGGAATTTTGTTTCTTTACTCATACGACGCTGCTGGATTAACAATTGCCTACCTTTTTGCTTTTTGGTTCTTATTTGATTCGATTACCGGTATAATTTTTTCATGGCAGATGAGAAGAATTTCTAATTTCTTCTTTTGGCTAAACCTAATATTAAATATACTAGGATTATTGATAGCAATCAGCCTGATGTTTAATCCGGCATTGTCTGCTTTAACACTAATTTGGTTAGTGTCATTCTGGTTATTAATTTTTGGAATTAATCAAATTATTGCAGCTTTTGTTAATCGCTAATAAATAAAAAGTTCATTAGAACTTTTTTTTTACTCAAAAAAGTTAGGAAAAACCTGGTATGGTATAATTTTATTAATAGGGGGGTAGTTTGAAAATGGCTGAGCACAAAAAGCAACTACTGATTATTACAGGAATGAGTGGTGCGGGCAAAACCGTGGCTTCTCATGCTTTGGAAGATATGGGCTATTTTATAGTTGATAATTTGCCTCCATCGCTTTTACCTAGTTTTTGGGAATTAATTGTCAGGTCGGATGATTTTACTAAAGTAGCAGTGGTAATTGATTTACGAGTTAGACGGTTTTATAAAGACTTAGATAATGAGATCAATTCGCTTGAAGATAATGGCAACGCTCAAACTAGAATTGTATTTCTGGATGCTTCCGATAACACTTTAGTAGCCCGTTACAAAGAGACAAGGCGTGTGCCACCATTGGCAAGCAATGGTCGTCTGCTTGACGGTATTTTAGAAGAAAGACGAATTTTAACAGGTATAAAGAATCGAGCTAATGACATTATAGATACCTCTAATTTGTCACCTAAGGAACTAAAGCAGGAGCTGATTAATAGATTTAGTAAACAGCATAAACAGCCATTTTCCATTGAAGTATTATCTTTCGGCTTCAAATACGGTATGCCAATTGATGCAGATATTGTGATGGATGTCAGGTTTTTGCCTAACCCATTTTATATACCTGAATTAAGGCCATTTACGGGACTCGATAAACGGGTTTTTAATTATGTAATGGATAAAAAACAAACCCAAACTTTTTATCAAAAATTTTTAGACTTATTAAAAGTTGCTTTGCCGGGGTATATTAATGAAGGCAAAAGCAAATTAACTATTGCAATTGGGTGTACGGGTGGCCAGCATCGCAGCGTTGCAATTGCACAGCAATTGGCACAGGACTTGGCTGAAGACTATACAGTTGATATTACGCACCGCGAAATTAGTCGTTACACTAGAAAAAGGTGATTTTCATGACATATGCTGAAAAAGTGATTCGTGTAACTAGAAGTAGAAGACCACAGATTGTGGTCATTGGTGGTGGAACTGGGTTGCCAGTTGTTTTGAATGCGCTTAAAGAACAGGAAGCTGAAATAACCGCCATTGTGACGGTATCAGATGATGGTGGTTCTTCAGGATCAATTCGCAACTTTATCAATGTCGTTCCACCAGGTGATATTCGCAATGTGCTGGTTTCTTTAAGTGGAATTTCACAGGAAGAAAAAGATATTTTTCAATATCGGTTTGATTCCTCCGATTCATTTTTTTCAGGGCATGCTATCGGAAACTTAATCATTGCTGCTTTGAATGAGATGCATGGCAATATTTTTGATGCTGTCCAGTCTTTGTCTAAAATGATGCACGTAGATGGACACGTGTATCCTGCCTCTAACGAGCCCTTAACACTTAATGCTGAGTTTGTTGATGGGACCATTCAAGCAGGAGAAAAGGAAATCACTGATAAGGATAAGAGGATAAAACGAGTTTGGGTTACCAATACAAACTCAAATTCTGAACCAAAAGCCGTGTCTAAAGTGCTAAATGCTATTAAAAATGCTGATGCAGTAGTGTTAGGACCCGGAAGCTTGTTTACTTCAATCTTACCTAACCTGATGATACCTAATTTAGGCGAAGCTGTTAGGAAAACTAGTGCAGAAGTAATATATATTTGCAATATTATGACGCAGCTTGGCGAAACCGATCATTTTTCAGACTGTGATCACGTTAAAGTAATTAACGCACATCTTGGTGGTCATTATATTAATACTGCTTTAGTTAATGGTGCCAAAATTGACATGTCTAAGTTTAATCCTAGTGATTACGATGCGTATATTGAGCCGGTAAAAAGAGACTTTAACGGACTGCGCGAGCAGGGCTGTCGGGTGATTACCGATGATTTTATTGACCAGCGTAGCGGATTGGTTTTTCATGACGGTAAGAAGGTAGCAAAAGAGATCATCAACCTGGCATTTGCCGCAATGGCTCGCAGGAAGGAATAACAAATAATGGCCAGCTATGCTAGTAACGTAAAAAAAGAGTTGACTTCGCTGCCTATTCACCAAGAACATGCCAAAGCAGAATTGGCTGCTTTCCTGCGTATGAATGGCGTTTTGAATTTTCATGAGCATAAATTTAGTCTTGATATCACTACTGAAAATCCTGCCATAGCTAGACGTATTTTTTCATTGATAAAAACTGCATATAAGGTTGAACCACAACTGATAGTCTCTCGCAAAATGAAGCTTAAAAAAAATAATCAGTATTTGGTGAGATTACAAAATCACGTGAAAGAAATACTGAATAATTTGGAAATTTTGACCCCAAGCTTGAATTTAATTACTAGCATTCCTAAAAGAATAATGAATTCACGGGAAGGGTCGATGTCATATTTGCGTGGTGCTTTTTTAGCCAGCGGCAGTGTGAATAATCCTAATACGAGTCGGTATCATTTGGAAATTTATTCTATTTATAAAGACCATAATGACGATTTGCTTCATATTATGAATGACCGCTTTAATCTGAATGCTAAAAGTACACCAAGAAGGCGTGGCTATATTGTTTATTTAAAAGAAGCCGAAAAAATTGGTGACTTTTTACATATTGTCGGAGCATTAAGTGCAATGTTGTCTTTTGAAGATTTGCGCATTATGCGGGATATGCGTAATTCTGTTAACAGGTTGGTCAATTGTGATACAGCTAATTTAAAAAAGACGGCTAATGCAGCAGCCAAGCAGGTTGAAGATATTGAGTTGATTGAACGTAAAATTGGGCTAGAAAACATTCCTGAAAAATTGCAGGGATTAGCACGATTGCGACTTGAAGAGCCTGAATTGTCTTTAAAAGAAATAGCGCAACAGGTGCCGGATGGTCCGATTTCAAAATCTGGCGTCAATCATCGTTTTAAAAAAATTCACGATATTGCTGCAAGTTTAGAGCAATAAAAAAGAAACTCATCAATGATGGGTTTCTTTTTTATTGCAGTTTATTGTTACTATTTCTTTTGATTAACCATAATTTCATCGATTAAACCATAGTCTTTAGCTTGCTGTGCGGTCATGTAATTGTCCCGTTCAGTGTCCTTTTGAATCTTTTCTAAAGGCTGACCAGTAGTTTCATGTAAGATCCGGTTAATTTTTTCACGGCTCTTTAAAATTTCATTGGCTGCAATTTGAATATCGGTTTGCTGACCCTGTGCACCACCTAAAGGTTGATGAATCAAAACAGTTGAGTTAGGTAATGCAAAACGTTTACCTTTTGCTCCGCTAGTCAGTAAAATGGAAGCCATAGAAGCTGCCATGCCGATGGCAATAGTTGAAACATCTGATTTAATAAAGTTCATGGTATCCATGATTGCCAAACCAGAAGTAATCACACCACCCGGTGAATTAATGTAAAGTGAAATATCCTTGGTGTTGTCTTGAGCATCAAGAAATAGTAATTGTGCAATAATTGAATTGGCCATATCATCGTTAATTTCGCCGCTAAGCATGATGATTCTGTCTTTCAATAAACGTGAATATATATCATATGCGCGTTCGCCACGTGCAGTTTGTTCAATAACTGTAGGTACAAGCATCTTTCTACCTCCTAAATATAATTAGCACTCTATCAAGTACAGTGCTAATTAAATCACTTACATTACTTGCTGTCAATGAAAGTGTATTAATTTTGTATTCTTTTTAGTGAGAGTTTTATTATATAATTTAAAGGTAAACTAAATATTGGAGGATATATTTTGAAGCTTTATAAGAAAAAATTACCATATTTACTGACATTGGTTGTCGGATTACTAGTTTGTACCGGCTTGTCAACTACATCAGTTGCGGCAGATTCGAATAGCGCTCAACCGCCAGTTCAAGATGACAGCAACAAGTCATCAAGCAACTCAACTGATGTAAATAATGATAATAATGCCACTAATGATCAAACAGGTAAATCTGATCAAACTGGGACAGACGACACCAATACTAAAAAACCTAAGCCTAAGCAAATTGTTACTGGTTTTTCTATGATGACCAAAGTTGCGGGCAACAAAAATTATAAGGTCTGGAAAGAAGTAAATAACGGAAAAGTTAGCACCAAAGTAGCTGACGGCATTAACTTTCGTTATAGTCATATTCAATCGGATCAGTTGATTGAAACTAAAAAGTATCGTTATTGGCGCATTTATGTTAATGGCAGACAAGTAGGGTATGTTAATGAACGTTACTTTGCCAGAAATCAAATTGCGGTTCCTAAGACTATATCTCTAGTGCGCAATGAGTTCTACAACTTCCCTACCAGAGATGCTATTTCTTATATAACTAACAGCATGGGTACAGTAATTGACAACAGTCAAGTAACTGTATCAAAAGATAGCATTAATTGCGGGACTCCTAAGACATATAAAGTTAAATATACTTATGGAGATGCAACTGCTACAGTTAAAATAACTGTTAGAAAGAGTAAAAAAGAAGGGGTGGTCGATGCGAATACCGTTGCCTCCTTCCCAGCGCAACCTGGTACAAATGATTATCAGGCTTGGAAAACTCATTACGGTTCATCATTAAATTATATTAGCCCTACAGAATACACGCCTGAAACCAATAAACATACTTTGACTAGTGGTGATTTGACCTTAAAGACACGGTTATATCAACCAGTCTTATTAAGTGTAGCTGATCCATCAGACGATAATATTAACCGTGTTGGTCACATTCCAGAAGGCGTTACTGTTTCTAAGGGTTGGGCTTATACCAGTCTTTTAAGCCACACAAATTTGGTATCTGGTCACATTGTTGGTTATGATCTGAATACTTTAACTGACCCGTTTGATGCGCAACATTTACTTGATATGTCGCAAAAGAAGTTTAACAATTATGTTAAAAATATCAAGGTAAGTCCCTATATTCCAATTGGCCATGGTCAGGCATTGGGCGCAAGTGATAAATATATTTATGTGTTAAATAATGACAATACATTAAATGACACTAACGACTCTGAAGAATTACTTCAAATTCGTAAGAGTGATTTACAAATTAACAAGATTTGGACAATTAAAACTTGGATTGATGATGGCAAGAGTAATCGCTATTTCCAAAATGGTGTAATAGTATCGGATAAGGATATGTACACTGTTTACCATGACACTGAAAATAATTGTTATGAATACTGGGAATTCACTCGTACTGGAGATAATTGGTATCCAAAATTAGTCGGTAAAACTGATGGCAACTTTGTAAACAATAATTCACCTGTTCAAGGTTTTACTTATGATACCAAGAATAAAAACTTTTACTTGGCATTCAATGACTTAATCTTTAAGATTGGCCGCGATGGCAAATTAAAAGATACTTATTCTTTTGATACCGGTCGTGAAATTGAAGGCTTATCAGTTAGTGATAATAAATTGTATGTAAACCTTGCACAAAGAGCTGAATTATTGGTAAGCATGAATATTAAATAAAATAAATATTTTTAGATGAGAGCTGAAAAGCTCTTATTTTTTTGGTTTAGGAAATGTCGTAAAAAACCTGAAAGTTATCTATTTTAGGAATTTTGCCATATTGTGATTGAGATATTTATTAAAAAAGTAACATAAAAAGACTAACCTAAATCAAATATTGAAAGTTAGTCCATAATTAGAATTTGATTGCTGTCTGAATTTTAAAATTTACATTTATTAGTCTTTTTTTCTTTGTTTTGACAGTTAGGACAAAGGCCGTAGATTTCAACGTGGCTTGATGAAGTGACAAAACCCGTTTGTTTGTCTGCCTCAGTTCTCATCTGCTCTTCAATTCTCCCAAAGTCAGGATAATAAACATCGGCAATTTTACCGCACTTTTTACAGATAATATGAAAGTGTGGTTTTACAAAATAGTCATAGTGCAGAGAATCATCACCATTTTTTATTTCAGTTACGATCCCCGCGTCTACTAATTTGTTGAGATTGTTATAAACAGTTGCACGATAAGCTGGCTCATCTCCACTAATTGCTGTAAAAATTGTGGAAGCAGTGGGATGATTATGATGCGCCATTAAGTATTCAAGTATTTTTAAACGCGGTTTAGTTACTTTTAAGTGATGGCTGCGTAGCAGACTTCCTGCTTCATCAGAAAAATTAGGCATGATTCTCATCTCCTCAATTAATTATAGTGTAGCATTTTTTATGTAAAAAAACCGCCTATTGCTAGGCGGTTAAGTATTATTTAGCTTATTTTTTCTTCTTGTTTTCGTCTGATTGTTGGCATAATTAAACCAAGTAGGAATAATACCACTGGAGTGGCAATATTTAAACAAAGTGTGAATGGATCATTTGAATACATTCCCATTAAACAACAAGCAACTGTAACGGCTAATCCCCAAATTCCGGCAGTATAGGCTAACCACTGATGCTTAGTCATTTGATAGTTATCAGTACCGTTATGGAATTTTTCATGTTGTTTACGCAAAGCTAAGTAGGCAATGAAAACCCATAAATAACGCATTGGCATCACTATCGAATTTAGTTTAACTAATTGTGCCATCACAGTTTGTGCATCAGGCATAACGGCTTGCAATGCAATGATACCGCCAGAAAGAATGACAATCATCCAGATACCGTTAATATAAGCTCCATGTTTATTGACTTTTAATAACTTTTTCGGGATAAAGTCTTTTGCTTCTTTGCCTCCTAAAAGCATTCTCAAAGGAGCATCAATACTAATAACCAGTGCGGAAAATTGTCCAATGACGTTGCACCAGGCATAAATATAGAGGAATAATCCGCCAACGCCATAATATTCACCTAATTTTTGAAAAGCAATGTACGGACCATTTGAAATGTATTCATTCAAATTACCATTAACTACTTTAGGATCAAACATTAATGCTAAAGCAATGGTACCTAAGATGGCAGAAATCATAACCATTCCCGCTAATCCTAGCATAGCTTTAGGGAAATTTTTTGCAGGCTTTTTTAATTTGTTAACGTATGGTGAAATCTTTTCAGCTCCACCTATAGCAAATACCAAAATTGAAAGTGAAGTAAAATACTTTGTATTAAAATCTGGCATAAAGTTTTGCCAATTCCAGTTTATGCTGTTAAAACTAGCATGCGGATTAATCATCGGTGCGGCAAACATCATGATAATAAATAAAATTGACATAATAAACATTGAAGTACCAGCAATTGTTGATAAAGTTTTAATTACCGGAATTCCTCGGCTGGCTACCCAGCAAAAGAACAAAAATACTGCTAGCGTGGCTAGTTGCGTCCAGGCAGTTGGCAAACTATCATACCATTTAGTATTACCAAAAATGCCCCAAGCCATGCCTCTTAAGCCCGTTGTACCTTTACTGGAAATATAAACCACATGTACTGCCCAGAATGTCCAACCAGCATAATAGGCCCATTTAGGTCCGATAGTGGCGTTAATCCAGGAAGCAACGCCACCCTCTGAATCTTTAAAAACTGATCCAAGTTCACCGACCATCAAGGCGTAAGGAATAAAGAAAAGCAGGAAAATAATAATCCAGCTGAAAATTACCTTGGTACCATCAAAGTATATGAATCCGTTAACAACGTTGCCAAAGCTCCACACAATAGAGAAAGCCATAGTGGCCAGCGTTGTCCACATCATCTTTTTAGAATTGTTTGGTGTTTCACCCATGAAACTTCTCCCTTATATAAAAATAACAATTTTTTATTTTAACTTAAATGTTTTTAAAAATCTAATAATAAGTCACTTGAAATTAATAACAAAAATAATTATTGATATATGAATTAAAAAAGTGTAAAACTATTATTATATAGTAGAAGAAGGGGTTGTAAGTTTAATGAAAAGAAAATTTAAAAGTAAGCTGCTGGTTGCTGGGACAATAGCTGCACTTGGCTTATTTGTTGGGAGTAATAATTCTTATATTTCTGCAAAAACTTACCACAAAGCTGTTACTAAAATAGCCGGTAATGGTAATTATGCAGTTTATCATTATGCTTCAAAAATGGGACCATCTGGCAAGTTTACGTCGACTAAATATTTTAAGCACGCACAGATTCAATCTAAACAGTCAATTGCCACTAAGAAAGGCAAGTTTTGGAAGATAATTGTTGACGGGCGTACGGTCGGCTGGGTTAACCAGAACTTTTTTGCCAGAAACAAGATTTCTGTTGCGCAGAACGTAAGTTTAGTGCAAAACAATCAATATTCGTTTAATACTAAAGATGCCATTAATTATGTGACTAATAGTGCTGGTACTGCTGTAGATACCAGCAAGGTAACAGTTTCTAAGTCAAAAATTAGTTCGGGCACTCCTGGTAAGACCACGGTTGACTATAGTTATGGCAAGGCTAAGGCAACAGTCAATGTTACTGTTCGTTCAGAAAAGAATGAGGGTATAGCAAGAGCTGATAAAAAGCCTATGAATGGACCAAAGGAAGTCTCAACTTGGAAAGGTAGTTCCAAATCTTCTTCAAGAAACTGGAACGCAGCGCATCATTATACTTCCGAAACTAGATCTAATACATTTAAGGCTAACGGTTTAACTTTAAAAACCAAGTTGTTCCAACCTCGTTTTGTCAGTCTTGGTTACAATCAATCTGGTGATAAGATGGGACAAGTAGGTGTAATTCCTGAGGGCATTACCGTGAATGGTTCAAACTTTACAGTTGCTCTATTTAATTCAAGTAGTGCACAAAAGGGTCATTTAGTTTCTTATAATTTAAAGCATATTAATAAATTTAAGGCACAAAATTTACAAACATTGAGCTGGTCAACCTTCAAGAAATATGCTTCACATATTAAAGTTAGTCCTTATATCAAATTAGGTCATGGTCAGGCTATCGGCTCATCAGCTAATTACATTTATGTAATTGCTAATAACAACACCTCTAGCAATTCAAGTGCTTCTGAAGAAATTTTACAAATACGTAAGTCAGACATGAAGATCAATCAAATCTGGACCTTTAGAATTTCTAACTATGGTAGTCCTAGATACATTCATAATGCCACCTTTGCCGGTGACAACACAATGTACTGTTTATTTCATAATGGTGGAAACGGCTTTTATGAATACTGGAAAGTAACACGCAACGGTGATTCCTGGACTCCCGTTGAGGTAGGAGCTACTAAAGGTAACTTTGTAAGTAATGGTTCTCCAGTTCAAGGGTTTACCTACGATCAAAGTCATAACCAATTTTATATTGGATTTAATGACTATATCTTCAAGGTTGGTGAAGACGGAACTTATAAGAGCACACACCACCTTCACGTAAGACGCGAAATTGAAGGTTTGTCTGCATCTGGTAATAAACTCTACGTTGAATTTGCACAGCGCGGAGAATTAACAGCCGGTAATACATATTAAAATAATAATGTAAGTCATTGAAATATTTTTCAGTGGCTTTTTTTATTTATAGTAGAAGTTTAATGGCTAAAATAGTTAAGACTTTCTATATTTGAATGTAATTGTTTTTCAAATAAACTTAGTTTCTGTATTATGGTAGGCGATAAGAAAAGTAAAGAATACAAAAAGGAGGATTTTTTGGTTAAAAAAGACTTTATTGATACTTGTACCTTTTCAAAAAATGAAATGCAATACCTGGCTGATTTAGGTCTAAAAATTAAGGAGACTATCAACCATGGCTATTACCCTCAGCTTTTAAAAGGCAAAAGCTTAGGTATGATCTTTGATCAAGTATCTACTAGAACGCGCTGCTCTGCTGAAACAGCAATGACTGAATTAGGAGGACATGCTTTGTATTTAGCTCCAGGGCAGATACAACTAGGAGAAAATGGTCATGAGGGTTTGGCTGATACCAGTCACGCTTTAGGTGACTTAGTTGATATCATTGGAGTGCGAACGGCTAGTCAAGAAGATATTGTGGAAATTGCCCAAAATTCGCATGCACCTGTAGTTAACTTCATGAGCGATGATGACCATCCTACTCAGGCACTGGGAGATTTGATTACCATTAAAGAATTTTTACCGCAAGGTAAAAAATTATCTGATATTAAGCTGGTCTTTGTAGGGGATGCAACGCAAATTACTGTTTCTGCATTATTTTTATGCGCTCAAATGGGAATGCAATTTGTGCAATACGGTCCTAAAGAAAAGCAATTATCTCCAAAATTATTGCGCAAAGCAGAAAAAATTGCGCAGGAAAACGGTGGCACAATTACTCTATCTGATGATGAAAAAGTCTTAGAAAATGCTGATTTTATTTATACTGATGTTTGGTATGGTCTATATGATCAAGAGCTTGATCAAACAGAGTATATGAAAATATTTTATCCTAAGTACCAGGTTAACGCAGAGATGCTAACTAAAACAAACAATTCTGCGGTTAAATTTATGCATTGTTTACCTGCAAACAGAGGGGAAGAAGTGACAGCCTCTGTGCTTAACGGTGAAAAATCAATTGTTTGGCAACAGGCTGCGAACAAAAAGACGGCAATGAGAGCAATATTTACTTATTTACTTAAAGATAAATTAGCTAAAGAAGATTTTTCGAACCAGATTGATAATGAGCTTCAAAGAGATTTAAAAAACATGCTTGAAAAGTAAAATAAAAGAGTAGCTACTGCTAGATTGCGACAGCTACTCTTTTTAAATTAATTCAATGGGTCCCCTGAGAGTCGAACTCAGATTTTAAGAACCGGAATCTTACGTGCGATCCATTACACTAAGGACCCGAATTTGCACAACAACAAGTATAACAGAAAAGAAACAAAAATTGAATTGTTTTTTATTGATACTGACAAAAGAGCTGCAGTTTTGCATGTTTTAGTATCAATATCGACTAATTTATTAAGACTTTCTAATTGCGGCAATTTAACTTGAATTATTTTTGGAGTGTTGCTATACTGTATTTGTCGATTGAGGAATGGCTAAATTGATTAATGTCAATTTACGTTTCTCATATATTTTTAGACAATCTGGGACACCTAATGACAACAAATGGGTCAATTTGGTCCCAGAAGAAGGAGAGAAATTAATGTACTCGGAATTTCCTGTGCTTGAAGCTCTCGTTCCTGACATCTTAAAAGTTTTTCGGCAAAGATATCTTGTTCTTGAGCAAATATCGCTTAATGCACCTGTAGGTCGCAGAAGCGTAGCTCAGTCTTTAGGACTATCTGAAAGAAACGTGCGAACAGAAACTGAGTATCTGCGTGATCGAGGTTTGATTGAGATCAAAAGCTTTGGCATGTTTATGACAGAGAAGGGCAAAAAGATATTGCAAGAGGCGGCACCTCTGATAGATCGGTTGTTTAACGCACGCAAAACAGAAATTGATTTAGCGCGTAAACTCGGTATCGAGCGCACAATTATTGTGCCAGGCGATAGTGATTTACAAGAACTGGTATATGAGAGAATGGGTGAAGAGCTTAATGCAGCTCTTGATTTACTGTTACCCCTAGGACATTCAATTATTACTGTTTTGGGTGGTGAAGCTCTTGCAAAATCGACTAGGAATTTGTCTAAAAGTTTAAGTAAAAATCGACAACTGGAATTTGTGCCAGGTCGTGGGGCTCTGGGTGAAAATGTTGCTATTCAAAGCAATACTATTGTGCAGAAAATGGCTGCTGAAACTGGTGGTAAATATAAAACATTGTATTTACCGGAGCAGATTTCTCAAGCAGCTTACAATTCTTTGATTCGTGAATCTACTTTTACTGACGTGCTGGAAGATATTTCTCAGACGGATGTAGTAATTCATGGAATTGGACTAGCTCACGACATGGCAAGACGCAGAGGATACGATTCAATTCGCTTATCTGAATTGCGTGAAAAAAAAGTAGTCACCGAATGTTTCGGGTGTTTCTTCGATGGCGAAGGGAAGATTGTCGACCGCGTACATCAGGTTGGTTTGCAGTTTGAGAATCTAAATAAAATACCTCACATATTTGCATTTGCTTGTGGTGGCCGCAAGGCTAAAGCAATCAAGGCTTATATGCCAAATGCTCCGCATCAAACCTGGTTAATTACTGATGAAGGAGCCTCAGAGAAGATTTTAAAGGAGAAGTAATTCTCATTTAAAATAAATTGATGTTTACAGTTCTTACATAGTTCTTAAGGAGGACTTTAGAATATGACAGTTAAAATTGGTATTAACGGCTTTGGCCGTATTGGTCGTTTGGCATTCCGTCGGATCATGGATTTAGGCGAAAAGTCAAAGGATATTGAAGTTGTTGCTATTAACGACTTGACTACCCCAGCACTTTTGGCACACTTGCTAAAATATGACTCAACTCATGGTACTTTTGACCACGAAGTTTCAGCTACTGAAGATTCAATCGTTGTAGATGGTAAGAAATACCGCGTATACGCTGAACCACAAGCTCAAAACATTCCTTGGGTTAAGAATGACGGTGTTGACTTTGTTCTTGAATGTACTGGTTTCTACACCAGCAAGGCTAAGTCACAAGCTCACCTTGACGCAGGTGCCAAGAGAGTCTTGATTTCAGCTCCTGCAGGCAATGACTTGAAGACTATTGTTTACTCAGTAAACGATGATACTTTAGATGCAAACGACAAGATCGTTTCAGCTGGTTCATGTACTACTAACTCATTAGCACCAATGGTTGACGCTTTGCAAAAAGAATTTGGCATCAAGGTAGCTACTATGACTACTATCCACGCTTACACTTCAACCCAAATGCTTTTGGACGGACCTGTTCGTGGTGGTAACAAGCGTGCCGCTCGTGCTGCTGCTGTTAACATTATTCCTCACTCAACTGGTGCTGCTAAGGCTATTGGTCTTGTTGTTCCAGAATTGAACGGTAAAGTTAACGGTCACGCACAACGTGTTCCAGTTACTGATGGTTCATTAACTGAATTAGTTTCAATCCTTGACAAGAAAGTTACTGCTGACGAAGTTAACTCAGCATTGAAGAAGTACGAAAGCCCATCATTTGCTTACAACGATGACGAAATCGTTTCAAGTGATGTAGTTGGTATGACAGCTGGTTCAATCTTTGACCCAACTCAAACTATGGTAACTACTGCCGGTGACAATCAATTAGTTAAGACTGTTGCTTGGTATGACAATGAATACTCATTTACTTGCCAAATGGTTCGTACTTTGTTGAAATTTGCTACTCTTTAATCTGTAATATTTGATTACTGTTAAGTGGTGAAAGAGAAGGCGGAGGGAAATTCTTCCTTCCGCCTTTTTTTCAAAATAAAAATAATTAAATTTTCGGAGGATATAGATGGCTAAATTAATTGTTTCTGACCTTGATGTAAAGGGCAAAAAGGTTTTAGTTCGTGTTGATTTTAACGTGCCAATTAAAGATGGTGTGATCGGAGATGACAACAGAATTGTTGCTGCACTTCCTACTATTAACTACATCATTGAAAATGGTGGTAAGGCAATTTTACTCAGTCACTTGGGACGTGTAAAGTCAGATGATGATAAGAAAGAATTGTCATTAAAACCAGTTGCTGACCGTTTAAGCGAACTTTTAAAGAAACCAGTTACCTTTGTTCCAGCTAACGAAGGTAAAGAAGTTGAAGATGCCGTTGCCAAGATGCAAGACGGTGACGTTGCTGTTCTTGAAAACACTCGTTTCCAAGATATTGACAATGACTTTGGCAAACGTGAAAGCAAGAATGATCCTAAGTTAGGTGAATACTGGGCTTCATTAGGTGACATGTATGTTAACGATGCCTTTGGTACTGCTCACAGAAGTCACGCATCCAATGTTGGTATCGCTGAAGCTATGAAGAAAGATGGCAAGCCTGTTGCTGCTGGTTTCTTAATGGAAAAGGAAATCAAGTTTTTAGGTGATGCTGTTGCTAATCCTGTACACCCATTTGTTACCATCTTAGGTGGTGCTAAGGTTTCAGACAAGATCGATGTTATTACTAACCTCATTCCAAAATCTGACCACATTTTAATTGGTGGTGGTATGGCTTATACTTTCTTAGCTGCCCAAGGTCATGAAATTGGTAAATCTTTGTTTGAACCAGATAAAGTTGACCTTGCTAAAAAATTGTTAAAAGACGCTGATGGCAAGATTGTATTACCTGTTGACAATGTCGCAGCAACAGAATTTTCAAACGATGCCGCCCGTAAAGTTGTGGACGATGACATTCCAGAAAACATGATGGGTCTTGATATCGGTCCTAAGACTGTTGCCAAGTTCAAGGATGTTTTAAAAGATGCCAAGACTGTTGTTTGGAATGGACCAATGGGTGCCTTTGAAATGTCCAACTTTGCTGAAGGTACTCTAGAAGTTGGTAAGGCTCTTGCTGATTTAACTGATGCTACTACTATTATCGGTGGTGGTGACTCAACTGCAGCCGCTAAACAACTTGGTATCGCTCCAAAGATCACCCACATTTCAACTGGTGGTGGTGCTTCCTTGCAATATCTTGAGGGTAAAGAATTACCAGGAATTGCCTGCATTTCAGACAAGTAAACTTTAAGAAAGGACATTATTTACATGCGTACACCAATTATTGCTGGTAACTGGAAATTACATATGAATCCTAAGCAAACAACTGAATTTGTTGCTGCTGTAAAGGATAAATTGCCAGAAGCAAGTAAGGTTGAAGCACTAATTTGTGCTCCTGCCGTCGATCTTGAAAGTTTAGCGAACGCAGCTGCTGGCACAAACCTGCGCGTCGGTGCAGAAAATGCTTATTTTGAAGATGAAGGTGCCTTCACTGGTGAAACTTCACCTAAAGTTTTAAAAGAAATGGGCATGAACTATTGTATTATTGGTCACTCCGAACGCCGTGGCTATTTTCACGAAACAGACGAAGACATTAATAAGAAAGCTAAGGCTTTATTTGCTAATGGCGTTACTCCAATTATTTGCTGTGGTGAATCACTTGAGACACGTGAAGCTAACAAGCAAGAAGATTGGGTAGTTAGTCAAATTAAGGCTGCACTTTCCGGTTTGTCAGCTGATCAAGTTGCTAGTTTAGTTATTGCTTATGAACCTATCTGGGCTATTGGTACCGGTAAGACTGCCAGTTCTGACCAGGCTGAAGAAATGTGCAAGACTATTCGTGATACTGTTAAAGATCTGTACAACGAAGAAACTGCTGAGAATGTTAGAATTCAATATGGTGGTTCAGTAAATCCAGGTAATGTTAAGGAATTAATGGCTAAACCTGATATTGATGGTGGTTTAGTCGGTGGTGCTTCACTTAAACCTGATTCATTCTTAGAATTAGTAAATTACCAAGATTAATTTTTAACTGTATATAATAAAAGAGTCTCTGATTTTTCAGAGACTTTTTTTGTTTAATATTTCCACTATCGCTTGCTTTTATCATAATGCGTGTCCATAATAGGGTGAAATAATTCCAATATGGGAGGTAAAGTTTATGAAATTACGTAAAACAATTACTTGGGCAGTTGTTGTGGCTGCTATAGCTGCAGCAAGTGGAATTAGTGTTAATCAGACGAATTTGGTTCAAGCGGCAAATACTGCAAAAAATGCCAAAATTTCTACTAACAAAACAAAATATGGTTTTAAGAGAGACTTTAAGTTTCCTAAATCGTGGCGTGGCAAATGGTATAGTAATACTCATGATAAATTAAGCAAAATGACCGTTAAAAAGAACGGTTTCAATACGCCTTGGACAGGAGAATATGTTGAACTGGTTTCAGCAGGTAAAGTAAAAGGCACCAATAAATACTTGTGGCAAATGCCTCAAAGTTGGTTTACCAAGCATGACAAGATTTTCAAACATTTGGGTAGAATAACCACTAATAAGATTAGCAACAAAAAATGGGTTGTCTTTAGTCCAATAGATGAAAACAATATTGAAATTGGCTTCGCTTTTAGATTAAGGAATGAAAAAGTTGCTGGTAAAACTCAAAAAGTAATATTTGAAGCTAATCCTAAAACCGGTGAAATCGTTGACCAGTTCTTCCGTTCACCAAAATTAGCGCAAAAATATCAACACTATAATTTTAAGGGTGAAACTTATGCACCTTCATTTAATCAATATTAGGTAAAGTAAATATCAGATTTTAAAACTAATTCTCAATTAAGGAATTAGTTTTTTTAATAAATTGAATTACTTTATACAACCAACCAGTTTATAATTATTACTATAAATAAAAACACAATATTATTTTACAGGAGAGAAAAATGGCTAAAAAAATTATTACTATATTTGCATTAGCAGGCTTAGCTATACCTATGACAGTGCCACTTGCAAGTGTTCAACCGAAAACAGTGCAAGCTAAGAAAACCAATAAAAACAAATATGGTTTTGCAAAACAATTTAAATTTCCCAAAACCTGGCGTGGCAAATGGTATAGCAATAACAATTTTACCCCCAATCCAATGAGTATTCATGCGTCTGCGATCAATATGCCTCTAACTAATGATTATTTTAAAGTAATAAAAGTCGGAATGGTCAAAGGCACAAAGAAATATCCTTGGGAAATGCCTTCAGCTTGGCAAGAGGAAAATCAGAGCGTTTTAGGAAAATATTTACGAGTGTCCAGTAAAAAAATGCATGGGAGTAAGTGGATCGTACTAAGTCCGGTACAGGAAAAGACAACTAAAAACGGAAATGCTTTCACAGTTAAGACTGAAAAAATAGCTGGTAAAAAACATAAAGTTTTATTTCAAAGTAATCCAGAAGATGGTTTAGTAACTAACCAATTTTTTAAAACAAAATCTATAACAAATAAGTATAGTGCATTTGAATTTAAAGATATGAAATATAGTAAAGTTAACCCACGTTAATTATTGAAACTGTAGTCGCAACTAATTGTGATTACAGTTTTTAGTTTTAAAAAGGAGAAAAAGTGAAACTATTATTAACAGGAGATAGCATTATTGCTCGCAAAGAAGGTTTAAAACTACCTCGTATTAATAATGCAATAAAAGCAAAAATATCAGATGTTGAGATTGTCAATACTGCAGTTTCTGGAGTAAATTCGGGAGCCTTTTATGCATTACTGCCAGATTTGATCCTAAAAGTTGAACGTTGCAATAAATTGGTATTGCTTTTGGGAACAAACGATATAGCAAAACACAAGCGGGTATCTATCGCTCAATTCAAGAGAAACATGGCTCTTATTATATCTAGCATAATTTGTTTATATTATCCTCAAAATGTAATTTTAATTTCCCCGCCTGCTGTTGATCAAAATAGGCAAAATAAGCGGACCAACCGTGAAATTGCTGTTTATACTGCTGAGCTGATTAAGTTAGCAGAAACTTACAATTTAAATTTTATTAATCTATTCCAAGCTATGATTGATCATGGCAATTTAACAACACTCTGTAAAGGGCAATTGGATGACGGCTTACATTTTGGAAAAGAAGGATATAACCTATTAGCAAATTTAATAGTTAAAAAACTGCAAGAATAGGAATCAAGCTCAGTATTAGAAAAATCCTTGCTATGGAGCTAACTCTAAGGTATACACTTTATTACAAATTAATAAAGGAGTACCAAAATGATAGAAACAACACTAAATAATGGTATATCAATGCCTACTCTAGGTATAGGCGTTTTTCAAATAACTGACCTGACTATGGCTGAAAATGTAGTTGAGGATGCAATCCGAATAGGATATCGTCTAATTGACACAGCTTCATCATATGGTAATGAAGAGGCTGTAGGAAAGGCCATTAAAAACAGTGGAGTTGATAGAACCGATTTGTTTATCACCACTAAATTGTGGGTATCTGATACAGGTTATGATGCAACCAAACGGGCAATTACCACTTCTCTAAGAAAATTACAGCTTGATTATTTAGATCTGTATCTAATATACCAGCCTTATGGTGATGTTTATGGTTCCTGGCGTGCAATGGAAGAAGCATATAAGGCCGGAATTATCAGAGCAATTGGAGTTTCTAATTTTTCACCAGACCGTGTTCTCGATTTAAGTTTGTATAATGATATCCGTCCTGTTGTTGACCAAATTGAAATTAATCCTTGGATGCAAGAAGCAAAAGAAGTTTCTTTCCTCCAAGAAAATAAAATTCAACCCGAAGCTTGGGCACCTTTCGCGGAAGGAAAGCATCATATGTTTACTAATTCACTAATTCGGCAAATAGCTGCAGATCATCATAAAACAACTGGTCAAGTTATCTTACGCTGGTTAGTTCAAAGAGGAATAGTAGTCATTCCAAAATCAATTCATCACGATCGCTTGGTAGAAAACAGTAAAATTTTTGACTTTGAATTAAATCAAACAGAAATGGCACAAATAAAAAATCTGGATAAAAATGAAAGTCAGTTTTTTGATCATCGTGATCCAGCATCAGTGAAAAATATTCATGATTTAATTAGAAACGTAGATTAAAGGAAAACGAATTTTGACAATAAACGAAATCAGTAAAAAATTTAGCTTATCTAAAGATACCTTACGTTACTGGGGAAAAGAAAAGCTGATACCTACTGTTAAAAGAGACAAAAATGGCTATCGCGTGTATGACACAAAAGAGCAAAACTGGGTTTTTTACATTATGGTTTTACGTAAAGCAGGTATGTCTATCAAAAAATTAAAAAAGTTTGTCAATTTATATATGAAAGACTCTTCAACTGCAGAAATACGGAAACATTTGCTAGTTGTGCAACGAAGCCAGCTGAATAAGGAAATTATAAATATTAAAAAAACAGTTAATTATCTTGATTATAAAATTGATCATTTTGATGATCAATTGTTAAGTTTTGAAAAAGAAAAACTGGCATATGAAAAACGCATTTAAGCCTTGCCACGATAAACGCTCTTAAAACTAATTAGTAATTTTAGGAGCGTTTTTGTTATTGATTAGAAGTTAAATTTGGAACAATTACAATTATATCTTGTTTAGCATAATTTAATTTGTTAATATTACTAATAAATTAAAAAATAATTAAAGCTTTTGCTGAAATTATTTTACTGCCATGTGAACTAATAAAGGAGGGCCAAAATGTATCATTATCTCAAAAAACATGCATTTGCAGTTATAACATCTTGTCTATTACTTTTAGTAAATTCTGTATTGCAAGTTTTGGCTGCTACCAAAATGGCCGTACTGGCAAATTATTTAATTGCCAGCAAAATTAGGCCTTTTGTGAGCATGTTGGTAGTGATCTTTTTACTTTGGTTTCTCACGTTTCTTATTTCTTTTCTGGAAAGTTATATTCAAGAAACAGTTATACAAGATATTCTTAGCAATATTCGCAATGACATTGTTACTAGTCTAATTAAACTTTCTCAAAATGAATTTAAACAAAATCCAGTGGATTATTATGAGTCTTACCTGCAAAATGATGTCAATTTAATTCAAAAAGAAGGTCTGAATACCTTTTTTCTAATAGTACGTTTTAGTGGTAATGAAATTTTTGCGTTAATAGCTTTATACCTTTATAGCAATATTCTATTTCTTGCAGCTATTTTATTAGTTTTAGTGATTATATTAGTCCCGCGTTTCTGCAAAAGATTTCTGACAGCAGGGGTTACTAAAATTTCTCAGGCTAACGAAAATTTTTTAAAATTTACTAGTAGCGGTTTACACGGCTATGATACTCTATACGCTTTTAACGCTTTGGGTGAAATCAAGAAGTTAGTCGCGACGGGATCACAAAGTTTAAAGAAGGCAAATGTACATAACACTGTCAGACGTTCCGCTGTGGATATTATTACAGGTGTAATCAATATTGGTAGTCAACTTCTTATTCTAGGTATTACAGGACTTCTTCATTTTCAAGGAAAAATTAGTGCAGGTGCTATTTTGTCCACTGCTGAATTAGCTACTAAGGTTTTTGACTCTGCCGGAATTATTAATCGTTACTTTGCACAATTGCTTTCTACTTCCAGTATTTTTGCTAAATTTAATGAGCTGAAAGGACAAGAGAAAAGTGAAAATGACAATTTTGTTAAAACTAATTTTTCAATGGAGTTTCAGTCACTGGAATTTAAAAATGTCACCTTTTCATATCCTAATGCAAAAGAAAAAATTCTGCATAACTTTTCTTATGTCTTTAAAAAAGGTAATTTTTATAAATTAAATGGGATTTCTGGCCGGGGTAAATCCACGTTACTTAAATTGGCAACGGGTCAACTTACTCCTACTAAAGGCGAAATTTTACTGAATGGGATCAATATTACTGTTATACCCCGTAACGTAATAAACTCAATAATTATCTATCTGCCCCAGACAGTGACAGTGTTTCCTCGCAGTATTAATTATAATATCTTGCTGGGACGAAACTATAATAAAGCAAGTCTAGATAGGGTAAAACAAGATTTTGAAGTTAATGAAAATTGGCATTATAATTCCTTATCTGGCGGTCAAACTCAACGTATTGCGTTAGCTAGACTAATCGATACTAAGGGTAAATTAATTTTACTGGATGAGAGCTTTTCCAGTATTGACTTGAAAACAGCACAAAATTTATTGCAAAAATTATTAAATAGGGTGGAAAGCGTAATTGTTGTTTCACATCGAAGTGCAGAAGTTGCTAACTTTTCCTTCAAAAATTTGCTATTAAAATAATATTTTGTAAACTAGCCTAAAAAAAGCGTTACTAGCAGTTTAGCTAAGCTATCATGCAAGTAGCGCCTTTTTAATTAAAATTAACATTATATTTACGACCAACGGGTGGAAAAGTTGGCAGTCGTAGCGGAGTAGTGTGCCACTGAGTAAAAAGCGTGGCGCATAATAATATAAAGGGTACGTCTTCAGGACGATCAATATCGCAAATTAAAACGACACCCTCATTGCGAATAACAGTCTTAACAGTAGCAACTTTTTTTAGCCCAAAAAGAAATTTATAACTTCCTTTTTTTATACTGCCAGTAACTATGTAGTTTAAGCGAGTAACATAGAAAAGGTTAGCTACCTTATTGTTTAACCGTTTAACTTTGACCAAAGAATGATTAACCACATCAATGGTGTAAGAAGAGATAATGCCATTACCATCAGTGTACAGCCGTCCTATTTCTTTGCCGGTAAACCTTTTTAAGTACAGGGTATGATTAGGATTATCTAAATTACCTTGAATAATATATTCAATTTGGTCTTCTTCATTTGCGACAGGTATTTGACCATATTCCTGTTTCTGAGTTAATTCCAATAAGTAGCGCATTTAAGCACCTCTATTCTTTTGCGTTATTTTTAATAAATTTCCTTAAAATATAAGCAACTCCATTATCATTGTTTGATTTAGTCCGGACTTGTGCTAATTTCTTAATAGCGGGTACTGCATTTGCCATAGCTACTCCTACGCCGGCATCCCTAATCATACTGGCATCATTGAGATTATCCCCAATTGCGGCTACTTCCTCTCTTTTAATACCCTTTTTTCTGGCATAATCTAAAAGGGCAGGGCCTTTCTGTGCTTTAATATCATTAATCTCAATGTTAGCTGCAGAGCTTGATGTCACAACAACACCGTCTACACCCTTGATTTCTTTTTTAACTTTGGTAAAAGCAGCAGGTCCGTGTGCATCAAAGGCAATTATTTTCATAATTTCGGTTTTAGGGTTAGTTAACAATTTGTCAAAGTTTTTTTCCAAGGTCATGCTAAACATAGCATTACTACCAGCCGCTGTTGCAACTGCTTTTTTAAAAGTTACTCCTGGATTCAGGGTCATTAATGCACGAGCCAAGTTAACCACACGTTTACTGATATCACTTGAATATATTTGTTCAGCGGTAACCAATTCAAAATAAATATTGTTTTGTTCAAGAATGTTTGCGATTATACGTGCCTTCTCATTAGTTAATTTATGCTTAATCTGCAAATCATCATTCGCGTCATATACTAATGCACCATTGATATTAATAAAACCCGTTTTTAAGCCATAATCTCTAATAGTTTTCCGTGATTGCCGTGGTGCACGCCCCGTAGCTACTAAAAATTCAATTCCATTTCTTTGTGCTGCACGAATTGCAGACACGTTTTCGTCTGAAATTCTTATATCGCTGTTAAACAGGGTTCCGTCTAAATCACAAGCTACTAATTTAATCACAGATAATTAACTCCTCCTAGTTACAGATCATTTCTTTATCTACCATATTACCATATATGAAGAAATTATTACTTTTTAATTTTAGATGATAAAAAGAGCTAAAATGTATTAAATTTCACCACATCGATAATTAATTTCATGATACCATAAAAGTTAGTGAAAGAGAGGCCTGTTGAAGTAATGAAAAAGTTTATTGGTAACGACTGGGATGAAATATTGGCTCCCATTTTTGCAAGCAAAGAATATCAGCAATTACATGAATTTTTAAAAACAGAATATGCTACAAAGAAAATTTATCCTGATATGTATCATATTTTTACTGCTTTCAAACTAACCTCGTTTGCAAATACAAAAGTTGTGATTTTAGGACAAGATCCATATCACAATCCTGGTCAGGCAACTGGAATGAGTTTTGCGGTTAATCCGGGAGTGAAATTGCCTCCTTCCCTTCAAAATATTTATAAAGAATTATATGATGATGTTGGTTGCCGTCCAGTTAATCACGGTTACTTAAAAAAATGGGCAGATCAGGGAGTATTATTGTTAAATGCTGTTTTGACAGTTCCTTATGGTCATGCTAATGGTCATCAGGGAAAGGGTTGGGAAGCTGTGACCGATGCCGCAATTAAAGCTTTGAGCGATCGTGGTAAAGTAGTCTTTATTTTGTGGGGGCGCTTTGCTCAAAACAAAATCGTTTTAATTGACCAAGACAAAAATTTTGTGATTAAATCAGCTCATCCAAGTCCATATTCAGCTGATAGGGGATTCTTTGGTTCAAGACCGTTTTCGCGTTGCAATGAAGCGCTGAAAAATTTCGAAGAAACCCCAATTGATTGGCAATTACCGGCAAAGGTTACGCAAGCAGATTTAGCATAGGTAGGAGATAAATGAGCGTTTTTGATCTATTAAAAAATAAGGTGCAAAATTCGAAAAAAGTATATCAAATAGTTTTTCCGGAGGGAAACGACTTACGTATTTTAAAAGCAACCAGTCAGTTATCCCTGGCAAATATTATTAAACCTATTTTATTAGGTAATGCCGGAGTAATAACTAATACAATCCGCAAAAACAATTTAGCTTTTAACGAATTAGCAATAGTTGATCCGATTCACTATAAAAGCAAAAAGGCGATGGTCCAGAGCTTTGTAAAGGCACGTAGAAAAAATGTCCCGCAGGCTGATATTGCTGAAATATTAAATGAGCCCAATTATTTTGGTACTATGTTGGTGGAAATGGGTCTGGCCGATGGCATGGTATCTGGAGCAACTCATTCAACCGCTGAAACGGTTAGACCTGCTCTACAATTGATTCATACAACTGAAGGGATGAAACGCGTTTCTGGGAGTTTCATTATGGAACGCCAAGATGAGAAATATATTTTTGCAGACTGTGCTATCAATTTAGAGCCAGATAGTGAAACATTGGCGGAAATTGCCTACCAATCAGTTCAAACCGCCAAAATGATTGATATAAATCCTAAAGTTGCATTTTTGAGTTTTTCAACTAAAGGCTCAGCTAAAGGCGATATGGTTACCAAAGTTAAGAAAGCCGCTGCGCTTTTTCATAAAGAACATCCTGAAATTTCAGCAGATGGTGAACTGCAATTCGATGCCGCTTTTGTGCCGGCTGTGGCGGCTAAAAAGGCTCCTGATTCCGCAATAAAGGGCCAAGCAAATATCTTCATATTTCCTGAACTGCAATCTGGTAATATTTCCTATAAAATTGCTCAGCGTTTGGGCAATTTTGCAGCTATTGGTCCTATTTTGCAGGGATTACAGAAACCTGTTAACGACCTGTCACGCGGTGCCAGTACACAGGACGTTTATAATATCGCAATTTTAACTGCTGCGCAGGCGTTATTAAGGGATGAAAACAATGAAGCTTAGTATTGATTCTGCTCAGAAAATGCAGGAGCTTGGTGCAGCCATTGCTCAGACTGCCCAGGCACATGACTTATTATTGCTAAATGGCGATCTCGGAGCTGGTAAAACGACTTTAACTCAAGGAATTGGCAGGGCTCTAGGAATTAAACGCCCAGTAAAAAGTCCCACTTTTACTATTGTGAGGGAATATCCTGAAGCCAAGCTGCCATTATTTCATATGGATTTTTATCGCTTAGAAAATGATGATTTATCTTCCATCGATTTGACTAACTATTTGTCTGAACCGGGAATAGTGGTAATTGAATGGCCAGACGTAATTCAAAAAGAACTTCCTGAGCAATTTTTACAACTGACCATTAAAAGAGTAGATGATAGCTGGTCTTCAACTAAACGAGTAGTTGAATTTAAGGCAAAGGGTGAAAGATATAAACAATGGGTCAAAAATATTTTGCGGCTTCTAACTTAAAAAGTAGGGTTTTTAAACCCTGCTTTTTTGCTTATATTTGGTAGACCAAACCTTTAAGAGCTTCGTCTCCATACTTTTCATTTTGCGCTATCAAAATACCTGCACAGGCTTCACTATCGCTAAGAGCATTATGATGGTGCCATAATTCCACATTAAGAGCTTTAGAAACTGTATCCAGTTTGTGATTAGGTAGCTTGGGTTCAAATAATTTGCTGGTCTGCAAGGTATCGATGACGAAATAATGCGGTTCAGGAATATCATAGCGAGCTAAGCTTTGACGCATTACATTAGTATCGAACCGAGCATTGTGCGCTGTAACCAACATCCCAGGCTGATAAAGTGCCTTAATTTTAGGCCAGACTTCAGCCATAGTCGGGGCATCCTTAACGTCTTCTGCAGTGATATCGTGGATTTGAATATTGCGTGCATCAAAAGGCATTTGCGGATTAATTACCGTATAAAAGCGATCTACAATTTGGTTGTTGCGAACCATTACCAAGGCCAAAGAGCAGGCACTTTCAGGATGTCTGTTGGCCGTTTCGAAATCCATCGCAATAAAATTCATGTTATCTCCTTTAAATTTTAATTTTAGTATAACATATGATGAAGCTCTTAACTGAATGAGGTAAAATAGAAAAAGATTAGATAAAAGGGGATTTTGGTTTTGAAGTTATCAGATTTAACCAAAAAAGGTTTAGAAATAAAAAAACAGGTTCCACTTAGTAAATACACATTTACGAAAACAGGAGGTCCAGCTGAATTACTTGCTTTTCCTCACAGTGAAAGTGAATTAAGAGATTTAGTAATTACTGCTTATGATAACCAGATTCCCTTAACTGTAATAGGCAATGCTTCTAACTTAATAATACGTGATGGTGGTATTTCAGGTCTGGTTTTAATATTAACCGCGATGAACCAAATTAAGGTTGAAGGTAATCAAGTTGTTGCTCAAGCAGGAGCCACTATTGTGGATACGGCTTTTACAGCTGCACATCATGGCCTAAGTGGGTTAGAATTCGCAGCTGGGATACCAGGAAGTGTTGGTGGTGCAGTTTTCATGAACGCTGGTGCTTATGGAGGTGAAACTAGTAACGTTATTCAAAGTGTCAAGGTGATGACGCGGAAGGGAAAAATAAAGCAATATTCTTTGTCTGAAATGAATTTTTCTTATAGACATTCATTAGTCCAGGATAATGGTGATATCGTTATAGAGGCTGTTTTTGCATTAAAAAGATCTGCCAAAAGTCGTATTTTAGCAGAAATGAATTATCTTAATGCTTTGCGTAAATATAAACAGCCGCTTGAATACCCCTCATGTGGCAGTGTTTTTAAACGACCGGCCGGTCACTATGTTGGTCCAATGATTATTAAGGCAGGATTACAAGGTAAGCAAATTGGTGGCGCTCAAGATTCCACCAAGCACGCCGGATTTATTGTAAATAAGGGTAATGCTACTGCGACTGATTACCTCAATTTAATTCATCTGATACAGGCAAAAATTAAGTCTCAATTTGGTTTGGATTTGCAAACTGAAGTTAGAATAATTGGCGAACCTGATGAATAAACTGCTACAATTATTATGTTCACACATTAGAGAAAGGAGTATTTATGCAAACTAGCGGAGCACATATTTTTACTTGGGGCAACTTATCTACGATTCTTGATGTCCTGATTATCTGGTTTGTAGTTTATCACTTAGTTATTTTAATCAGGGGAACTAAGGCTGTCCAACTAGCCAAGGGAATTGTGCTGATTTTTATCGTGCGTATTATTGCAGGGATACTGCAACTACATACCACGACTTGGCTGATTGACCAAATTGTTTCTTGGTCTGTAGTTGGAATTATTGTGATTTTTCAACCAGAAATTAGACGTGGTCTCGAACATTTAGGACGCCTGCCAATTTTTGGCGGTCGCGAGGACAGTGCTCGAAGCGAATCAATTAAGTTTATTAATGAAATTGACAAAGCTATTCAATATATGTCAAAAAGAAGAATTGGGGCACTCATTACTATCCAGCAAGAAACTGGCCTGGAAGATTATATTGAAACTGGGATCAAGCTTAACGCCGATGTTACAGGAGAATTATTAATTAACATTTTTATTCCTAATACTCCATTACACGATGGTGCCGTGATTATTAACAAGGATCACAAAATTGCAGTGGCAGCAGCTTATTTACCACTTTCAGATAATAGTATGATTCCTAAAAGATTGGGAACCCGTCACCGGGCTGCTGTAGGTATTTCCGAAGTGACAGATGCAATTACCGTCGTTGTCTCCGAGGAAACAGGTGGGGTAACAATTACCCGTAACGGTCGCTTTATGGTCGATATGACTCGGGATGAATATCTAAAATATCTTACTGCTGAATTGGTACCAAAGAAAAATGATAATGATAAATGGTATCAAAAAATTATCCGTAAAATATGGAAATGGGGTGCTGACCGATGAAAGAGTTTTGGAAAAAATCTTGGTTTATCAGGCTGGTTTCCCTTTTAATTGCAGTTTTATTAGTTATTTATGTCAATTCCACCCAAGAAGGATTTTTATCTCAGGGACAAACTGAAAAGACAAAGCAAACTGCTAATAAGACTGAAACTATCAAAGTACCTTTGCAGGTTTCAGTTGATACGGATAAGTATTACGTTGTAGGCTATCCCGAAAGAGTTAGTGTTACTTTGGAAGGGTCTACGGCACTTGTTACTTCTACGATCAATACCCAAAATTTTAGAGCTTACATTGACTTGACGAAAAAAAGCATTGGTAAACATAATGTCAAAATTCATATTAATGGCATTAATAAGCAAATTTCTTATTCAGTCAAGCCGCGAAATATTACTGTTGACATTCAGCGACGTAAGTCAACTACAATGCCTGTACAAATAGAGTATAATAAGGGTGCTGTAGCCCCTGGTTATCAGAGAGGTCATTCAAGTGTTTATCCACAACAGGTGGAGGTAACTGGGGCTCGCTCAGAAGTTGATCAAATCGATCAGATTGTTGCCAGGGTGGTTTTACCTAATGGTATTGATCACACTTATGAGCGCCAGGTAAACCTGATTGCAGTAGATAATAAGGGCAGACAGTTGAATGTAATAATTGATCCTGCAACTGCTAAAGTAACAATACCTATTACAACGGCAAAAAAAGTAGTAAAAGTTCAGCTTGAGCCTGAACATGAAAAAACAAGTAAAATTTACTCATTGACTGCTAAAACTAAATATGTAACTTTATATGGCAATGAAGATGCTCTGGCGAAAGTTAAGCGCTTGAAAGTTCCCATTGATTTAGGTTCTGTTAATGTTTCTGCTACCAAAACTATTACTTTCAATTTACCTGACGGTGTAGTTAAATCGAATCCAAGGCAAATCAATGTTGATATAAAGGTAGAAAATACAAAAGACACACAAAATGTTGATAAATAAGAAAGAAAGGTTGTTTAGTAATGTTAAAATATTTTGGCACTGATGGTGTTCGTGGGGTGGCTAATCAAGATTTATCTTCTGAATTGGCATTTAAACTAGGGCGAGACGGTGGTTACGTCTTAACTAAAAACAAGTCTAAAGAAGAACAGGCCAAAGTTTTGGTTTCTCGTGATACCAGGATTTCTGGCCAGATGTTGGAATATGCCTTAATATCGGGACTTCTTTCTGTTGGAATTGAGGTCTTGGAGGTAGGTGTAATTACTACACCGGGATTATCGTATCTAGTTCGTGCTCAAGGCGCTGATGCAGGTGTTCAAATCTCTGCTTCCCATAATCCTGTGGAAGACAATGGTATTAAGTTCTTTGGCAGCGATGGTTTGAAATTGTCGGACGAAATGGAAGGCGAAATTGAAAAATTGATTGATGCTCCTGAAGATAGTTTACCTCGACCTTCTGCCAAAGGATTGGGTTCTGTTACCGATTTTCATGAAGGTAGTGCCAAATATTTACAGTTTATTGAAAATACTATTCCCGAAGACCTTAGTGGCATTAAGGTTGTGATTGATGGTGCTAATGGTGCCGCCAGCAGCCTAATTTCACGGTTATTTGCTGATTGTGGTGTTGACTTCACTACTATTGCTATTCATCCCGATGGCCTTAACATTAATGATCACGTTGGAGCCACTCATACTGAAAAACTGCAGGAAGAAGTAGTGAAACAGGGCGCACAACTTGGTCTTGCATTTGACGGTGATGCTGATCGTTGTATCGCTGTCGATGAAAATGGTCACGAGGTTGATGGTGACCACATTATGTATATACTCGGCAGCTATATGGAAGATGGTGGTCGTTTGAAAAAAGATACAATCGTTACCACTGTAATGAGTAATCTGGGATTTACTAAAGCTTTGCAAAGGCGTGGCATTAAAAATGTCCGGACTCAGGTAGGCGACCGCTATGTTTCAGAAGAAATGCGTGCGCATGGCTATAATTTAGGTGGAGAACA
Organism: Lactobacillus melliventris; assembly: GCF_042679465.1. Taxonomy (NCBI): domain Bacteria; kingdom Bacillati; phylum Bacillota; class Bacilli; order Lactobacillales; family Lactobacillaceae; genus Lactobacillus; species Lactobacillus melliventris. The sequence goes on along the minus strand of NZ_JBHTMT010000003.1, from coordinate 58,430 downwards.
ATCGGGTCACGTGATTATGAGTGATTATCATAATACCGGTGACGGAATGCTAACAGGTTTACATTTGATGTTAGTGATGAAAAGAACTGGCAAAACTCTAACTGAGTTACTAACTGATTTTAAAGAATATCCACAGTGTCTGGTAAATGTTCCGGTAAAAGATAAGAATTCCTGGAAAGAACATCAACCTATTTTAGATATAATAAAAGAGGTTGAAAACGATATGGGTGACGATGGTAGAGTATTAGTGCGACCTTCCGGAACACAGTCACTTTTGCGTGTAATGGCTGAAGGACCAACCCAAGAGGAAACTGATGCCTATGTGAAGAGAATAACTGATGTAGTTGAAAAGGAAATGGGCGTGTAAGTAAAATAAACCCATTGCATTTTTGAGTTAAAAAGCAGGTAAATAATAATAAGACCCCAAAATTGACTTCAATTTTGGGGTCTTATTATACAAACTTTACTCAAAAATATTTGTATTATTCTTTTACGACTTTTTCTGTGTTGGCTGACGTGACATCAGCTGCTGTATTCACTGGCTTTAAATGTTTACCAAAAATATATTTAGCAGTAGAAACTTTTACAAAGTTACAGTTTAACACTGATGAAGGTGAATCTAAAACTTCATAAAACAGCTCTGCTTTTTTATCTTCTGGAACCCATATATATCTTAAACTTGTAACCGAAACCGTATCACCAGGTCTAAATCTTGATTCGTCTCCCAATTCTCCTTTTGTATTATAAAGATATGCGTCATTCACAAATTTTACAGTCATAATATTGGTATACGGTATTAGACTTTGACGAGGCGGTGTTTTAAGGTCGTCTCTTAAAACAAACAAGTTTTTATTGTTTTTTATGCGGTATACTTCTAGAACTACACCATTATCAAGCATATCAATTTTATTCGTACCCGCTAACTCTTCTCTATTACTAAAACGATCAACTACCAGTTTCGTTCCTTTTTTAACATATTTATCGGTAAATTCACCTTTATTATTAACAAGTCTGGCTTTTGTAAAATCTTTATCAGAAGAAAACGGCCAGGAAGCTATTGTAACAGTAACATAATTAGTAACTAGTCTATTTCCATTGATACTGTCAACATTCACAGCTTTAATATACCCACCATGACCGATATTGTAGTATTGCTTCCCCTTAATTGTCTTATATGGTAGATAATACCAGTTCATATCTTCGTCACTAAACGAATAACGCTTAGTATTTGGATCAGATAAGGCTTTAATTTTGCCAACGTATCTTACTAAAGCACCCTTTTTTAGCAGCCCATTCGTTTTAAGATAAGAATATTTTTTCTTACCCTTTTTGTTATAAACACGAGTCTTATGATTTAAGGTTAGCTTGCCTTGCTCAGAATTTACATTTGACGTAGTAGTTTGAGCTTGATCAATATTAGTCGTAGTAGCTGCTATTGATGCTATTGTCAATATTCCAGCTACTAAGCTAATAAACAATTTTTTGTTAATTTTCATTGTAATTACCCCTTTTATCCTTAAATTCTAATAGCTAGCTATTAAATTGTCTATTAAGAATGATAACTTTACGTAAAACAAAAAAGATAGCAAGAAGCCCGCTTTTTTTTGAATAATACTTAAATATCACTTTTGCATTTTACACAACAGCTTAAGCATATGCTTATTTAAATGTATAACTGTTTAACTGGCCTCCATTTAAGATTTTCATCACTTATTTGGGCAAACTTTTGTGTTAGTAATAGTAATTTTACATTATTGTATAGACCAATTTTTAAAATATTGCTTGACCAATTTATTAAAAAAGGCTAATATTCCATACGTAAGTTGAATTAACTAATTAATCCAAATTAATTATTTTTACTAGACCAAAGGAGAAGAATATGTGTGGAATTGTTGGCATAGTTGGAAAGTCTGCTAGAGAAATTGTTTTAAATGGATTATCTAAGCTTGAGTATCGCGGATATGATTCTGCAGGAATTTACCTCAATGATTTGGCAGGAAAAGAATATTTAACTAAAACTGCTGGTCGTATTGAGGACTTGAAGAACAAAATGACTCCAGAAGAGCAGGGTATGATTGGAATTGGTCATACTCGTTGGGCAACACATGGTAAGCCCACTGAAACTAATGCTCATCCCCAATTTGATGAAACTGAACGCTTTTATCTGGTTCATAATGGCGTAATTGAAAATTACCAAGAAATAAAAAAGCAATACTTAAATGATGTTACCTTTAAGTCTGACACTGATACCGAGGTAATAGTTCAATTAGTTAGTAAATTTGCTCGTGAAAAAAATGAAGATGCATTTACGGCTCTAAAACAGACTCTACAAGTGATTAAGGGATCATATGCTCTTTTATTAGTTGACAATCAAAATCCAGATCATATTTTTATTGCTAAAAATAAATCTCCTTTGATGCTGGGACTGGGTAATGGCTTTAATGTTATCGCATCTGATGCCTTATCAGTATTGGATCAAACCAAAACTTTCGTTGATCTACAAGATGGTGAAGTCGGAGACATTACGCAAGATGGGTATCGGCTTGAAACTGTTGCTGGTCAAAAGGTTGATCATCAGCACTATGAGTTAAATATTGATGAAAATGCTGCTTCTAAGGGTACTTATGAATTTTACATGCTTAAAGAAATTTGTGAACAGCCGAGTGTTTTACGGCACTTAGATCAACATTATCTTGATCAAAATGGTGACCCTAAAGTAGATGCTAAAATTATTAATGCTCTATCTCAGACAGATAGACTGTATATCTTTGCTGCTGGTACCAGTTATCATGCGGGCTTAATTGGTAAACAACTTTTTGAAAAGCTGACTAAGATTCCAACTGAAGTAGGATTTGCATCTGAAGCAGGTTACCATTTTCCAATGATGTCAAAACACCCATTCTTTATTTTCTTATCGCAATCAGGTGAAACGGCTGATTCACGCGTTGTCTTGCAACAAGCGATTAGACGTGGTATTCCTAGTCTAACTTTGACGAATGTTCCCAATTCTACTTTAGCGCGCGAAGCTAATTATGCCATGTCACTTGAAGCTGGGCCCGAAATTGCTGTAGCTTCAACTAAAGCTTATACTGCCCAAGTTGCCGTTCAAGCTATAGTTGCCAAGGCATTAGGAGAAAAATTAGGTGTTAAAGATGCTGCAGCTTTTGATTTGAAAAAGAATTTCGCTTTAGCTGCAGAAGGAATTGAACAAGTGATTTCCAGTCAAGCCAAAATAGAGCAACTAGCACAAAAAAATTTAATACCTAGTCGCAATGCATTTTATATTGGCAGGGGTATTGATTATCCGGTCGCTTTGGAAGCTGCCCTTAAACTTAAAGAAGTGTCATATATTCAAACAGAAGGTTTTGCAGCAGCGGAATTAAAGCATGGCACAATTTCATTGATTGAAAAAGGCACACCTGTAATCGCTTTGATTAATGACCCTGTTACGGCAGATTTGATGCGGGGAAACATTCAGGAGGTAATTGCACGTGGAGCAACTGTTATTACTATTGCGCGTAAATCATTAGCTAAACCTAACGATGATATTGTTTTACCTGAAGTTAATTATTATCTTTCGCCACTTGTTAGTGTAGTAGCAGCACAATTATTTGCATATTTTGCGGCTAAAGATAAAGGACTAGATGTTGATAAGCCGCGTAATTTGGCGAAAAGCGTTACTGTAGAATAAACTTTTTGAGTTTCTGTTTTGTTTTAAAAGAGAATATTTTTTGAAAAAGTCGTAAGTAATTACGACTTTTTGTATAATAAAGAAGATAGTGAAAAAGTGTAGGAGGATATTATTTTGGCAATAAAATTGATTGCGGTTGATTTAGATGGTACTTTACTTACCACCTCTAAACAGATTTCACCGGAAACTGAAAGGGTACTGAAACAAGCTGACAGTCAGGGCATTAAGGTGGTTTTAGCCACAGGTCGACCATTGTCTGGTACAATTGAATTTAATAAACAATTAGGTTTACAAGGCGCAAGACAATATGACATTGTTTTCAATGGTGCAGTAATTCAGGATCTGGCGGGAAATATTTTAATGAATGAAGAAATGAACTACCGTGATTTCTCTAATATGCGTCGCTTGCAAAGATTAGCCCATATCAACCTTCATTTTGAAACTCCTGAGTGTTACTGGACATGTGATCGTGATATAGGAGTAAATTTAGCTAGAAATGCTATCTATAATAAAAATGTGATTAAAGTGAGGAAAGCAGAAGAAATACCACAAGATTTTACTTTTAATAAAGTGGGGCTTAGTGTTCTTGATGATGAACGTGAAGTTGATAAATTGTGGAATAATATCCCTCAATGGGCCTTTGCCAAGTATGATATTGTCCGCAGCTTTTCTTCTATTGTTGAAATTAACATTAAAGATGCTTCTAAGGGTAATGCAGTCCAGCAATTAGCCGAGAGACTGAAAATTAAGTCAAGTCAAGTTATGGTTTTTGGCGATCAGGGCAACGATATTTCGATGTTTACTAATCCTGATTTCAAAAAAGTAGCCATGGGTAATGCTGTGGGAATGATCAAAGACAATGCAGATTATGTGACTGCAGATAATGACAATGATGGAATTGCCAAAGCACTAAAAAAGTTTGTTCTGTAGTAAAATAAAACTAGGTTGATTATTATGGTAGAAAAAAATAAAGAACATAATATTTCCGAAGCTGAGTGGGAAGTTATGAGAATAGTGTGGACTTTAGGAGAAATTCACACTGGTGATGTGATTCAGCAACTGCAAGCAAAAAAGGATTGGTCTGAGTCAACTATTAAAACTCTGATGGGTCGCTTAGTCAAAAAGGGTCTGCTAAAAACCCGTAAGGACGGTCGCCGTTTTGTATACTCCGCTACTGTTACGCAGATAGAGATGATGATTCAAGTCACTAATGAAATGATGTGCCACATGTGTGATATGCATAAAGGTAAGGTAATGATAGCAATTCTGAAGGATATGCCTCTTTCTCAAGGTGATATTACCCAGATTGAAAAAGAACTTGCTCTAAAAAAGGAGCATGCTCCTGAAATGGTTAATTGTAACTGTCTGGCTTCGGGTCAACATGTCTGTTAGATTAAACAGTTAATATTTTTTAGGAGGTTAATTAAATGAGAAAATTCGCTAGTATTTTGTTACGGCTAATTTTTGTTGCAGCGGTTGGTGTTTCCGGTTTTCTAATGATAGAGTCCCCGATAACAGTGAATGTGCAAAATGTTCGTGGTCTGGCTCAAACAGTGATCAAAAAGAGTGTTAACAATACAGGTGATTCAAGACTAAAGAGTACATTGAAATTGGCTAAGGACTTTGGTGTTGAAGACAAAATTCTCGAACAATTACCTAAAAAATATCATCATGATATGTCTTATACCAGTTTGTACAATTTAGGTGCAAGTTACCAGGAAAATGGTGAAGTGACGGCTAAAAGTTTATCTTTTCCAGAGAATAATGATGTGCAAAAAGCAGTTAGCAAATTGTTACTAAACAAAATTAACGACGGTTTGAAAGAAAACCAGAATCAGGTTAATCAAAGTATCACTATTTTCCATTATTGCTTTTTTGCCGCAATACTAATTTTTATCCTATCCGCTTTGTTAATATTATTTGGTAAATATTGGGCTGCAATTATTTTGTTAATTGCATCTGTGGGATCCTTTGGAGCATTACAATTCTTAGCTAACCAATTAGTACAATGGCTGGAAAGTAATGTTGCTCAAGGAATTTCGTTAACTGTTTCTCCAGTGCTGTGGGCAGGATTGGCAGTAGGTGTGATAACAGCATTGATTTGGCCATTAGTTTTAAAGCTAACAAAAAAAGAATAAAATATTAATTTTAAAATTAAGCATTACCTAAAAAATTAGGTTAATGCTTATTTATTTTAACGTAACGTAAATACTTATTAAATGTGTGCTAAAATTAATAGTGATTCAAATGTATAAATAAAGGACAAATTAATGTACTACTTTTTAAACAATAGATTAGACGCAAATAGTTCAGGTATAGAGCACGCAGAAGTAAAAAGATTAAAGTTATTTAAACGTAATCATGTTAAAGCAAAGATTGTTATGTCGGAGTTTAATCGCTTTGCACATCGTAATTTACCTTTGTATGGCATGACTGATGATGATTATGTCAATATGTTTGACTTCTTTGCCGGTACGGTAAAGTTTGCTAGTCACGTTGTCACGATAAAAGATTTACCGATACCAAACTTTAATAAGGTGAAAAAAATCAATAATGGTTATGAAGTGTACGAAGATAATCGTAAAACCATGACTATTAATATGTTGCCTAATGGTAGTGTGGACACGATTAAATATTATAACGGAGATGTCAACTGCATTAAGCAGGACTTTTATGATACTCGTGGGTTTAAAAGCCTAACACAAATTTATGATACAGTGGATGGACATTTAGTCTGTGAATTGTTTTTCCGTCCCGACAATACCATATATTACGAGATTTCATATGAAAAAAGACCGAATTCATATCCAGCAACTAACATTCAATTGACTGATATTCAAGGTGTTGTACACTCACTTATGAATAGTGGTCAAGCCTTTACTATTATGCTTGATGAATTAAACCAGCAGGATGGGGATGAAAGGTCAACCTTTATCTCTGATCGCAGTAATATTACCAACGTGCCAATGATTAATATGAAAACGCCTGCCAGAAAAATCGAACATTTTCATAATATTCACTTCAGAGACTACTGGGATCCTACTTCACCTCTTACTTACAACTCAATTTCTAATAACGAATTACTCAGTAAAACCGACTTAGTAGTCACTCCTGGAAAACATCAAGCGGATGACATGCGTGAAAGACTAAGAACGCAAGTGCCGATAGTAGCTATACCTGTGGGAATAGTACCAGATGAGCAGTTACATGCAGAGCATATCCCAATGAGTGAGCGTATAAAAGGGAAAATAATAATTGTAGCTCGTTTATTCCATGAAAAACGAATTGATGACGCGATCAAAGCCTTTAATCAAGCTTATCAAAATAATGATACGCTTACTCTAGATATTTATGGTTATGGCAATGGCGCGGATAATTTCAAAGAAGAAAACATGCTAAAGAAGCTGGTGCGAGATCTCAAGTTGGAAAATGTAGTTCACTTTATGGGTTACACCCAAGATATGGATTATGTCTATGACAATGCTCAACTTTCAATTCTTTCTTCAAGATACGAAGGAGCCCCGCTTTCAATAGTTGAAGCTCAATCACACGGCGTTCCGGTATTTGCATATGATATCAATTATGGTCCAGCAGACTTGATTGCTGATGGTCAGAGCGGTTTTGTCGTGCCAAGTGGTCATATAGATGACTTAGCAGCTAAAATTAGTGAATTCTTTGCTAGTCCAAAATTACGCAGGAAAATGAATGAGGGTGCTTATCAAAATGCTAAGCGCTTTTCCAGTGATAATGTTTGGCGTTACTGGAAAAAATATGTGATTAATACAGATAAATAAATAGCATTTAAAAAGTCACTTTGAAATTCAAGGTGGTTTTTCTTTGCTTTTAATTTATTGCATTTCAAAAAAATGTGAGTTACTATGGTTATTTAGTTAGCTTGCTAACTAAATAACCAGGAGGAATTCGAATGGAAAGAAAATTAGATGCAAAATTAATTTGTTCAATTTTCGCAGCTGGACTGATGTCATTTTCAGGTGTGCTAATTGAAACGGCAGGGAACGTTACTTTTCAAGTTTTAATGAATGATTTTCATGTTAATATGGCCACAGTACAATGGATGACAACGGGCTATTTACTGGTTGCTTCCATTATTATGCCGCTATCGGCATATTTAAAAAGAAACTTTAGTTCGAAAAAGCTGTTTGTAACAGCCGCTTCTTTATTTATTTGCGGATTGGTGATCGACGCAGTTGCTAACCAATTTATTTTTTTAGTTATTGGTCGCGTAATTCAGGGCGCGGGCGCAGGAATAGCTATTCCCTTAATGTTTAATATCATTTTGGAAAGGACACCGCTTGATAAACTCGGCCTCCTTATGGGAATAGGAACAATGATTACTGCTGTAGCTCCAGCTTTAGGACCAAGTTTTGGCGGGTTGGTTGTTAATAATTTAGGCTGGCGTTATATTTTTATCTTTATTATCCCCGTGATGGTAATATCTTTGATCATGGGCTTAACTTCAATAACAAGTCAAACCGAGAGCATTAAGCATACTAGGCTTGATACTACCGGCTTTCTGAGCATTGCTTTAACATTTATTGGTTTAATTTTTGCTTTTAGCAACTTGTCTACAATTTTACAAAAACCGTTCATGTTTGTTTTACCTTTAGCATTAGGAATAATCAGTTTAATCATTTTTATTAGACACTCATTGAATACTACTAATCCACTGATTAATATTCGTGTTTTTAAAAACATCAGATTCACTCAAGGAATTACAGCCTACTTTATTTTCCAGGTAAATACCTTGGGTTTGTCGTTCATCTTGCCTAATTACGTCCAAATTGTCAACCATTCTACTGCGATGACTGCGGGTCTGTTATTACTAATCGGTGGGCTCGTAGGAGCAATTATGTCACCAATTAGTGGCAGGTTGCTTGATAACTATGGACCAAAAAAGCCAATTATGACTGGAGCTGTTTTTGAAATAATTGGTGGCATATTATATTGTTTATTTGCTTCATCGTTAACCTCTGGCAAGATAATCTTGTTTTATACCATTACGATGCTGGGAATAGGTTTAGTAATGGGTGATACTATGACAGCTTCTATTGGTCAACTTGACGAAAAAGAAAGTACTGATGGTAACGGTCTGTTCAATATGGCACAGCAATTTGCTGGTGCGGTTGGCACTGCAGTTATTTCAGCCATCATGCAATTCGTAGAGCAGATGAGTAGTCAAAATTCTACTTCTGGAAAATACATTGATGCCGCACAAGTCGGTCTAATTTTTATTCTAATTATTGTCCTTATTGGTGTATACTTACTTTATCAGGCTACAAAACCAGTAAAAGCAAAGGAATGAAATAATGAAAAGATTAGGATTGGCATTGGAGAGAGTACAAAATACGTTTAACCGCAACGCTGATCACTATGCCAGAAAAATAGGTCTAACTGGAACGCAAATGTTGATTATCGAATACTTATCTTCCTTTGCCCAAAATAAGCCAATTTATCAAAAAGACATTGAGCATGAATTCAATATTAGAAAGTCAACGGCTACCAATGTTTTACATTTAATGGCAGAAAAAGACCTAATTACGAAAAAAGTCGATCCACATGACACTCGATTAAAAGCAATCATCCTAACCCCTAAAGCTGTTAATTTAGAAGAAAAAATTTCTAACTATGTTTTTCAGTCTGAGAATAGTTACGCTGCAATTCTTGGAACTGAAACTAAAAATGAGTTAGTAGAGAATTTACAGAAACTGAATGACGCTATTTCGGAAAAATAGGATAAATTAAAAACTAGTTATTGTTTTGAGGCAATAACTAGTTTTTTCTTAATTTTTATTATCTTTCGTAATTAGGTGCTTTCTTGGTAATTTGCACGTCATGTGGGTGAGATTCTCGTAAACCAGCATTAGTAATTTTGACAAATTGTGCATTTTCTCGTAAGTCAGCAATTGTAGCGGCACCGACATAACCCATGCCTGAGCGCAGACCGCCAATAATCTGGAAGACAATATCAGAAACATCACCTTTATATTCAACGCGTGCTTCTACGCCTTCAGGTACTAACTTGTTAGCCTCGTTTACTCCGCCTTGGAAATATCTGTCTGAAGAGCCATGAGCTTGGGCCATTGCACCGACAGAACCCATTCCGCGATAAGTCTTAAATTTGTGACCGTCACTTTCGAAAATTTCGCCCGGTGCCTCAGTAGTCCCTGAAAGCATGCTACCAAGCATAACAGCATTACCACCAGCAGCTAGAGCCTTAACAATATCACCGGAATACTTCATACCGCCATCGGCAATTATTGGTTTGTGGTATTCTCTAGCAGCTGTAGCCGCATCATAAATTGCAGTAATTTGTGGGACTCCAACACCAGCTACGACACGTGTGGTGCAAATAGAACCCGGCCCAATTCCAACTTTGACAATATCAACACCAGCATCGAAGAGTGCTCTAGCAGCATCACCAGTAGCGATATTGCCGGCAATAAGGGTAATATCAGGGAAATGTGCTCTAATTTCTTTTATCTTACGTAAAACTCCAGCTGAATGACCATGTGCAGTGTCAATGACAATTGCGTCTGCTCCCTTTTCTATAAGTGCTTCAGCCCGTTCAAATGTATCACTGGTAACGCCAATAGCAGCTGCAACCAATAAGTGGTTGTGATCATCAACAGCGGCTTTCGTAATATTACTTGGGACAACAACATTTTTGACATTTGCTACTTCTCCAGCTTGAGCGGTGATTGACATATTTTTATGGATCACTCCTAAGCCGCCTTGCAGTGCAATAGCTATGGCCATTGCACCTTCAGTCACAGTGTCCATTCCCGCACTTATTATAGGAATATTTAGTTTAAGATTAGGTGCCAGTTGAGTATGTAAATCTACTTCATTGGGTAATACGTGGCTTTCGGCTGGAATTAATAAAACATCATCAAAAGTTAGACCTTCTTTAACAAATTTTGTTGTCCAATTTGACATTTAATGCACTCTCCTTTTTAAAATTATTAAAGTTAAATTGATTACACTTTACTAGTGATTTTGATCTTGGTCAAGTTAAAATCAAAAACTATATTGATAAAAGTATAATATTACTTTGAATCTATTTCAACCTTAAAGGCGAACAAATATACCATATTAGTTTATATTGTAAGTAATCAAAACTAATATTCTGTTTATTAACACTTTACATTATTTTATTGGTAGGCATTAGGTATAGAAAATCTTTTTTAAATATCTTGATATTGTTCGGGTTTACAACAAAATCAATAAATAAATTAAATATTATTTAAAAACAATTAAGACTGTGCTAAAATTGAATCTAATGCTGTTGATTAAATATCTATCTAATAATGAGGTTAAACCAATGGCATTGGCAAAGTATGGTGATTTTGTTCAATAAGAGCAATTATTAAAGGACACTTTCCTTTGGTAATTGCCTTTTTGTGCCGGATTTGATAAAAAAATGGAGTTTGAAACATGGTCGAAAATGCAATTGAAGTACATGATCTGTCAAAAAAATATGCGGTGGCCACCAGAGGCGAGACTTGGCATGCTATAGCAAAAAATATTTTTAAGCCAGAAAGAACGGTTGTTAATGCCGTTAAATCCTTAAACTTTAACATTAAACCAGGAGAGAAAGTAGGTTTTATTGGACAAAATGGTGCAGGTAAAACTACTACTATAAAGATGTTAACCGGTACTCTTTTTCCATCTTCAGGTTACTGCAGGGTCAATGGCTTTGATCCTACCAAAAGGACTAATGATTTTAAAAAATCAATTTCGGTAGTGATGGGAAACAGGTCACAACTTTTTCCCGATTTAACTCCCAGAGATTATTTAAAGCTCTTGCAATCAATGTATGATATTTCTGAAACATCTTTTCAAGAAACAGTTAATAATCTAGCTCGAGTATTAAACGTTACAAGAAAGTTAGATACTCAAACACGTAAATTATCACTGGGAGAGAGGATGAAAATTGAATTTTTAGCAGGTGTAGCTACTAGACCCAAGGTGCTCTTTCTAGATGAGCCCACAATAGGGCTTGATGTTTTGGCAAAAAGAGATATCCGTAAATTTCTTTTGCAACTAAATAAAGAAGAAAAACTGACCGTCTTCTTGACTTCCCATGATATGGAAGATATTGCGACTATCTGCGACCGCTTAATAATTGTTAATCACGGAGAAATTATGTGGAATGGTCAAAAACAGGATCTACTAGATAAATTCAGTAGTAATAAGTACATCACATTTGATAAATCAGAAAGTTTTGCTGAGAAGAATATTGAGGGCAAAATAATCAATCAGGATGATTTAACAATTACCATCAAAGTTCCAAATGAAGAAGTTGATGATATGATTGCATTCCTTGCCAAAAACAAACAGGGTTCAAATTATCAAATAAATGAACTGAAACTGGAAGACATTATCTTAGAATTATTTGCCGAGGAGAATCAAAAATGTTAAAAACATACCGTGCAGTAAGTAAAATTTCCCTCAAGTCTATTTTAGCGAATAAAAGCAGTGTGGTGATTTTGCTACTGCAAGCTCTTGTGCCAAGTATAGTAATGTTTTATCTGTGGTCTTTAATATTAAATCACGGGCAAACAGTGGGCGGATTTACTAAAAATCAAATTGTTATTTATTACATTGGCGTTAACTTTATCAATTCCTTTGTCTGGTATGCAATTGATTGGGAATTAAATGATGATATTCATTCGGGTGAATTGTCAAACATTGTTCATCGACCAATAGCAATTGAAAAATATTATTTCGCTAAAATGGTTGGCGACCGATTAGCAAATCTACTTCTGCTGGCTCCAATACTGATAATTGGAATATTATATATTCTAGTAAAAAATTTATTGCAGATATCACTGATAGTGCTGTTGGAATTTGCCTTTAGCATTATTATGTCAGCGGTGCTTTGGTTTCTTTTCTCTTACATCATAGGTAGTGTTGCTTATTGGTTTGATAACCTCTTCTTTGTTTTACTAGTAAAAGAAGTGTTGGTAAACTTGCTGGCTGGTTTTTATTTTCCCTTAGAAATCTTGCCGCCTTTTTTGGTAAAAATAACCAAATGCTTACCTTTTCAGTATTTTAGTTCTTTTCCCATAGATACTTTGGTAAAAGGGCTCTCCCTACAATCTTGGCTTAAAAATACTGGAATTGAGATTGCTTGGGCAGTTATCTTTTATGTAATTGTACAAATAGTTAATAGAAAAGGGCTTCAGAGATATTCTGATGTAATGGGTTAGATATGAAAAATAAATTTAAACTGATCGGTTCTTTAATCAAGATAGCCTTTTTAGAGACTATTAGTTTTAGGCTGGATACTGTATTTGGTATTATTTCCTCAGTACTTTGGTTGGGTATCCCAATTGCTTTCTTTAAAGTAATTTATTTAAATGTTGACACTGTTGGAGGCTGGAGTTTTAAGGAATGCCTCTTATTAGTTGGGGTTTATACTATGCTAGATGGCTTCCTGATGGCCTTCTTAGTCAAATCGATGCCTAAAATGGAAGCTGATATTAGAGAGGGTACGCTTGATTCGGTGCTCCTAAAGCCAATTAATACTAAACTATTTTATTTTTTTAGTTCCATTGAATTTACTCAACTAATAAATTCCGTTTTGGGACTGGTAGTAATTATTTATGCGTGTCAAGGAATAAAAATTAGTCTTATCCAACTAGTTTGTTTCTTATTTTCCTGTGTATTAGGCTGCATATTGTATTATTCATTGTGGTATCTCTGGACAATTTCAGCTTTTTGGTTTCCAACTAATTTTGGCAGAAATGATTTATTTTTAAGTATGATACAAATGAGTCGTTATCCTGCAAGTATTTATCGTGGCCTGGGCAATATAATATTTAATTTTATTTTGCCTTTTGGCCTAGTTGCATGCCCCGCAACAATTATTCTATTAAGGCCAGAAGAATGGCATATTTTGCTACTACAGCTTTTAGTTGCTTTAATATTTGTAGTACTGGATCATGTAATCTGGAATTTAGGCCTCAAGAAGTATGATGGAGCTGGTAGATAGCTAAGTAAACTGTTTTCCATAAAGCTTGCACAGCCGTATAAATTTTTTTAGAATATTCCTGTCAGTTTTTATTTTAAAATATGGGAAAAGGGATAAGCGGTGAAAGACGAACTAGTTACAGTTAGTTTAGATAATGCAGTAGTAAAAAATGCTAAGTTTAATTTGGAAAAATATGGTATTTCAGTTGGTAAATATCTCCAGTTAATGATGCTACTGGCTGCGGAAAATAAAACAGAACTTAAGCAAATAATGCTAGATAAAAATGACCTCACTCAATGGTTAAAGCGATTAGATGCCGATTGATAGTGCTGAAACTTACTGATGTTCTCAGTAAGTTTTTTTTGAGCATTTATGTTTACATTTGTAGATACATAATTTATACTAAATTTAGTTTACAAATGTAGACATTAATAATAAGCTTCATTGGGGAGGAATTATCATGAATAGGATTATTATTTTATGCTTAGGACTCGCACTTATTGCCTTTATCGCATGGTGGTTCTTTGGTAAGCACCAAGTAGTAACAGAAAATGCGTCTGTTAGTTCGAATAAGCAAAGTGTTGATATTGAGGTCAAAGGCGGATATTCTCCAGAAAAAGTTATCTTAAAAAGAGGAATACCGGCTACCTTAAACTTTAAAAGAACTGATTCTTCCAGTTGTTTAGATCATGTTATCTTCTCAGATTTTGGTATAAATCAAAAATTGCCTCAAGGTAAAACAGAGCCGATCAAAATAGATACATCAAAACCTGGCGAATACGAGTGGGCATGCAGTATGAATATGTTTCATGGTAAGGTTATTGTCAAATAGTTAGGGTAAAACAATGAAGATCACAACACGTTTTTGGACGTCGCTAATATTATCACTACCAATGCTAATTGAAATGATCATCCATCCTTTTACTGGCTGGATGTTGCCTGGCGGTGAATGGACCATGTTAATTTTTACTACGATTATTATGGTGATTTCAGCTGGTCCATTTGTTTCCAGTGCCTGGTCTGCGTTTAAAAAACACCATTCAAACATGGACACTCTGGTTGCTTTAGGGACATCAATAACTTATCTTTATAGCATTTATGCCATGTCCACCGGTAAACCCGTATTTTTCGAAAGTGCGGCTTTAGTCATTACTTTTGTTTTACTAGGGCAGGTTTTAGAAGAAAAAATGCGGTCTACTGCTTCAAATGCTATGGGAAAGTTACTTAATTTAGGCGCAAAAGATGCTCTGGTTAAAAAAGGTGATCATTTTGTCAGTACTCCCATCACTCAGGTAGTTAAGGGCGACTTAATTCAAGTGATGCCTGGACAAAAAGTTCCAGTAGATGGCAAAATTGTTTCCGGCAATTCCAGTGTTGACGAATCTATGGTAACTGGTGAAAGCATGCCGGTTAAAAAGATTAGTGGCGACCAAGTTATTGGGGCAACAATTAATCAAACAGGTTCATTTGTAATGGAAGCTCAAAAAGTTGGCAATGATACCATGTTGGCTCAAATAGTGGCTATAGTAAAAAAGGCGCAGAACAGTCATGCGCCAATTCAAAAATTAACCGATAAAGTTGCCAATATTTTTGTTCCTACTGTTTTGATTATTGCAATTCTAACTTTTTTAGTTTGGTATATTTTTCTCGGTAAAAATATTGCAACTGCTTTAGTTTTTGCTGTTGCAGTAATGGTGATTGCCTGTCCTTGTGCTTTGGGTCTGGCTACCCCAACAGCCTTAATGGTAGGAACTGGTCGTGGTGCCAAAATGGGCATTTTAATCAAAAACGGCGAAATTTTAGAGGCTGCAAACAGCATTGATACTATAGTTTTTGATAAAACGGGAACGATTACCAAAGGTCAACCACAAGTAACAGATATTGTTGGTGATAGAAAAATTGTTTTACAATTGGCAGCCAGTTTAGAAAAATTTTCTGAACATCCTCTTGCTCCAGCTGTTTTGGCTGCTGCTAAAAAAGAAAAATTTGCTTTTCTACCAGTGGAAGATTTTAAAGTTAATGAAGGACAAGGTATTAGCGGTATTGTTAACGGAAAAAATATTTTGGTAGGTAGCCCTAAAAATAGGGATGCAGTTCTTATTTCACCAGAGTTCAAATCTAAAGTTGCAGCTTTGACGAATGCCGCTAAAACTGTAGTATCAGTCGTTTTAGATAATAAGGTAATAGGTCTAATTGCAATTCAAGATGCACCTAAAGAAAACGCCAAAAAAGCAATTTCCGATTTACATCAATTAGGACTTAAAACGGTTATGCTCACCGGTGATAATCAGCAGGTAGCTGCCGCGATTGCAAAGCAGGTTGGTATTGATCAGGTAATAGCTGAAGTTTTACCAGTTGATAAAGCTGATACCATTAAAAAGCTGCAGAAAAAGCATCATGTGGCTTTTGTGGGTGATGGGATCAACGATGCGCCAGCTCTAACCCAAGCAGACGTAGGAATTGCCATGGGTTCCGGTACCGATGTCGCCATCGATGCAGGTGGCATCGTATTAATTAAAAACGATTTGGAAGATGTTGTCCGGGCTTTAAAGCTAAGCCGCAAGACTTTTAATAGGATAAAGTTAAATCTGTTCTGGGCTTTCATTTATAATGTACTGGGGATTCCAGTAGCCGCTGGTTTATTTGCAGGTGTGGGTCTCACACTTAGTCCGGAAATAGCAGGATTAGCTATGGCCTTTAGTTCACTATCAGTTGTTATCAGTTCGGTTTTATTAGGAAAAGCCAAAATATAGTATTTTAAAAGTAAAAGGGCAGTTGAATTACATTCAACCGCTCTTTTTTACTGTGTGAACTTTAATAATGATGTTTTCCTTTGGCTAAAACAGGCTTGATTTGAATAATATAAGCAAAAATGCCAATAATAAGCCAAATGAAGGTAATAAATATGCTGTAAATAAGATTCGCATGACCAGTTTTAATATAAGTAACAGGTTCTGCAAAAGGAAATAGTAAAGCAATTGCTTTTAACCAATCAGGATAAGCTGAAATTACCACTAACACTCCTGATATTAATTGGGCTAAACTGCTAAAAATATTCTCCAAAAAATAGGGATCATTCATTTGCCAGGAAATAGCCCAAGATACAAAACCTAAAGCGCAGCCATAAATACATGAAAGTGGTAGCATAAGTAAAGCGCGCTTAATAATGACTAATGGAGCTCCTACCAAGTACAATAGAAAAAGGTTAATTAGTGCTAAAGTGCAGCCTATAATAATGGCAACAAAGCATTTTGTAAGCCAATATCTGAAACTAAAAGGCTTTTTGGCAATTAATTCAAAGTCAATCTTTAAATTTGCATCGGTAATCACAGCAGAACAAAATGTTTCAAGTGCAAGTACTGCCGCATCCATTGCAATGGAGCTAATGGCAACATCCCAATTAAATTGATTAGAATACTGCATATTAATTAATACTAACAGGGCTAGATTAATCATTGGCGTGATGAAAAAGTAGGTCAGCTTTGTCCGCCAATTATTCAGAAATGAAAGGCTCGAGAACTGTGTAGCAAACATTAGATAATTTTCAGAGCTCCTTTCCTTCTTACCAGGTCGTTAATTTTTCTGACAATAACCACAATTAATACAATCCAAAGAAGTAAACTGCAGAAATAAGAAGACCAGTTGAGGCTTTTATTATGGGATAAAGCAGCAATTGGTGACGTGATTGGGATAAACCATTGTGACACATTGGTTAATGGCCCTAAAACGGTATCATTGCCGAATAATCCTGCTAATAGTAATATCGGAGTTCCGATTAAACTCTCATAGACCATTGCGTTTGGTGACAGAGTTAGAAAAGATGAAATTAAGATGCCCATTACTGCACAACCGACCCACATTAGCAAAATTAATAAAATAATGTAGAGAGAAACTGTACCAGTAGCTGCTCCTAAAATTTTTGCCAGAATAAATGCAATCGGAAACGAAAATAGGCCATAGCTGGATGCAGGCAAAAGCAAGGTAATTAACGAAGCTCTTTCATCATACTGGCTGTTTAATAAATAAGGCAGCGTTCCTTTGTAACGTTCAAAACTGATGCAACCGGCAACGGTTGTACAAGAAGTCCACATGCCAAAAATACCGCTTTGGAGCCATATTTGTGTATTATCCAAATTATGTGTAGCGTACGCCATAATATATTGCATTAAGAAGATAGAAGTAGTACTTGTGATCGTCAACCAGACAAAATATTGATCTGAAAGATAATCTTTAACATGAAAGAGGAAGAGACGAATAAAACGCATTTTTATTTCCTCCTTAATTTAGGTGCTAAAGCTAAGTAGGCTTCTTCTAAATTTTTTGGTTTTTGGTTTATCTCTTTTTCAGCTAAGCCAAAAACAGCATTGATGGTGCCGGTAAAAAATACTTTCCCTGCACCTAAAATGACTATCCGTTTAGCCAATTTTTCAACTTCGGACATTGTATGACTGGTTAATAAAATACTTATACCCGAGTCAGACAAATTTTTAATTGTCTTCTGCACACTTTGTGCAATTTCAACATCAAGACCACTTGTGGGTTCATCCAAGAGTAATAAATTAGGATTATTGAGCAAAGAGCGTGCTATATGCAGTCTTTGCGTCATTCCTTTAGAAAATTCTCCCACTTTTTTATTGGCAACATTCAGAAGGTCAACAATTGACAGAACACGTTCGATTTCTTTGTTCTGCTTGCGGAAGGGAACCTTTGCCAAGTCCGCAAAAAATTGCAAATTTTGCTTGGCTGTAGCGTTACGGTAAAAACCTAAATCACCACCAAAAGAAACGCCAATGTTTGGTCTCTTTCGTGCAGTGGTAATATCTTGACCATTTAAAATCACATGGCCGGAAGTAGGGATTAAATAACCGCCAATGATTGAGACAATAGTAGTTTTTCCAGCACCATTAGGACCTAAAAGCGCCAGTATCTCTCCTTGGTCAATTGTAAAAGAAACATCATCTAAAGCTTGAAATTCCTGCTTTTTATCCTTATAGGTTTCTTTTAAATGTTTAACTTGTAAAATATTATTCAATTTTTTCTCCAAAATTAATTTGTAGTAACTTTATCATTTAAAAAGGAAGGATGATAAATATTTCGTATACAGGTTAATTTGAAGATCTTTTCATGAACATTAAATCTAATAAGAAAAGTATAGCACAACTTTATTTATTTTTTAATTTTTTACGAATAAAAACCTGCTCATTGCGAGCAGGTTATAATTAATCAACCGATTTTAAAGCTTCTAACATATCGAGGTCTTTTAACTTTTTATTAACGATAAAACCTAAAATGATAGTGATCACACCAATTACACCTAATGGCCACAGAAAACTTGGAGCAGATAATGCCGGATTAAACATAACATTGTCAGGTGGAACAACATAAAGAATGTAGCGATAGAGCAAATCACCAGTTAAATAGCCAACCAATATACCAATGCCTGTTAAAAGAATGGTTTCGCGATAAATATACATTGTTACTTCATTATCATAGAATCCTAAAACTTTGATTGTTGAAAGTTCCCGTATTCTTTCAGCAATATTAATATTAGTAAGGTTATATTGAATTACGATTGCCAAAAGTCCAGCAACTACTATCAACACCAGCATAATCAAATTTAAGGATTGAACCACGACATCCAGCTCTTGACTAACAGCCGTGTTTTGTACAACACCAGCCACTCCGGATAGAGCCATAAATTGGGCGGCTATATTTCTAGTGTTTTTGCGACTAGGATTGTTTAAGTTAACTAAATAGGCGTTAGATTTAAAATTGCGCTTAAAGATATCCTGATATTGAGTTTTATTCATGAAGACAAAGTGTCCCATGTACATTTCTGTTATACCAGCTACTTTCATTCTTCTAGACTTATTATCTTTGTCCGTGAGCGTTAGATATCCGCCTTTGCTTACTTTAAGCAGAGTTGCCAACCGTTCCGATATGATAACTCCATTATTAGTTAAATGCAGAGTCTGCTTGGTTTTCCGATTAGTCAAATGAACGTAATCTTTTAATACCTTGTCAGAAGACGGTGCAATTAACGTAATGTCTTGGGTGTCACCGGTTTTACCAGCAATTTTAGACATAGATTCGTAATAAATTGGAGTCTCCGATTTAATATTGTTTTCGTTTAACTTATTATTTAGAGTCTTTTGCTGGTTAACTGAAATACCAGGCTTTTGGGCGACAATCATGTTGTAATGAATTAGATCGTTGAACTGCCTGTTATTCATGTTAGTAATTGAATTTTTGACAGCGAAACCTGCAAAAAGCATAGTAGCAGCACCACAAACGCCAAAGATGGTCATCAGCATGCGTTTTTTATAACGAAAAATATTACGTGCTGTAACTTTATGGGTAAAACTAAGATGATTCCAAATAAAGGGAATTTTTTCCAAAAGAATCGTAGATCCGGCTGCCGGAGCTTTTGGTAACAATAGGGCAGCTGGCTTTTCTCTAAATTCATTCTTCGCAGTTAAATATGCCGGTAAAACTGAACTAATCCAAGATAACAGGAGAGCTACCAGACTGATCTGCCAGTGAAAGTGTAATTCAATTGGTGGAATCGTTAATGACTTGTAATATGCATGATAAACAATCTGCGGCATCAAAGTATGGCCTAAATAAACTCCTAAAATGGTACCGATGGTACCTGAGATGAAACCATAGGCGAGAAACTTATTGATAATGACATAATCATCATAACCGAGTGCTTTCATTGTGCCGGAATTAATTCTCTCTTCGTCAATAAAACGATTCATGGTGGTAAATGTAACTAGAGCGGCAACAAAATAGAGAAAAATCGGGAATACTTTTGCTAAATCTTCAACTACTTGTGCCACAGTTGTATAAACTAAATTACCTTCACCACCAGGAACTTCTCGCCGGTTATAAACACTATAACTGGGAAGAGCTAACTTATTTAATTGCCTTTTCGCCTTGTTAATTTGCTCTTTGCCAGTTTTTATCTTTTTGGTTGTATCACGCGATTTTTGCGCAAATACTTTTTGCTCTTGCTGAAGTTTTTGCTCACCAGCAGCTATTTCTCGTTCAGCTCGCTCTAATTGAGCCTGGGCAGATGGTGGCAAATTTATACCAGCAGCTTTAGCTTGAGCTACTTTTGCATTTAATTTTTCTTTTTGACTGGCTAATTGTTTTGCGGCAGCGTTAATTTGCTGACTGGCAGCTTTTAATTTTTGTTCAGCTTCACGGATCTTCTTTTCTTGCGGCTCAAGTTTTTTGCCAGCAGCAGAAAGAATCCTTGCTTTTCTTTGATGGGCAGTATTTTTTAAATCATCCTGTAAAACTCTTTTATGATTCTTAACCTTGCTGGTATAAGTCTTGCCATAAGAATCAAGCCTCCTCAAATCTTTATATCTTAAGTTGGCAGTCGTATAAACAGTATGGTTAAAAGCGTTAGGATCGACAACGGCATAACCTTTCAATTCCCCTGTGCCGCTATTACTTTGGCCTAAATTGACATTGGATAAAATTTGACTAGAGCGCACAAAGCCCACAATTTTAAAACTTTTTCGTTTTAATAGAGTCGTACCCAAAACATTTTTCTTTTCAGTAAAAGTGATTTTTTGACCAATTTGATATTTATCAGAATAATGGTCTGCTAAAGCAATTTCGTTTGACTTAGTGGGCAGGTGACCTTTCCGAACTTCATATTTGCCCACAGAATTGGGCTTAGAAAAAATGCGAAAACTTTCCTGACTGTTTTTGATTACAGTATCTGTCATATAACCAAATTCAACAGCCTGCAGGCCCTTAGTTTTCTTGATTTTTTGCGTATCTTTATGATCTAAGCCGTAATTACAAATAACCGTTAAATCAGCAGTATTGAGCTTTTGTGCATAATGATTGCCAGTATCGCGCATATCTGGGCCAGTAACCATTAAACCAACTAAAGCAAAGGCACCGATCATCATGAGTCCCATGATAGAAATAAATTGGCCCTTGGTATGCTTAATTGATTGCCAAAAATCTTTTAGAATAACTTTATTCATGATTAGCCTTTTCTACCATTTAACATTTGCAACACTATCTGGATGTGAATTTTCTTCAATTTGCGTGACCTTACCATCATGGAAATGAATTACCCGGTTAGCAAGAGGAGCCAGAGCACTATTATGTGTAACTATAACTACTGTAGTTCCGTTATTGCGGCTCATATTAATAATCGTTTGTAAAACACTTTTTCCCGTTTGGTAATCAAGTGCACCAGTGGGCTCATCGCAAAGTAAAATTTTAGGATTCTTGGCAATAGCGCGAGCGATTGCTACTCTTTGCTGTTCACCACCAGATAATTCTGCCGGAAAATTATTAATGCGGTTTTTGAGACCAACATCAACCAAAGTTTTTACCGGATCAAGTGCGTCAGGAACGATTTCTGATGCCAGCTCAACGTTTTCTCTTGCTGTGAGGTTTTGAATTAAGTTATAAAATTGAAATACAAAGCCAATATCAGTCCGGCGGTAACTTGTCAGCTGCCGCTTATTATATTTAGCAATATTATTACCATCGATAATGACATCACCGGAACTGTTGGTATCCATTCCACCTAAAATATTTAGAATAGTTGACTTACCAGCACCGGATGCACCCAAAATAATGGCCAGTTCACCTTTTTCAACAGTAAAACTAACATCATTATTAGCTAATATTTCTGTATCTCCTGTATGGTAACGCTTAAAGTTGTGTCGTACGTCAATATAACTCATGAAAATTTGTCCTTATCATTTTTAAAACAATATTCATATTCTTATTCTAATCTAAATAGCTCTCTAATACTTGCAATACGCCCATTTCGTTATTAGACGGTGCCTCATATTTAGCAATTTTTTTAAGGTCTTCATGTCCATTTTTCATTGCATAACTATATCCCGCTAATTCGATCATTTCTTGATCGTTTAAACCATCGCCAAAAGCAATTAATTCTTCAGGTTTTACGTTAAAGTAACGCAGAAAATATTTTAAACCCTGTCCCTTATTAACGCCATTCGGCATTACATCTATATTATTAAAACCACTGGTAGTACAATGAATTCTTTCTGGATTCGTCTGATTGAATTTTAGTTCTAATTCATGCGCAAGTTCAGCAGAGCACTCTAAGGTCAATTTGGTTAGGCTATCACTTGTTGGAATATTAATAAGATCACCAATTTCACAGGCGTTAGGATAAAAATAATGCATCAAATTTTTAAAGTTACTTAATGCCTTTTTACTCAGATATGAGTTGTTCAAGCCACTGGCAGCAATTTGAACATAAGGATAATTGGTTTGAATAAAATTAATTAATTTTATGCCAGTTTTATAAGTAAACACATGGCGAACTATAATTTGATTGTCTTTCGTTAAAATTGAACCATTATCAGCGACAATATCAATCCGATCTAAAAATTCATAAAAATCTTGACGTAAACGTGATAATGGTCTGCCACTGGAGACGATAAAGTGGATGTGTCTTTGACGCAATTTAGTTAAGACTTTTTCGAAGCGCTCATGATCAAACTGTTTTTCATCATTTTCAAAGGTTCCATCCATGTCAACGGCTACAGCTTTAAAGGGAATATTTTTCATTTAGATCTCCTTAATTTATTTCAGTCACTACTATTATATAGTAGATATTTGGATATTTTAACCAATGTGGGAGAAATAATATTGAGTACTGCTATTTTAGAAAGCATTTTTAACTGAATTTTTCTGATATATAAAAACTCCGAAACCAAAATAGTTTCGGAGAATAGCGTTAAATTAAAATTTAGTTGCTCACCTGAGTAGGTTTTCTTCTGCCGACAAGCCAACAAACTAGGATTGCCAAAATTGTTTCAATAATAATCATGACAATATTTAACCCAATTTTAATTTGACCAAAATTAATTGCGGCATTGTGAAATAGTGTATTTTTCTCACCAAGGTATAGATCAAAAATAATAGAACCGATTATCAAAACAAAAATAGTAGTCCATTGCTTCTTGTTAAATGCAATACCGTATTCTTCTTCACGCCTTCTGATACTTGGTAAAATAGCACCTAAGCCGATTAATACAATGATAGCAACAATATTGATTATTAGTTCATACCACCAGTAGCCACTAAATTTTTTAATGTCCTGAGGTACGATTCCTAAAATAGTTGCTGCAGCAGTCACTATTAGTAAGAATAAACCAGCCAGATATCCCAGCTTATCGTTCTTAATAAAAACGTAGTCAGAGGTAAACTTTTGCGAGTTTTTCCTGATCTGCATGAAAGAGAAGAAGATCCAGCAGGTTACTCCAGGAGAAATAATTCCATTCAAATTCAGCAGCCAATTAAAGATATCGTTCATATCTGGTAGGAAGATACCTAACAGCATAATAAACGCTGACAAAGAAACAGTTAAAATGTAGCCATTAATAGGTAGACCGTTTTTGTCTTTTTTCTGTAAAAACTGAGGCATATACTTATCGCCAGTATCAGAAATGAGCATCCTAGTCATGGCATCAAGAAGAACAGCTAATAAAGCGGCATTATAAAAGACAGAAGTCCAGGCCCAAACGTAGAGCAAAGTTTTACCTAAGCCATATTGGTGTCCTACCATGTCAAAAACGTAATAAGCGCCGTTCATTTTTAAATCATTTGGAATATGGTAGCTATTAAAATATATCCCCAAAGCAAAAGAGCCAAAGACTGTTAGGAAAATAGTCATTAATGCCAAGGCAATCATTGCTTTAGGAAAATCAGACTTAGGCTTTTTCATCTTAGTCACATAGGGTGCCACCAGTTCACAACCATTCAGTGCGTAAATAAGCATTGCAATAGTTGTCCAATAATGCATGTCAAACTTGGGAATAAGTGTCCGCCAGGTAAACGGTTGTGTTGCCATGTGACCACCGGATTTTGCTAGTCCCAAGAAAGCCAAGAAAACAAACATCAAGGTCATGATGAGCATTAATCCACCACCAATAGTAGAAAGAACTTCCATTGAGTGAGAAAAGTAATGTTCAACAATAATGAAAATAATGAACATCGCAAAGGTCATCAAAGCGAATTTGGTATTAGAAATTTGACTTTGAAACTTTTCAGAACCGGTCAAAGCCCAGCCAATATCAACGATTATTTCGTTAGCTGAATCAACGGCATAAGGAATTGACGCTGCCCAGTATGTCCAGGCAGTAAAATAGCCGAGAAATTCTCCGTTAGTTCCACGAACCCAGGATGATAAGCCGCCACCCTCATTATTAAAAACAGATCCCAGTTGGCCCACCATTAATGAATAGGGAATGACGTAAAACAAACACATGATAATCCATGACGTTACCACTGGCATTCCCTGATTTTGAAAGTTGTACATAATATCGTCCAGCCCGATCACGGTACAAAAAGCCATCAGGGTTAAGACTGGCCAAGATATATACTTCTTGTTTGAATTTATTTCCTCCACTAAAACTCTCTCCTTTGAAAACAATTAATGTTTTTATTTTACTAATTAAATAAAAAATTGACCAGAGTCAAGGTAAACTTATTTTAATGAAAGCGCATTAAATTATGCTAAAAAGTTGAGCTAAATAATTGCTAGTATTGAAATTTATGGTGCTATGCGGTAAGATAATATCGTTAATACGCTAGCAAAAGAAAGAAGGATTCTTAAATGTCAGGACATTCAAAATGGCACAATATTCAAGGCCGCAAGAATGCGCAAGACGCAAAGAGGGGTAAAATTTTCCAAAAATTATCTCGTGAAATATATATGGCTGCAAAGAATGGTGGTCCTGATCCTTCCGGGAATCCTAATTTGCGTATGGTAATGGATAAGGCTCATGCCAACAACATGCCTAAATCAAATATTGACCGGGCTATTAAAAAGGCTGAAGGCAATTCAGAAGAACATTACGATGAAATTACTTATGAAGGTTATGCACCTGGTGGTGTAGCTATCTTTGTTGAGGCGTTAACTGATAATAAGAACCGAACAGCTTCTGCTGTTAGAGTTGCTTTTACCAGAAATGGCGGCTCTCTTGGTGCTACAGGTTCTGTTGCATATATGTTCAATCGTAGGGGTTACATTGTTATTGACCGCTCAACAACTGATGCTGATGAAGATCAAATGTTACTTGATGTAATGGATGCTGGCGGTGATGACTTGCAAACCAGCGATGATGCATATGAAATTTATACAGACCCTAAGCAATTTGCTCAAGTACGCGATGCACTTGAAAAAGCGGGCTATAAGTTAGCCAATGCAGAATTGACAATGATACCTGAAACAACCACTCCAGTTCCAGATGATAAAAAAGAACAATTCGACCATTTGGTAGATGCTCTGGAAGATGATGATGATGTTCAGAATGTCTATACAGCAGCTGCAGATGAGGACTAGAATGTATTTATTTTAAATAACCAAAGTAAGAGGCATATAAAAGTATGAGTATACTTTTATATGCCTCTTCTTTTTTGCTTAAAATCCAACAAAAGCATAGAGAAAAAAAGAATCACTTTTTTAATCTTTAGCCATTTCTGCTTGATCTTCTTCCATAATAAAGCGAAGCATCTTAATATATTTTTCTGGCACATTTTGCCCATGATACAGCAGTTGAATATTTTCATCAGCTATATCTATGCAGTAATTACTATCACTTTCTTCTTGACCTAATAAATAGTCAGTCGTAACATGCAGCTGTTGAGCTACTTTCGTTAATGATTGAATTGAGGGCTTAATGGTTTTCCAACGGTAAATACTATTTTCTCCAATTTCGGCTTTTCTTGCCAATTCTTTAACGGACATTCCATGTTTTTTGGCAGTATCAAAAATACGGGAGTAAACATTCATTTTTAATTCTTCCTTCAAAAAGTATCATAAATGATTGCTTTTTGTACTTGACCGCTACCATATCTGGTAATATAATAAAATTGTTCACGTAGTGGACAGCACAAAAATTTCATTATTGTGTAAGTTAATTAAGTAGCCGAAGTGTGAAGTCTGACTACTTTTTTAGCTTACATAAATAGTATCACTTGTGGTAGTTGAAAAAGCAAACAAATTACCAAATAAAGTAGGATAGTGACTATTTTGAAGGTCAGAGGCCGGATAATAGACACGAAAACTGGGCAACAGATTTAATTTGTTTCAGACCAATTTGCCTCTAATCTACCTTATTTAAAAGAAAATTGGATTGTTATATTTTTTGAAAAGAAACCAAAAAATTCACTTTATACTCTGCCGTTTGGATGAATAATAAAGCTTTACAATTGTTATTTATATATTAGAGAAGCGAGAATATATGAAAAAATCAAAAAAATTCTATAAAAAAGGAAAAAAGTTTTTGATGAGTGGTGCTACTGTGGCCGCTCTGGATTTTTTGGCTGTAAACAATCCAGAAGTAATTCATGCAGCTAAAGTACCAAGTGGACAGATTAAAGTAACTAAACGTGCAAAAACTACTCCTAAGTCTAATACAGTAAAATTAAAGAAAAGATGTAGAATTGTAAGACATTCTACTCAATCTAAAAAAATCAAAAAGCAACATACTGCAATAAAACAGAAACCAATAAATTCTCAGTCTGATTTACTAAAGAAGGGTACTAAAGTTGGAAGTTCTTCTTTAAACGCTAAAAAGCAACGTAATACAACAAAGAAGAAACCAATAAATTCTCAGTTTGATTCACTGAAGAAGGGTACTAAAGTTAGAAGTTCTTCTTTAAAGGCTAAAAAAATCAAAAAGCAACGTAATACAACAAAACAAAAACCAATAAATTCTCAGTCTGATCTACTGAAGAAGGGTACCAAAACTGGTAGTGGTACATTTAATTCTAAAATCATGAAAAAGCAAGAGGTTAATACTGAATATAGTAATTCGACTCTGGATCAAAAAGATTTAAAGAGAGAGAGTAGCTATGACGTTAACCAAGAAAATTACACAAAAGACAATCAGCTTAATGCTGAAACTACTCAGACTGACAATTTTAGTGCTAATAATTTTATTGCTGATCAGTCAAATGATGGGAATCAAACTATAAGTACAAGGAGTGCAAATAGTATTCATGTAGACCCGAATAATTATTTAAACTATTTTCAACAAAATGGTAGTGCAGCTACAGCGGGAAATTATACTATTTCCACGGATGGTGACGGAAAACCAGTTGGTAATCAAATTTTAACAAGTGACAGTTGGCAAGCAGGTAATATCACCTTCAAGGATCCGATTGACTTAACTAGGAACTTTACCCTTTCCGGATATATGAACTTTGGAACAACAACGAAAGCTGATAATGCTTCCGGTATTGCTGATGGTATTGGATTTGCCTTTTATACTGGAGAAAAAAACCAAGTCGGCAAAACTGGTGGAAATTTAGGTATTAATGGCATTCCTAATGCTATAGGTTGGAAGTTCGATACTTGGCATAATTATTCAACTGACACTCCTAAGTTACTTGGTCCAGAGGATGACGGAATTGCGCCAAAAGATTGTGCATATGGAGCATTTGTTACTACTGATACCACTGGATTTGGCAGTATTGATACTAGCAAAAATAGTCTCTTTACTGTTCCCTACACTTATATTAATCAAGGAAAGGACAATTTTTTTACATTAAACTATACAGCAAGTAATAAGACACTTACAGTAAAGATTACAATTAATGGACAAACCTATACTTCATCTAAACAAATCCAATTTAATGGTGCTAACCAATACCTTTACTTTACAATTTCTGCTTCAACTGGAACTTTACCGACTAAGCATATATTTAAGTTCAAAAGTTTTGATTATGCGAGTAAACCACAAGCTATAATTGAATACCACGATCTTGATGCCAACAATAAGTTGTTGAATTCTAATACTGAAATCGGTACTGCAGGAGATAAAATTTCACGTAGTAAACATGATGAAATTATCGCTACTTTAAATAAAAACAACTATGAAGTAGTTTTTGATGGCTTTACTAGTGGCGGGGACAAAGTATTTAATGACGACTCGCAAAAGTTTATTGTTAATTTAAAACACAAAACACAAAGATACATTCAGGGGCAAAACAACCCGGCAACTGGGCAAAATGATGACGCGAACCTCATTAAAGAAGTTAAGCAGACCATCAAGTATGTCGGCACGCCAACATCGGTGCCTGATAACGTACAAATGCTTAAATTTACCCGTGAGGGAATAGTAGATCTCGTAACTAAGGAGACCACTTATGGTCCGTGGAATCCAATAAGTCAAATTTTTAAGGATGTTAATTCACCGGAATTTCCAGGGTATAAACCTGACACCAGTATAGTAAAAGGAACCCAGGTAAAGTCAACTGATCAAGATATTACGATCACGGTTAAGTACAGTAGATCAAGTCAAAAGACAGTTATTGAGTATTATGACCTTGATAGTAATAGTGATCAGTCTGGTAGTAAAATGATCGCTTCCGATACTGTATATGGTAATGAGGGTCAAAAGATCCCTCGTGATCAGCATGATAAAACTATCACTACTTTAAACCAACAGGGCTATCAAGTAGTTTTTGATGGCTTTACCAATGGCGGGGATAAAGTATTTAGTGACGACTCGCAAAAATTTATTGTTAATTTAAAACACTTTAAGCAGACCTATCTACCAGGGGAAAACAATCCGGCGACTGGAAAAAATGATGATGCGAACCTCATTAAAGAAGTTAAACAGACTATCAAGTATGTTGGCACGCCAACACCACTGTCTGATAACGTACAAACAGTCAAGTTTACCCGTGAGGGTACAGTAGATCACGTTACCAAGGAGACCACTTATGGTCCGTGGAGTCCGGCAAGTAATACTTTTAATTATGTTAGTTCACCTAACATTCCGGGGTATGAACCAGATACTGAAATAGTAAAAGGAGCACAGGTAAAGTCAACTGATCAAGACATCACGATCACGGTTAAATATACCAAGATAAATAATAAGCAATCGGTTATTGAATACCAAGACGTTGACGATAACAACAAGGTGATTGCTTCTAATAATCTTGCAGGCAAGGAGGGTCAAAAGATCCCTCATGATGAGCACGACAAGACTATTAATGACTTAATCAATGCGGGCTATGAAGTAGCTTCTGATGGTTTTACTGATGGTGGAGATAAAGTATTTAATGACGCTTCGCAAAAGTTCGTCGTTAAGATGAAGCACAAGAAACAGACCTATCTACCAGGTCAAAACAATCCGCTGACAGGTAAAAATGATGACGCGAACCTCATTAAAGAAGTTAAACAGACCATCAAGTATGTCGGTACGCCAACACCACTGTCTGATAACGTACAAACAGTCAAGTTTACCCGTGAGGGTACAGTAGACTTCGTAACCAAGAAGACCGATTATGGTCCGTGGGGTCCGGCAAGTGCTGCCTTTAAAGATGTCAACTCACCAGAAGTAACTGGGTATGAAGCTGATACCAAAGTAGTAAAAGGGACCCAGGTGAAGTCAACTGATCAAGACATCACGATCACGGTTAAATATACCAAGATAAATAATAAGCAATCGGTTATTGAATACCAAGACG